>NZ_ATVH01000016.1:0-262500 GCF_000420625.1 Fodinicurvata sediminis DSM 21159 | reverse complement strand
GCATCCTCCAAGGTCTTAACCTCAGAGGGCTCGAAGCCAGGATACGCCAAACAAATAACGGCCCATGCAACCAAAGCACAAAACCGCCGTCCGCGTATCCCTTCCAATATCTAACTACAATGTCAAAGAGCCGGCTCTCACACGAGGTAAGGGCCAAAGTCTCCCGTTCGGAAGCAGTGCTTCCAGACCATTTCGTCCCTGAACGGAAGAGCAAAGAGTATATCCACGAAGACAAGTCCATTCAACGTCTTTTCAGACGCTGTCTGAATTTTTTGTCTTCGGGAAGCCGCGGGAGTTAAGGCAGAGCGCCTTCAGCGCCGCGACAAGTGCTTATTTAGGGATATCGGCCGGTGCTGTCCAGAGCAAAATTCAAATCATGCCAGAAAAATTTTGCAGTCCCGTGAAGCCCGGCTCACAACAGTCCCAACTCCCGCAGTTCGGCCAGCATCTCCGGCGGTGCCTCGGACAGGGTATCCCCGGTCTCGCCCAGGTCGGCTGGCGCCTGTGCAGCCGTCAGGTAACGCCACCCCTGGAAAGGCCGCTGCCGACGTGGCGCCACACGCAGCAGACCTGGCCTCAAAACAAGGCGCGCATAGGAACGGCCGGAGTCATCGCTCCGCTCCTCTATGTCCTCCAGTGGCTGGCGTGCCTGCACCAGCCCCTTGATCACCCAGTAGATCGAGCCGCCTTCCAGAAGCTCGCCCCGGCGGCGTGGGATCATACGGGTGTCGTGCCAAAGGCCTCCAGCAACAGCTAGGCGTTCTTCCTGGAACGCCTTCAGGCTCTCGACCGATTCGCTGCCGACAGACAGCTTGATCAGATGCAACTCAGCCAAGACCTACACCTCTTCGCGAGCTACAGCTCCGCCCCGCGCCAGGGCAACACGTGAGCGCGAGGACTGGCCAATCTGCTCCGAAATGAAGTTTCCGGCCGCAACCAGACGATCCAGATCAATCCCGCTGCGAATCCCGAGACCATTCAACATGTAGACCACATCCTCACTGGCAACATTGCCGCTGGCGCCGGCCGCATAGGGGCAGCCGCCGAGACCTGCCACCGAAGCATCCACCACAGAGACTCCTTCCAGCAGACAGGCATAGATATTGGCCAAGGCCTGGCCATAGGTGTCGTGAAAATGGACTGCCAGTTCCGGCAGGGGAACATCCTGCGAGACCCGTTTGACCAAGGCGCGCGCACGGCCGGGGGTGCCGACTCCAATTGTGTCCCCCAGCGAGATTTCATAACAGCCGAGCCCACGCAGCTCCCGCGCCACCCAGGCCACCGCACTCGAGTCGATTTCACCTTCGTAGGGGCACCCCAATACACAGGAGACATAGCCTCGGACCTTCAGGCCCGCGTCCAGCGCCCGCTCGACCACAGGGGCAAAGCGTTCCATCGAGGCCTCTATGGAACAGTTGATATTGCGCTGGGAAAAACTCTGGGAGGCAGCAGCAAAGACCGCGATCTCCCTGGCCCCGGCCTCGAGCGCCGCATCCAGGCCCTTCTCGTTGGGCACCAGCACAGGGTAGCTGACACCCGGCCTTTGCGGCAGCAATGACATCACCTCGGCCGTGGCCGCCATCTGAGGCACCCAGCGCGGGCTGACAAAGGCCCCGGCCTCGATATGGGTCAATCCGGCTTCTGCCAGCCGCATGATCAGATCCGCCCGCACAGCGGCCGGCAGGTGGGCCGACTCGTTCTGCAGGCCGTCTCGCGGACCAACCTCGACAAGCCGAACGGCCTTCGGCAACTCACTCATGCGCACCTGCCACCTTGCTTTACCCGAACAACCATCAAGAAACCAACTGTGATCTCTGTATCGAAAAGCCACTTTCTGAAAGATGACCCTGAATCACAATGCCACCTTAAGCCAAGGCGATGGTATGTTGCCTTTTCATGGCTAACCCTAGCCTGAAGCCAACAGGAAAAGAAAAGAGAGGCTCCTAGCTCTTGCCGTCCTTCACAGGTACCGGCGCCCCCTCCTGTGCCGCTTGCTCGGTTTCATCGGCGCTCGCCTCGTGGTGTGTCGTGGAAACCCACGGCAAACCCCTGCGGAAGACCGCAGTCGCCCGATGGAAGAGGCCAATCAGGCGTTCAGGCAACAGCTGGGGTTGTGCCGGTTCCAGCCAGATTCCGACCTCGGTTATCCCCTCGTCATTCAGGTCACGCACCACCAGTTCGATGGCCCCCAGGGGCAGGCGATCGCCCACGGAAACCGTCTTGCCAAGACGTTTACGCAGGAAATCGGCCAGGGGCATCTCGCGTTCCTGCTTGGTGACCGGAAGGTCATAGACATCCGAAATCGCGCCAAGTGCCGTGGTGCCGGGGAAGGAAAAATCACCCAGGGTCACATCTTCGCGTTTGGCCCCGCTGCGCCGACGCGGCAGCAGCTGGCGGTCCAGCAGCAGGACCTGCTCCGGTGGTGCAACGGCCAGAAGATAGTCATTGGGCTTCAGGGTTTTGATCAGCTGCCGCGGCACCACGACATTCTCGCGCAGGAGCGCAAGGATGCGGACCCGATCCGGCACGCGCAGCGCGTCGATCGACTTGTTCACCATGGGACTGGTGTCTGCGATGCGATAGCCCACCATTTCCCGGTCGAAGCCGGAAGGCAGTTCGAAATCCAGCTTGCCCTTGTCCTCGGGCGCGGGAGGCAGCTCGATGTTCAGCCGTCGGGCCAGAAGGGGTACCGTCCAACCCTGCAGGATCAGTGAACTGAGAACCACGATGAAGGCGACATTGAAGTACTGCATGCCACCGACCACACCCTGGAGCAGCGGAATGATGGCAAGGAAGATCGGAACGGCCCCGCGCAACCCGACCCAGGCGATGAAAAGGCGTTCCTCTCGCGAGAAATTGAAGGGCGCAAGACAGATCGCAACAGCCAACGGACGTGCGACGAACATGAGTCCCAGGGCGATCAGACCGGCAGGCAAGAGATCCGGCAGCAAACTGCTGGGCGTTACCAGGAAACCCAGCATCAGGAACATCCCGATCTGACACACCCAGGCAATTCCGTCATGAAACCTGCGGATCAGTTGGTTGGCCCGCAGGCGTTTGTTGCCCGCGATGATGCCGGCCAGGTAAACCGCAAGGAAGCCACTGCCACCAAGTTGCTGTGCACCGCCGAACACGACCAGCGCACCGGCAATCACGAAAACGGGATAGAGGCCGGGCGCAAGCTCCAGCTTGTTGACCAGCCAGGCAAGTGCATACCCTCCCAGCACCCCGAAGGCGGCGCCCACCCCCAGCTGAAGCAGGAAGCTCTGGGCGATATCCCAGGTAATGTCCGTGACACCCGTGGACACGAGTTCGGCCAGTGTAATGGTCAGGAATATGGCCATGGGGTCGTTGACGCCCGATTCCACCTCGAGGGTGGTTCCAACCCGGCGCTTTAGGTCCATGCCGCGTTGGTGCAGCAGCAGGAAAACCGCCGCGGCATCAGTGGAGCCTACGATCGCGCCTACCAACAGCGAGGGCAGCAGTCCAAAATCCAAAACGGCCCAGGCAAACAGACCAGTCAACCCAGACGTGATAATGACTCCCACTGTGGCCAGCAGGGATGCCGGCGCCCAGGAAAGCTTGATGGACCTGTAGGGCGTTCGCAGGCCGCCATCGAACAGAATGATGGCCAGAGCCAGACTGCCAATCAGATAGGCCAGATCGAAATTGTCGAAGGAAATGCCAAGCGGCCCATCCTCACCGAAGAACATCCCGAGACCAAGGAAGACCAGCAGAAGAGGGGCACCTATTCGTGAGGACAGCACGCCCGCCAGAATACTGACCAGCAGCAGGGCGCCTCCCATGAATATCAGTTGATTGGCAAATTCCATGTTCCTGTGCGACCGGGCCGGCCGATTTTATCCTTTCTTGTTTCCTCTGGACGCTGTGACTGGCTTCTCTTCCCTGACATCACGCCATGAGGGTGTCGATCTGTCCAGGAAGGCACGAATGCCTTCACGTCCCTCATGAGAGGCGCGCAGGCGCGCAATCCGCGCCGCTGTTGCCCGTTTCAACTCCGACGAACGGCGGTTTGCCTCGACCGAAAAGATCAGCTCCTTGGCCGCGCGCTGGGCCATTGGACCTCCGGTCAGAAGGCTGTCCGACAGGGCTTCGGCCCGAGCCTCCAATTGCTCCGGAACCACAACCTCGTGCAGCAATCCCAAGCGACAGGCCTCTTCCGCCGAGAATTTCTCGCCCGTCTGGAAGTAGCGTCTGGCCGCACGCACGCCTATGGCATCAAGAACATAGGGCGAGATGACGGCCGGGATAAGCCCCAGCCTGACCTCACTCAGGGCGAAAATGGCCGTATCGGCCGCCAAAGCGATATCGCAGCAAGCGACAAGGCCAACACCGCCGCCCATGGCTGCCCCCTGAACCACGGCAATCGTCGGCCTTGAAAAGCTGTTGAGGCGTTCCATCAGGCCCGCCATCGCCTCGGCATCCCGGATGTTCTCGGACTCACTATAGCTGGCCATCGCCTCCATCCAGTTCAGATCGGCGCCTGCGGAAAATGATGCACCTTCAGCGGCGAGTTGAAGAAGGCGAACGTTCGGATCGCTGTCCAGCCTCTCCAGGCTCCGGCTCAGGCCGGCGATCAAGGCATCGTTGAAGGCATTGTGGACTTCGGGGCGCGCCAGGATAATTCGAACGATACCGTCCTCCCTGCGCTCTTCCCGGAACAAAGGCTCATGCATTCGCCAACATGCTCCCAAGTACGGCCGGCCCCAGGACATAACGGCTGTCTTGCAATGCAGAGACAGAGTTCATGCATGTCATGAGGATCGACTCCTTTGTGATCTCGACGTTAAGATAACAGCCGGGGGCTGAACGGAAAACTGTCACGTCTGGCTCGATCTGGCAGACCGATTCACACGCATATCGCTACAAGAATACCCTGCCCCACTATGGCATTGGTTCCAGCATGGCGAGAAAAATACCAAACTCGGGATAATTCTTCATTTCCAATATCATGGAACTGCTGTTTTAAGCAAAAGTTAGCAGGTCTCGCAGCTTGGACAATCACGGCTCCAGAGTGACGCGAAATCGGCCAGCTTCCATGAAGCGTTTGAAGGACAAAGAAATCTTGTCAGCCAGTCGATAAATTTGATAATGAAATTCATTATCATTATCTGGGAGACAAGAATGACCGTCCTGCGCACCCTGGATCCCGCACTGCTTTTCCGCCTGACGCGACAGGAGACCTGGTCCCGGAAAGCAGAAAAGCTCGCCGTCTCGAAGGAACCTGCCACGACTCCTGCAGGCCAGAACGCCAGCAGACGTGTAGCAGAACTCGAACACCTGCCTGAAAAAGAAGTGGTTTCGGCTTAGCCCTCGGATTCGTTGGCGCCGGTTTGCATCTGGATGAAATTCTCCAGCCCCATGCGTCCAATCAACCCGAGTTGGGTTTCCAGCCAGTCAACGTGCTCTTCCTCGCTTTCGAGGATGCTCTCGAACAGTTCGCGGCTGACGTAATCGTGCACCTGTTCGCAGTGGGTGATCGCCTCGCGAAGAAGTGGGATGGCCTTGCTTTCCAGCTTGAGGTCGCACTCCAGGATCTCCTTCACGTCCTCTCCGATCATGATCTTGTGCAGATCCTGTAGATTCGGAAGGCCCTCAAGGAAGAGGATACGCTTGATCAACTGATCAGCGTGCTTCATCTCGTCGATGGATTCCTCGTATTCCTTGCCCGCCAGTTCGGACACACCCCAATCACCCAGGATGCGCGAGTGCAGGAAATACTGGTTGATCGCCGTCAACTCATTGGTGAGTACCTTGTTGAGGTACTCGATGACCTGTTTGTCACCCTTCATGCCCGTCTCTCTCCTGCAGTCATACCTGAGTTCATTCCTGTCGCGCCAGCGACAAACAGCAGTGTCGCCAGAGACAGGTTCTCAGGCTATCAGGAAAAAGGCGTGATTGTCACTCTGCAGCGATCGGAAAAGCTGGAGCATCCATAGGCAGACTTTCAGAAGATGTCCGCCCTTCTGTCAGAATATCACTGATGGTTTCCCGGCAGCGCCCGCAATTGGGCTTCGCGCCCTGGGCCTTGTAAACCTGTCCAACAGTCCCTGCGCCCTCCTCTATGGAGCGGCGCACATCCCGACAGGTAAATCCGTTGCAGAGACAAACGTACATGGAAAACCACTTCTGACTTTCGATACAGTCTCTCTAGCGCGACTGCGAATGAATGTCAATAACCTTGAAATCGTTATTCGCTGCACGCTTTCATCATTCTGTCTCTAAGGCCTCGGAGAGTTCGTGAATGGGCAGCGGGCTGTCTGTCTTGACCTCTTCCATGACCACATAGGAATGGGTCTGGGCGATGGCCGACATTTCGGCCAGCCCCTCGCCCAGGAACTTTCGATAGGTCGCCATATCGGGCATTCGCACCTTAAGCAGGTAATCGAAGCCACCTGAAACCATGTGGCACTCCAGTACTTCCGGCAGCCCCTCGACAATCTTGCGAAATTGTTCGAAAGTTTCCGGTGTCGTACGGTCCAGTGTCACCTGGACCAGGATCATCAGGGCGGCGTCGAGCTTCATGGGATCCAGGATTGCGCGGTAGCCCTTTATATAGCCTTCGCGTTCAAGACGCCGAACGCGCTCGAGGCAGGGTGTGGGACTTAAATTCACACGCCGTGCCAGTTCGACGTTGCTCAGCCGGCCCTCTGCCTGCAGGGCACGAAGGATATTGCGGTCCACCTGGTCCAAAACCCTATCAGAAGCAATTTCCTTGGATGATTTTGCTGCCATTTTTGCTATTTCCTTGCAAAATCTTGCCTGTGCTCGCAATTTATCAGAATTATCAGCTTCTTTGTATCGCTATTTTACAAAGGGCACAGAGGGCGCACGAATAAGGGAGCTAGCCCATGATTATCGATCCTGCACTGGCCGAGGTCAGCACACTGCGCCAGAAGCTGCGCCAGACCACGCATGCCGACGAAACGGAGACCGTCAATCAGTTGATCAAGCTTGCGGAATCCGATGCAGACACGCGTCACAGGGTCGAACGGAAGGCCACGGACCTGGTCAAGGCCGTGCGCAACTCGCGCATCGGACAGGGCGGTATCGATGCCTTCATGCACGAATACGAACTGTCCAGTAAGGAAGGCGTCATCCTGATGTGCTTGGCCGAGGCCATGCTGCGCGTACCGGATTCCTATACCGTCGACAAGCTGATCAAGGACAAGATTGGCTCGGCGGAATGGGACAAGCACGTGGGCGCCAGTGAGTCCCTTTTCGTCAACGCCTCCACCTGGGCCCTGATGCTCACGGGCCGTGTGGTGAAGTTGAATGACGCGGACCGCCAGAATGTCGGTGGGGTGCTGCGCCGCCTTGTCCAGCGATCTGGGGAGCCCGTGATTCGGCGCGCCGTGCGCGAGGCCATGCGCATCATGGGCCGCCAGTTCGTCATGGGACGCACCATCGAAGAAGCGCTCGAGCGGGCCAAGCCCGTGGAGGCAAAGGGATACCGCTACTCCTATGACATGCTCGGCGAAGCCGCACGGACCATGGAGGATGCGGATCGCTACTACCAGTCCTATCGTGATGCCATCGCCGCCATCGGCAAAGCCGGCGCAGACAAGAACATCGATGACAGTCCCGGTATTTCGGTGAAGCTGTCCGCCCTGCATCCGCGCTATGAGTTTGCACATCGCGACCGCGTCATGAGCGAGATCGTACCGCGCCTGAAGCAGCTCTGCCTCGATGCCAAGCAGAAGGAAATTGCCCTCTGCGTCGACGCCGAGGAAGCAGATCGCCTGGACATCTCACTCGATGTCATCGAAGCCGTCTCCGGTGATCCTGATCTGGCCGGCTGGAACGGCTTCGGACTGGCCGTCCAGGCCTACCAGAAACGGGCTCATATGGTGATCGACTGGCTGGCGGATATGGCCCGCAAGCACCAGCGCCGGCTGAACGTGCGCCTGGTCAAGGGCGCCTACTGGGACACCGAGATCAAGCACGCCCAGGAACTGGGGTATCCCGGCTATCCCGTTTTCACGCGCAAGGTGCTGACAGACGTCTCCTATCTGGCCTGTGCCAAGAAACTGCTGAGCAACACGGATGTCTTCTACCCCCAGTTTGCCACGCACAACGCCCAGACCCTGGCAGCCATCCTGGAGTTTGCAGGCGACAATCAGGAATACGAATTCCAGCGCCTCCACGGCATGGGGGAAGCCCTCTATGAAGAAGTGGTCGGCAAAAAGAAGCACAATCGACCCTGCCGCATCTACGCCCCCGTCGGCAGCCACGAAGATCTGCTGGCCTACCTGGTCCGCCGCCTACTTGAAAACGGGGCCAACAGCTCCTTCGTCAATCGCATCCAGGACGAGGACCTGCCCATCGAGGAGATGGTGGCTGACCCGGTCGAGCAGGCCAAGAAGCTGAAACATGTGCCACACCCGCACATCCCCCTGCCCCGGAATATCTACGGGGACGCAAGAAGGAACTCGGCGGGACTTGACCTGACCAACATCTCGGTCATGTCGCCCCTCTCACAGAGCATGCGTGAGAAGGCGGAGAAGCACTGGAGTGCTGCGCCTATCATCAATGGCAAGGAGGCCAAGGGGCGCGCCGAAGATGTTCGTAATCCAGCCGATAATACGGAGGTCGTTGGACAGGTCGTGAATGCGACGCCGCAACAGGCCCTGGAAGCGCTGGAGATCGCCACGAAAGCGCACTTCTCCTGGAACGAAACACCTGCCGACCAGCGCGCTGCCTGCCTGGACCGGATGGCCGACCTTATGGAGGAGAACACGGCCGAACTGATGGCCATCTGCATCAAGGAAGCCGGCAAGTCACCCAACGATGCCATCGCCGAGGTGCGCGAGGCGGTCGACTTCTGTCGCTACTATGCCATGAAGGCGCGCGAGGATTTCGGCGCACCGCTGAAACTGCCCGGGCCTACCGGAGAAATCGACGAATACGGACTTCACGGACGCGGCACCTTCCTCTGCATCAGCCCCTGGAACTTCCCCCTGGCCATCTTCACTGGCCAGATTTCGGCCGCACTGGTGGCCGGAAACTGTGTTATCGCCAAGCCCGCCGAACAGACTTCACTGGTAGCTGCCGCAGCCGTGCGGCTGCTCCACAAAGCGGGGATTCCCAAGGACGTTCTGCACCTGATCCCCGGGGACGGCGCCAAGATCGGAGGCGCGCTGATTGCCGATACGCGGATTTCCGGCATCGCCTTCACGGGCTCCGTGGAAACGGCGCGGCTGATCAACCAGAGCCTGGCCAAGCGCGAAGGGCCCATTGTGCCCCTGATCGCGGAAACCGGTGGCCAGAATGCCATGCTTGTGGACTCAACGGCGCTGCCCGAGCAGGTCATTCGCGATGTGGTGATCTCCGCCTTCCAGTCCGCAGGTCAACGCTGTTCGGCCCTGCGCATCCTCTGCATTCAGGAGGATGTTGCCGAGAAGACGCTGAAGATGCTCTCCGGGGCCATTTCTGAACTGAGCGTAGGTGATCCGGCCTGGCTGTCCACCGATGTCGGCCCGGTCATAGATTCCGAAGCTCGGGACATGTTGAACGGTCACATCAATCGTATGGAAGCCGAAGGGCGATTGATCGCCCGCGCCTCGGCGCCGGAGTCTGCCGACAAGGGCACCTTCGTGCCGCCCGTGGCCTTCGAGATCGACTCGCTGAACCGCCTTCAGGGCGAAGTCTTCGGGCCTGTCCTTCATGTCCTGCGCTACAAGGCAGAAAAAATGGACAAGCTGATCGAGGACATCAACGCCCTGAACTACGGCCTGACCTTCGGCATACATACACGCATCGACTCGACCGTCGACTTCGTGCGCCGGCGCATCCGCGTCGGCAACATGTATGTGAACCGGAACATGATCGGCGCTGTTGTCGGCGTACAACCCTTCGGCGGCGAGGGTCTGTCGGGAACGGGGCCCAAGGCCGGAGGACCCCACTATCTGCACCGCTTCGCGACCGAGCGCGTCATCTCCATTGACACCACGGCGGCAGGGGGCAATGCCTCTCTCATGTCCATGAGTGAAGACCTCCCCATGTAGTTGTTTGCGGTCCTGCCCCTTGTCTTCTGCAGGCAGGACCGCCCTTCCTCTTCTTTTCAAATCAGCAATGACAGACTCCAGCAAACCTCCCGTTTCCCATGATAGTACCCACGAGACTGGCGCCTTTGGTGCCCATGTCGGGCTACAGATCACATCATGGGAGCTCAACCGCGTGGAACTCGACCTGCAGGTGGAGGCCTTCCACCTCAATCGTGGCCAGGTCCTTCATGGCGGCATGACCTCGACGCTGGCGGATGCCGCCTGCGGTTATGCCGGCACACATCCCGACATGCCGGAAGGCCAGCGACAGGCCGTCACGCTGTCCCTGAATGTCCAGTTCATCGAACCGGGACAACCGGGACGCAGGATCACGGCCATCGGCGAAAAGGTCGGAGGTGGGCGCAGCATCTTCTTCAGCCGCTGTGACGTTCGTGATGAAAGCGGCGCACTCCTGGCGCAGGCAGAAGGCACTTTCCGCTACGTGGGATAAGCAGAACCGCGGCCAGCTGATTTTTGGCCAGTCTGCTTCGAGCTCATTTTCGAAGGCTCGCAGAGGTTCAGTTCAACCGGCACCGCACGCCCTTCACCAACAAATCTGTTCCACAGAGGAAAAATGTCTTTATCTGTCTAAAAAAATGTTAAAAATGTGTTATAGTGAAAGTTGATTTCTCACACTGCCTCGAGCTAGATTGCTCAGGTAGAAGGCGATGGGGAAATGGAAGGATTTCCATGCCGTCCACCGGCGTGTCCATGATAGGCGTCCCCGAACGCACCACCGCAGATGCGGATGCACAACGGAGCGAAACCAGCCAACCATCAGGTCCGGCTGAAGGGCGCTCCGAGGATTTTCTGCGCGCTTCTGCCGAATGGCTTTGGGAGACCGACAGCGACTTGCGCCTGACCTATGTCAGTGCACCCGTCGCACGGGGGTTGGGGCGCCTGGCCCACAAGCTCGTCGGAGAGCCTCTGCTGTCACTCTTTTCGGAGGCCGAGCAGAAGGCGGATGAACAAAGTCGCGACCGCCTGCATCGTGCGGTCGAGGCGCGCCGCCCTTTCCGGAATCTCCTGTTCCACATCACCTCCCCCGATGGAGAGGGCGATGTGATCAGCCTTTGCGGCGTCGCCTATTTCGACGAGGCCACCGGGCGATATCTGGGCTACCGCGGAACCGCTGCTCCTTGGGAATCCTACGCTATAAACCGCGGGCAACCCCAAGGCCGGCAGCCTGTCGACAGTGAAGTCGACGAGGACAGCTACTACCGCCTCATCCAGGAGATGGAACGCCTGGCCATAGAGGTATCCGAACTGCGCTATGGCCTGAAGACCAGCGATCAGCAGGATGAAGAAGACGAAAGCGAGACCGAACGGCTCGCGCGCCTGGCCCACGAACTGCGCTCGCCCCTGAACGCCATCATGGGATATGCGGATTTTGCAACGAAAAGCCCCTATGGGCCGCTGCCCTCACGCTATCTTCATTGCCTGCAGAGCATATCCGCGGCGGCCTCACATCTACAGCGCGTGATCACCACCTTCGTGGAGGAAAAGCAGCCTGAAGAGGAAAGGCAGCCGCGGTCTGAGGACGAGCTGCCTTTGGCCGAAATCGTCGCGGAAGTTGCTGTCATCCTGTCGCTGGAAGCAGAACGTGCCGGCGTGAACTGGTCGAATATTGGCCCGGTCGGGCCCTGGATGGTCAAGGGTGACCGGAGGGCCATAGCCCAGATCCTGATCAATCTGTTAGGCAATGCCATCAAGTTTACGCCGAAGGGACGGTCCGTGGGCCTGAAAGCAGAGCCTCTTTCGGACGAGCAACTGGCCATCGTGATATGGGACGAAGGTGTCGGCATCCCCAAGGATGAGCTGGAACGCATTTTCGAGGCTGGCTACCGCTCGAAGCAGCGCAAGGACCATATACGGCCGGGACGCGGGCTGGGGTTGGCCATTGCGCAGGATCTGGCGCATGAACTTGGCGGTGATATCGTTGCCGAAAGCACGCCCGGTCAGGGATCACGCTTTGTTGTCACCCTGCCCCGTGTCATGCAGGAGCAGACGGCTTCATCGGCCAACGACGAGGCCGAGCCCCTGTCGATGGACCACAGTCTGCAGCCGTCCACCCAGGGCGCCTCGGAAACGCCTCACTATTCATCCTTCTGAAATCCCGGTGCCTGCTACCCGGCCAAAGGTGGCTACCAGGGGAGCCGCTGGCCGTCGTGATTGAGCAGGCACCCATTGTCTTCCGGACGCAGATTGAGCATCAGATCCTTCAGTGAGCCTGCCGATTCATCGGTGTCCAGATGTGCATTCGGTCCGCCCATCTTGGTGCGCACCCAGCCAGGATGTACGGCAATTGCGGATATTCCACGGTCAGCCAGGTCTATGGACAGCGAGCGCGTGACCATGTTGAGGGCCGCCTTGCTGGAGCGGTAAATATAGCTGCCGCCACTGTCGTTATCGCCAATGGATCCCATGCGTGAACTGATGTTGACGATCAGCTTCCTCGAGCCCCTTTCCAGTTGGTCGACAAAGCGTTCTGCCAAGTGAAGGGGGGCCATGGTGTTGATGGCAAAAACGCGCGACCATTCCTCGTAAGAAACCTTTCCAAAGGGCGACCCCGGATCCTTTGCCCCTGCGTTGTTCACCAGGATATCAAGCGGCACATCGGAAAGGCTGCGGGCCAAGTTCTCGGTCTGGAGCATATCCATCACATCGAGCCTGTGAATCGTGACAGACTCGCCCAGGGCCTTCAGGGCGGTGGCCTTTTCCGGATGCCGGCAACAGGCATGCACCTCCCAGCCCTCTTCCACGAAACAGCTGGCCAGCGCCAGTCCGATCCCGCGATTGGCACCGGTTATCAGGACAGTCGACAAGGAAACCTACCCCCGTTACGAAAAAACTGGCCTGGGCACACATGCGACACCCGGCCGGCGAGCCAGGACTCTACCCAGCTGAAGGTCGCACCGTTCTCACAGAGCCGGGCAGAGCGCAACAACTGTTCTCCTGCATCTTGCCAGGATTGAGCTTTTCACATGGCCGGGAAATATATCCCAGCTCGGGATAGGGAAAGCCGGCATCATGTTCGCGCGGCCACCTGAAACAGGGTTTGCTGCATCTTTGCGCAAAGACTTTCTCTTTCCTGCCTCTGGCTGTAGACCTCAATTTCACAAATCGACAAGGTTCGTCCCAGTTTCAGGACCTTGCCAACGGCGCGCAGGCAATCGCCATCTGCCGGATTGAGCATGTTGATCTTGAATTCCACGGACAGGGCGGCCCGGCCCACAGGAAACAGACTGTAGGCAGACAGGCCCCCCGCGGAATCGGCAATGGTGGAGGTCACGCCCGCATGAAAGTATCCATGCTGCTGGCTGAGCCCCTCATTATACTCCAGCAGGATCTCAACACTTCCGGGTGCGATCTTCCCAAGGCGTGCCCCCAGGGTCTTCATGATCCCCAGGCGGTCGAACGAGGCGCGCACACGCGCTTCCCACTGGGGGTCTGCCGGCTGGAAATCTGTCATGAAAGTCTTCCGTTTCGAAATCTGGTGATCAAGCCTGCGCCTTGAGGGCGAAATGCTCGTTCCACACGGGTGCAATTGCGGGGCGCTGACTGACCCGGCCGACCATGCGCGCAAGCCTGGGATGTGTTTCCAGTACATCCTTGGCCTGGGGCTGCCAAGCCGCAAGCATGGACAAGTAGATGTCGAGCAAGCTGAAACCGGCACCTTGCAGGCCACCCGACTCGGACAACGCCTCCTGTTCCACGATCCCCCAATAACTCACCAAATCCTTTTCAGCCTGACGCTGAATGGCTTCACCGCCCATCGGATCGACAGTAAAGCGATCGCTGTAATAGCGGCGCAGAATCGCTTCGTAGATATTGGCAACCGCGAAGAACAGCCAACGATAGAGCTGGGCACGCGCCGCTTCTCCCGGGGGTGGCAGCAGCTCGGATTCCGGATGCCGTTCGCAAAGTGTCAGCATCATCGCTGCCGATTCGGTCATGACACTGCCGTCAGGGAGCTCCAACGCCGGCACTTGTCCACGAGGGTTGAGCTTCAGGAAATCGGGTGAACTCTGTTCGTTCTTGCGCGTATCCACGAACACACGCTCGTAGCGGGCCCCTATTTCGTTCAATAGGGCTTCGGGTGCAAAGGCCCCCGTCGAGGGAGACCAGTATAGTCGATACATTCCTGAATACTCCTTCTTCCACTGCCGCAAGAGGCCAAGGGCCCGGGCTTGCCGGGCCCTTACAACAGGATGAGCGCGGCCAATGCCAGGAAAGCGAAAAACCCAACGACATCCGTCACTGTGGTCAGGAAGACCGAGGACGCCACTGCGGGGTCAATGTTCAAGCGTTCCAGCGTAATGGGAATCAGAGTCCCGAACAGTCCTGCCGCCACCATGTTGATGACCATGGCCATCGCGATCACCATGCCAATCAGGGAATTGCCAAACCATATCCAGGCAACAAGGCCCACCAGGACGGCAAACAAGACTCCGTTGGCCAGGCCAACCAGAAGCTCCTTGGTAATGAAGCGCTTCGCTCCCCCTCCGGAAAGCTGCTTCAGGGCCAGGGCACGCACGGCCACCGTGACGGTTTGGGTGCCGGCGTTGCCGCCCATGGAGGCCACGATCGGCAGCAGGATGGCCAGTGCCACAGCCTGTTGAAGGGTGGCTTCGAAAACGCCGATGACCAGCGAAGCCATGACCGCCGTACCGAGATTGACGAAAAGCCAAGTGAAACGCGACTTGGTCGTCTCCAAAACGGCACTGTAGACATTCGTCTCCGTCACGCCGCCCAGTTTCAGAAGGTCGTCCTCGGCTTCCTCCTCGACCACATGGACGATGTCATCGATGGTCACGACACCGACAAGCCGCTCGGACGAATCCACAACCGGGGCCGATAGCAGCGAATACTGCTTGAAGAGAAAGGCCACATCGTCCTGGTCCATGGTCACAGGCACGGTGCGAACTCCCTCGTCCAGCAGCTCCGTGATGGGAACGTGCCGCTTGTTCCTAAGGACCCTGGACAGCGGTATCTTGCCGATCGGGCGATAGCGGGGATCCACGACATAAAGATCGTAGAAGTCGCGCTCCATCTGCTTCTTGTGGGAACGCATGTAATCGATGGTCTCACCGACTGACCAGATGGCGGGCACCACGACAACCTCGCGCTGCATCAGACGGCCCGCGGAATCCTCTGGATACTCCAGGCCTTCCTGAAGAAGCCGACGGATCGTGACGGGCACACGCGCCAGGACTTGGGTGCGCAGGTCTTCGCTCAGGTCTTCGAAGAACTCCAGCGCGTCATCACTTTCCAGCCGCTTCAGAACACGCGCCACTTCCTTGGCGCCCAGGGTTTCGGCCACCTCTTCGCGCAGGTCACTGTCCAGGTAGGACAGAACTTCCGGGTCCAGTGTCTGTCCAATTTGCCCGAGCAGTTCATCCCTTTTAGCCGGCACCAGACTTTCAAGCAGGTCCGCCATGTCCGCCGGATGGAGCTCGCTGATCAGTTCGCTGACGGCCTCTTCATCACCGTTGTCCAGGGCCTCATCCACCCCACGCACGAGTGAAGGGGAAAGACCGACGACCTCGTCTTCCGTATCAGGTTCAGGAGGGCGCGTTTCCACTTCGGCCACGAATTCAGCCCTTGCCGTTGTCTGCGTTCTTGGAAGGTGATGGCTCGCGGCACTGGGCGTCCACAACCGCAACTGCACTGATGTTCACAACTCCGCGGGCGGTGATCGAAGGCGTTGCGATATGAGCGGGGCGGGCCGCACCGATCAACAAGGGCCCAACCGGAAGCGCATCGCCCAGGACCTTCAGTAGGTTGAAGGAAATGTTTGCCGCATCGATGGTTGGCATGATCAGCAGATTTGCGGCCCCTTTCAGACGTGAATTGGGGAAAATTCGCGTGCGGATATCTTCCGACAGGGCCGCGTCGGCATGCATCTCGCCTTCGACTTCAAGCTCGGGGTACTTCTCGTGCAAAAGGCCGGTGGCCTTGCGCATCTTCCGTGCCGAGGAATCATCATGACTGCCGAAGTTGGAATGCGAGATCAGGGCAATCTTCGGCTCGATGCCGAAACGCTTCACGGATTCCGCTGCCATCGCCGTCATCTCGACCACTTCCTCGGCCGTGGGATCGTCACTGACATAGGTGTCGGCAACAAAGAATGTGCCCTTCTGGGTAATCAGCAGGCTGAGCGCAGAGTAGTCGTGAACCGAAGACGCCTTGCCGATGATGTCGTCCACATGCCTCAGGTGGTTCTTGTACTGACCCTCGACACCGCAAACCATGGTATCGGCATCCCCGCGCAGGACAGCCAGGGCCCCGATCACGGTGGCATCCGTACGCACGATGGTACGCGCCTGGTCGGGAGACACCCCCTTGCGCTCCATCAGGCTGTGATAGAGACGCCAGTACTCGCTGTAGCGCGAATCGCTGAGCGGGTTGATCAGGTCATAATCCTCGTCTTCGCGAATCCGCAGGCCCAGTTTGCGGATTCGCTTCTCGACCACCTTGGGCCGGCCACAGATCACCGGCCGCGCCAGGCCCTCATCGACCAGGACCTGAGCGGCACGCAGCACCCGTTCGGCCTCGCCCTCCGCAAAGAAGACCCGTTTGGGATCCTGCGCGGCGCGTTCGAAGACCGGCTTCATCACCAGACCTGAACGGAAAACGAATTCGCTCAGTTGCTGGTGATAGACCGCCATGTCCTCGATGGGACGCTTTGCAACTCCACTGTCCATGGCCGCCTTGGCGACGGCGGGTGCCACCTGGATGATCAGGCGCGGGTCGAAGGGCCGCGGGATCAGGTAATCGCGCCCGAAAGAAGTGGGCTGGCCACCATATGCTTGGGTTACCACTTCCGAGGACTCCACCATGGCCAGATCGGCAATCGCCTTCACGCAAGCCAGCTTCATGTCCTCGTTGATTGTCGTGGCACCGACGTCCAGGGCACCCCGAAAAATGAACGGGAAGCAGAGGACATTGTTGACCTGGTTGGGATAGTCCGAGCGTCCCGTGGCAATGATGGCATCGGAGCGCACGGCACGGGCCTCCTCGGGCATGATCTCCGGCACCGGGTTGGCCAGTGCCAGGATCATGGGATCACGCGCCATCTGCTTGACCATCTCGGGCTTCAGCACATTGGGAACGGACAATCCCAGAAAGACATCGGCGCCCTCGATCACCTCTGACAGGTGCCGCTTGTCGGTCTTCTGAGCATATTTCTCCTTCCAGGGGTCCATCTCGTCCGTACGCCCCTCATGGACGACGCCTGCGATATCGGTCACCCAGATGTTCTCGCGCTTGACCCCCTGACTCACCAGCAGGTCCATACAGGCAATCGCGGCCGCCCCAGCCCCGGAACAGACAACCTTGATGTCCTCGACCGACTTCTTCACCAGGCGCAGGCCGTTATAGATGGCGGCATTCACGATGATGGCCGTGCCATGCTGGTCGTCGTGAAAGACGGGAATGCCCATCCGCTCGCGCAGCGCCCCCTCGACGATGAAGCATTCAGGTGCCTTGATATCCTCAAGGTTGATGCCACCGAAGGTGGGCTCCAGCGAAGCGATGATCTCTATCAGCTTTTCCGGGTCCCCCTCATCGACCTCGATATCGAAAACATCGATTCCGGCGAACTTCTTGAAAAGGACGGCCTTGCCTTCCATTACCGGCTTGGAAGCCAGCGGGCCAATGGAGCCGAGCCCAAGGACCGCCGTCCCGTTGGTGATGACTCCCACAAGATTGCCGCGTGTGGTGACTGTCGAGGCTTCCGCCTCATCCTGGACAATGGCATGACAGGCCGCCGCAACGCCCGGCGAATAGGCCAGAGCCAGGTCGCGCTGATTCCCCAGGGGCTTGGTCGCCGTGACCTCCAGCTTTCCGGCCCTTGGTTGGCGATGATACGCCAGTGCGGCTTCGGAGAGATTGTCTGTCATGGACTGTCCCTTGTTCTTTTCTGGCGGGAGCCGATCACCTAAAAGGATCGGGGTGGATCGAAACTAGACCAAGCCTTGACGAACACAAGTCCGAAGCGCAAGGCATGGCTCTGAGAGCAAGCCCGAAAGCATAACAAGCAAATCATCATGGACAAAACAGCTCTGCTCGAAACAGACCTCTATGCCGATCCAGGCCCCGGCTGTGCCGAATGGCGGCTTTCAACAACCGCCATAGACTATCCCGAGGCGCTGGAGGCCATGGAACAGCGGGCCGCCGAAATCGCGGCTGACCAGGCGCGGGAAGCCGTCTGGCTGCTGGAGCATCCCCCGCTCTATACCGCCGGGACCAGCGCCGACCCTTCCGACCTTCTGAGCCCGCAGTTTCCCGTCTACGAGACCGGGCGTGGCGGGCAGTACACCTACCATGGTCCCGGCCAGCGCGTAGCCTACGTCATGTTGAATCTCAAGAAGCGGCGCCCGGATGTCAGGCTGTTCGTTCACAGCCTGGAGGACTGGCTGATACGCGCGCTCCAGGAATTCAATCTGCGCGGAGAACGCCGTGAAGGCAGGGTTGGGATCTGGATTGTCGACGAGAAAAGCGGACAGGAAAAGAAGATTGCAGCCATCGGCGTACGCGTACGCCGATGGGTCACCTTTCACGGCATCTCACTGAACCTGGAACCCGATCTTTCGCATTTCCAGGGAATCATCCCCTGCGGCATCCGTGAACACGGCGTCACTTCATTGGTCGACCAGGGCCTGCCCGTCACCTTCGATGACCTTGACGCTGCCCTCTATCGCAGCTTCCTGGCTACGTTCGAGGAAGCCTGAGCCTTCTCAAAGCAGCCAAGTTTCCGGATCCGGATAGGCCTCTTCGCGCTGCAGATGCATCAAGCCTTTCACGCAACGCGCGATGTACCAGATGGCCGTTGCCAGCAGGACAAGCCATCCGATGAAGATCAATGCTGTGATGGCGCCGACGATACTGAGCAGCAGGCCAATCCAGAACGTACGTATCTGCAGGCTATAGTGTGTCTGCAACCAGGCGGGGGCAGCAGACCTGTTGATGTAGGCCATGATAACCCCGATCAGAGGCGTTATGCCGACCACGAAACCGGTCAGATAGAGAATATAAACAACGAGCGGCATCATCCTTTCGTTCGAATTGCCGCCGCCCTGAGGTGTCTGAATTTCTGGCTCTGCCATTTTGGTCCCCATATCCTGAAAGAATCTTCCTTTTAATCGAAACGGCCATCGTCTTGCCAGTCTCGCATTTCAGAGAAAGGGCGCCTTTGCCCCTTCCCGCCGAAGGTAATCCACAATCCACTCCTGGCCCGATTCCGCCATCTGCCCCAAGGCATCTTCTGGTCGAATCCAACAGGGTGCATGCCCTTCTTCAAACGGAGGTCCAAGCTTGCGCCCCAGGGCAACCAGGTAGAAGTAAGGATACTTGTGATAGAACTTATCCTCGACTGGCTGCGTCAAGAACTGCTGAATGCAGAGCCAAGGCGTAACCTCTTCCAGTTCATAGCCCGTCTCCTCGAGAAACTCCCGGCGCAAGGCCTCTTCCGCGCTTTCACCGGGCTCGATGCCACCCCCTGGAATCTCCAACCCATCCTTGGTGCGCACCAGGAACAGACGTCCGTCCGCGCCATGGGCGAGGCCATAGGCGCCCGGACGGTGCGTATAGTGATAACCGGGTTCAGGCGTGTCGAACGCAATCACGCAGCTGCTCCTTCCAACGGCAGGCTATTGGGTCGGCAGCTGCTCAAAGCCATTTTCCTCTGGCAAGGCGCAAGGCTGCGCATCGATGTCCCGGACCTGGGCCATTGGTGGCCCCTGCCAACACAGCCGGACCATATCCTCCACGGCGGATTCCAGGCCACATAAAACAGATTCGACCGTGCCCTCGCGTCTGTTTCTAACCCATCCACGCAAACCCCGCGCCGAAGCCTCGTTCTCGACCCAGGCACGATATCCGACACCCTGGACCCTGCCGTGGATAGTCAAATGATGCGCCACTTCCGACATGCTTTCACCTCTCCTGCACCGATCCCGCCTCGTTTTCCTGCGGCTCTTGCTCCGGATAGATCGCCTGGAACACCAAGGTGATGGCCCTTCGGGCATGCTTTTCCCATTGCGGGCGCTGCACCCATTGATCCTCGATGGTCAGCACGGAATCCCCCTGATTCTCGTGGAGCAGACTGTTGCGCAAGCCCCGAAGCCATTGAAGGTCCCGGGCCGAAGCTGTCCTGTACAGTTTCGAACGATCGGCCTGAGTCTCGACAATCGCTGCCGCAAGGATCACGACCGTTGCCCAGGCGCCCGCACAGAAAACGGCCTGCAAGTCCAGCATCAGGGCACAAGCCTGTTCGGAAAGCCTGGATGACGCGCCGGCCCGTGCATGGCGCGCTTCCTGCTCCTCGAACCAGAGGCGCCGCTCGTCCCAGGTTATGACATCGGGTGGATCAAGATGCTCCATGGACGCCAAATTGGCCGGTCGCCTACTCGAATTCAATAATGGCCTGGTCGACCGAGAGGCTTTCGCCGGGTTGGGCATGAATCTTTGAGACGGTTCCATCCGAAACGGCGCGCAACACGTTCTCCATCTTCATGGCCTCGACCACAGCCAGTTCCTCACCGGCCTTGATCAGCTGACCGGCCTCCACCTTCACGGAAACCAGAAGACCCGGCATGGGCGACAGAAGGTAACGGGACAGGTCCGGTGGTGCCTTTTCCGGGATCATGCGTGCCATTTCCGCCACGCGCGGGCGCAGGACAAGCGCCTCGACCACGCAGCCATCATAGGTCAGCACCACGGCCGGCCCGCGACGGTCCACCTGAACGGTCATTGCGGAACCATCCAATTGTCCTGTGAACAGGGCCCGGCCGGGCCTCCAGTCCCCTTCGACCGACAACGTGCCTTGCTCGGAGGTGACCCGAATGCCCCGCTCGGCCGGCTCGACGGAAAAGGCGTATTCCTCCTGCCCGATACGAACAACACGCTCGGGGCCACGGCTGATCGGCATGGCATGACAGGCTTCACGACGCCACTCAATGAAAGCCGCCACGGCCGCAAGACCCAGCTGCTCGTCGTCCCTCAACTTGCGGCCCGCAAAGCCCTCGGGAAACTCATCGGCAATGAAATTCGTCGTGATATTGCC
Source organism: Fodinicurvata sediminis DSM 21159 (assembly GCF_000420625.1). Taxonomy (NCBI): domain Bacteria; kingdom Pseudomonadati; phylum Pseudomonadota; class Alphaproteobacteria; order Rhodospirillales; family Rhodovibrionaceae; genus Fodinicurvata; species Fodinicurvata sediminis. The sequence continues at coordinate 241,365 of NZ_ATVH01000016.1, read as the reverse complement.
GTCTCGAAAGCGCGGATGGGCCATTACGGCGGAAAGGAAGTTGATGTTGTGGTTGATGCCACGGATGTAGAAGGCGTCCAGTGCCGAGCGCATGCGTGTAATCGCTGCACGACGGTCGGATCCCCAGGTCACCAGCTTGGCGATCATGGGATCGTAGAACATGGTGATTTCAGAGCCTTCGTCCACACCGCTGTCGATTCGGACATCCTGCCCCTTCTCGGGCTCCTGATAGCGCCTCAGCCGGCCGATGGATGGCAGGAAGCTGCGTGCGGGATCCTCTGCATAAACGCGGGTTTCAACGGCCCAGCCATTCCGCTTGATATCCTTCTGCTTGAAATCCAGTTGCTGGCCCGCCGCGATCCGGATCATCCACTCCACCAGATCGAGGCCCGTGATCATTTCGGTGACAGGGTGCTCCACCTGAAGTCGCGTGTTCATCTCAAGGAAGAAGAAATTCTTGTCCTTGTCGACAATGAATTCGACCGTACCCGCGGAGTGATAGTCCACGGCCGCTGCCAACTGACAGGCTTGTTCGCCCATGGCCTGGCGCGTCTTTTCATCCAGGAAGGGCGAGGGAGCTTCCTCGATAACCTTTTGGTGGCGTCTCTGGATCGAGCACTCCCGCTCATGAAGATAGACAGGCGCGTTGCTGCCATCAGCCAGAACCTGGATTTCAATGTGCCGCGGTTGCTCGACATAGCGCTCGATAAAGATGCGGTCATCGCCGAAACTGCTCTTGGCCTCATTGCGCGCCGAACCGAACCCGTCGCGCACCTCCTGTTCGTTGCGGGCGATCCGCATACCCTTTCCGCCGCCGCCGGCCGAGGCCTTGATCATGACGGGATAACCCACATCTGCGGCGATCGAGACTGCCGTGTCTGCATCGGAGATATCGCCTATATAGCCCGGCACGGTATTGACGTCGGCTTTCTCGGCAAGCTTCTTGGACTGAATCTTGTCTCCCATGGCCGCAATGGCCTCGGCGGGCGGACCGATGAAGACGAGGCCGGCCGACTTGACGGCTTTCACGAATTCCGCGTTTTCCGACAGGAACCCGAACCCGGGATGTATGGCCTGGGCCCCCGTCGACTTGGCGGCTTCGATGATTCGATCCCCCTGCAGGTAACTCTCGGCCGCCGCAGCCGGACCGATCAGGACCGATTCGTCCGCCATGCGCACATGCAGGGCATCGCTGTCTGCCTCGGAAAAAACCGCAACACTGGCGATTCCCATGCGCCGGCAGGTACGGATGATACGGCAGGCAATCTCGCCCCGGTTGGCAATCAGGATTTTCTCAAACACGCAAGCGCTCCTCCGTTGTCATGTCTTTCGCCCGGTTCCAGGCAAGACGCCCTCAAAGGGGCAGGTTGTCATGCTTCTTCCAGGGTTCTTCCACCTTCTTCCTGCGCAGCATGCGAAGGGCGCGGCAAATCCTGCGACGTGTTCCGTGGGGCATGATGACATCGTCCAGAAACCCGCGCGAGGCGGCCACAAAGGGATTGGCGAACTTCTTGCGATATTCCTCGGTCAGCTCCTCGATCTTCTCGGGATCATCGGCATCCTTGCGGAAGATGATCTCCACCGCACCCTTGGGCCCCATGACCGCAATCTCGGCCGATGGCCAGGCGTAGTTCACATCACCGCGCAGATGCTTGGAACTCATGACGTCATAGGCACCTCCATAGGCCTTGCGGGTGATCACAGTCACCTTGGGAACGGTCGCCTGCCCAAAGGCGAAGAGCAGTTTGGCGCCATGCTTGATAATGCCGCCGAACTCCTGGGAGGTGCCGGGCAGGAAGCCGGGCACGTCGACGAAGGTCAGAATGGGAATGTTGAAGCAGTCGCAATAGCGCACGAAGCGCGCCGCCTTGATCGAGCTGGCAATGTCCAGGCACCCAGCCAGCACCATGGGTTGGTTGGCCACGATACCGACCGTGCGCCCTTCCATACGGGCAAAGCCGATGATGATGTTGCCGGCATAGTTCGGCTGCAGTTCGAAGAATTCCCCCTCATCGACAACCTTCTCGATCAGCTCTTTCATGTCATAGGGCTTGTTGGGGCTGCCAGGCACCAGGGTATCCAGGGAATGATCGTCCCGCTCCGCCGGATCCTCGGTGGGACGTTCCGGCACCTCGTCACGATTGCTGGGCGGCAGGTAGGACAGGAAGTCCCGCAGCTCCAGCAAGGCCTCCACGTCGTTTTCGAACGCCAGATCAGCCACTCCGGACTTGGTGGTGTGAGTAACGGCTCCACCCAGTTCCTCGTGTGTCACGGTCTCGTGCGTCACCGTCTTCACCACGTCGGGGCCGGTCACGAACATGTAGGAGCTGTCCTTCACCATGAAGATGAAGTCGGTCATGGCGGGGGAATAAACGGCTCCACCGGCACAGGGCCCCATAATCATGGAAATCTGGGGGATCACGCCGGATGCCATGACATTCAGCTGGAAGACATCTGCATAGCCGCCAAGCGATGCGACACCTTCCTGAATCCGGGCCCCACCGGAATCGTTGATTCCGACCACGGGCGCACCGACCTTCATGGCCTGTTCCATGACCTTGCAGATTTTCTCGGCATGGGTCTCGGAAAGCGCGCCGCCGAAAACCGTGAAATCCTGGCTGAACACGAAAATCGGTTTTCCGTTCACGGTGCCGTGTCCGGTGATGACCCCATCCCCGGGAATGCGCTGTTCGTCCATGCCGAAATCGTTGCAGCGGTGCTCGACGAACATGTCGTATTCCTCGAAGGAGCCCTCATCGAGCAGCACCTCTATGCGTTCCCGCGCTGTCAGCTTTCCCTTGGCGTGCTGGGCCTCAACGCGTTTTTCTCCACCACCGCTGCGCGCGCGCTCGCGCCGCGTTTCCAACTCGCCAAGAATGTCTTGCATGGGTCATTTCCTGTCTTGTCGTGGCGCTGACATGTAATTCTTCTTATCTGCTGATATCATGCGCACAGGCTGGCGCCAAGTTGGGGTTGAGTACCAGCAATTCACGAAAGCGGAACATTGCCATGGATATGAAGGGTGACGGAATGGATCGAACAGCCAGGTTGGCGCACTGGTCGATCATTTTTGGTGCAGCGTCCCTGTTCATCCTGGTTCTCTATCTCAGCCGCCCTGTTACCCTGCCTCTGGCATTCGGTCTGTTTCTCATGGCCATCGTCTGGCCGGTGCAGGACCGACTGGATCGCCGCTTTCCACGCTGGGTCGGCTTCCTTACCTCGGTCCTGCTTATCGTTTTGGCCTTTGGGGGCTTCTTCGGGCTTCTGGCCCTGAGTGTCATACTGATCGGGGACGGCATCGCAGCCTATCGCTACGAACTCGACCGTGCCTATTTCAGTGTTCTGGCCTGGGCGGCAGCAAACGGATTCCCGGTGAACGTCCCGAACGTGGAGGAAATGGATATCGGCCCCATGGTCGGCATGGCCGCCAGTGCCCTGGATCGTGTAAACGCCAGCATAGCCCTGATCGGCCTGACCTTCATCTATATCGTCCTCGGCTTGTTGGAGGTCCGGGACTTTGGCAGCAAACTCAGATCCCTGCCCACCGGCGACCTGATCCTCGACGCCATCCAGAAGATCAGCCACAAGTTTCGCAGGTACATCGTCGTACGTACCTTTGTCAGCCTGCTGACCGGCCTGCTGACCTACCTCTTTGCACTGGTCCTCGGGCTTGAGTTCGCCCTGACCTGGGGCTTGATCGCCTTCATCCTGAACTACATTCCCTTCCTGGGCTCGATTCTGGCGGTCATTCCACCCGTGGTCTTTGCCACTGTCCAGTTCAACGACTGGCTGATGCCTCTTCTGGTCCTGCTTGGAACCTCCACCATCCAGATCGTGTTGGGCAACTATGTCGACCCTCGTTTGGAGGGACGGGCACTGGCACTTTCACCATTGGTCGTAGTGATTTCCATCTTCTTCTGGGGCATGATCTGGGGAGTTGCTGGTGCCTTCATTGGTGTTCCAGCAACGATTGCCATAATAACGATCTGCGATCAGTTTGAGCAGACACAGTGGCTGGCCCGCTTGGCCGGAAGCCGTATTCCTGGCAAGACAAAGACAAAATACTAATTACATTCAAGGACTTCAGGATTTCAGAAGCTCCAGGAAGCGTGCGGCATTCTGCAGTTCGGACTGCAAGTAGTCTCGACGTTCCTGTGCTTCACGGTCCCAGCCCCACTGCTCCATTTCATAGGTTTCATCCAGTTCGGCTGCGGCAAAGGCCTCTTCGGCAGTCACCTGCCCTTCACAGAGAGCCAGGGCAATGACCAGGGAGCCACTTATGCGCACTGCCGAGGAAAGCGAGGATAGCGCCAGATCGTCATATGCCTCGACGGCCCTCCTCAGGTTCTGGCGTGAGTCCGATGGCTGTTCCACCACCTGGATTCCGGTGGTCACTTCCAGGGGCGCTCCCAGGCTGGAACCAGCCCAGTCAACCAGGGGCTGCCAGACCTCCTGCTGCCTTCGAACCAGGCTGTCCGGATAACTGGCGCGATAGCAAATCAGGTCTGTCTCGCTATAAGCCACAATCTCATCAACAACCTCAGGCCGTTTTGGCGCCACGATATCACGAGCTGTGAAAGCCAATGCAGTCAGTGGCATGGCCTCAGGTTCAAGTTGCTCTTCCTGGGAGTCCCATTCTGCGGCCAAGGCATCTGCCAGTAACCTGGAGGGCAAGGCCAGTTCCTGGCGCCCTGGGGTTTTGACGGGGCGGCCATCCAGAAAAATGCCATAGCCGCCCTCTACTTCCGCTGGTTCTGCCCGTTTGTAGAAACGCTTTGTCGCCTGGATCATCTAGCCATTACTCTCCGAAAAGGCCCTTGATGCCCTCTTCCAGATCCTCGGCAACGCCCTTGACGGCATCCTCAGCCTGGCTGGATTCATCCTCGGCTTCATCCGAGGACTGGGTTTGTCCTTCTGTCTGCCCCAAAGCCGTCAGGCAGGGATTGTCCTCTTCTTCCTGTATTTCACTGTCCGAAGAGCCGCCCGACATGATTGAGCCGAGTATCTCCTCGGGATCCTTGCCCGAACCGAACAGCTTGGCGGCAGCTTCAACGGTACCTGAGGGATCGGGTGAGAAACTGGGATTCTTCAGGGTTCCCCGAACATTGAACGGAATAGCCAGGCTAACCAGCGCTGTCTGCCGGGTCTTGGTATCGAAATTCATGTTCAGACTTTCATCGCGCAGGTCGATGCGGCCGCCGCCCGCCACCGAGAAGGTCGTTGTGTCGAGCAACTGCACCTGGCTTGTGGCCACGCCACTTTCGAAATCAAAACGACTGACAATGCAATTCAGCCGAGTCTGTTTGTTGTCGCCAAGCAGTGGCCCCATGACCTCGGACAAGCCGGTGGAGACGATGGCCAGAAGGCGATTCGTGATCACACCTTCGTGGCCTATGATCTCGCTGCGTCCGTTCAGACTGGAAGCCAGCGCCCTCGGAGAACTGCCTGTTCCTTCCAGGTCCAGCTTGATATCGGCCGTACCCTCGACATCCTCGCTCAGCTCGCGTTCACGCAACAGGCGGCCATAGTCGAAGCCTTCCATTGTCATGTTGATCGCAAGGCGCGGCGTATCCGAACTGCTGTCCAGCATGACCTCGCCCCCCAGGACACCTCCGGAAAAGCCGGCTTGGAGCGGCGTGATGTCCAGTCGACCTTCGGCAAGCGCAAGGGTGATATCCACATCCGACACTTCCACATCGGACGGCAACCGCAGTGTGGAAACGCGCGCGCTCAGCTGTGCGTCCAGTCCCCTCAAGGCTTCGAAGGGAAGTTGCGTTTCCGGAATGACGAACTGCTTTTCGCCGGTGTCAATTCCTTCCGAATCAGAGCCTTCATCACTGTCTGCGGAAGCGTCTGCGTCATCCCCCTGGAAATCGGCCATATCCAGCAAGGTGCTCTGCAGGTCGCCGGTCACCCTTGGACGTGCACCGGTCAGGTCCAGCCCAGCATCTCCGGAAAGGTCACTTTCACCCATTTCCAGAGTCATCCCATTCAGGGATAACGCGGCCATCTCGCCTTCTACATGGCCGGCAAAGCTGTAGGGCCCAAGATCCGGCAGATCGGTCCCGCCTAGTTCGGAAAAGGCAGCGAGACTGTCACCTTCGAGTTGGACCTGAAGGTCCAATCTGGGATCACTGGTCATACTGATGATGTTGCCGTTCAGGTCGATATCGGCATCGGCAAGCTGTCCCTCCAGCTTGACCGGATAATCACCACCGCCCGTCAGGCGGTCCAGCCCTCCAACGGAACCGGCAAACGAGAAGGGAACTTCGCGGAGATCCCCCTCCAGATCCAGATCGAGCAGGTCGCCCGACCCGGCAATCGTTGCGCTGTCCAGGGAAAGGGTCATGCTTTCTCCCGTCTCACCATTGCGATAGGTGAGACGGCTGTCCTCGATGGAAACGGAATTGAGGTTCGGCATGCGCTGGCGCCCCGTCTCGCGCGCCTGGTCCGCCGTGGTGGTCTCGCCCTCAGTCGAGTCGTCTGCCGGTGGCGTGAACTGCCAGTTCGGATTTCCCTCTGCATCTGTCTCAAGCAGGATATCGGCGCCAACCAATACCAGTCGCCTCACCTCTATATCCCCGCTCAGCAAGGGAATAAGTTCAACCTGAAGCTCGAAACGCTCCAGATTGATCATACTGTCACGGCTACCGTTGTCGGCATTGTTCAGGCTTACGTCGCTGACAGTTACGGCCGGTGAGAGCGACAGGGCAACATCCAACGGTCCGTCGATGACAAGCTCGCGCCCGGTGGCCTTGCGTACCTCTTGCCGTGCAATGGCCTTAACTTCATCGAAGCTGTAGGTGGAGACAATCGCGTAGGCCGTCACGGCCAGAGCGATGGGTATGACGACAATGGCCAGCAGAACCCACTTCAGTTTTCTCATCGTATTGTCCCCACAAGGTCTGACAGGTGATCCGGTATTTCCGAGAAGTCGTCCAGCACCCTGAGAGCGCCGGCGGATATCAACTCGTGCGCTTCATGGTAACCCCATTTCACGCCGATTGCATTGATACCAGCATTTCGTGCCATCTCTATGTCGTAGGTCGTATCCCCGATCAGGAGGGTTTCCTCGGGATGGCAGGCCATCTCTTCCATCGCGCGCAGCACCATGCCCGGGTGCGGCTTACCGGGTGAGGTATCGGGGGTCTGGAAGGTACAGAACAGATGCGCCAAGTCGTGATGATCCAGCGAAGCAGAAAGCCCACGCCTGTTCTTTCCGGTGGCGATTCCCAGGAAGATTTCCGGTTCGTTGAGACGCTCCAGCGTGGGCCTGACTCCTGGAAACAAAGGCTCCTCGTAATCGGGATGCTGCCGCCAGGCGAGAAAGGCGCGACGATACCCCTCACAGACCCGCTCGACGCTGTCCCGCTTCCGTTCCGGCGGCAGCAGGCGCTCTACGGCCTCATCGAGACTGAGGCCCACAATGCGCCGAATGTCCTGGTCCTGTGGTGGTTCAAGGTCGGCCTCGACAAAAGACTGCCGCATGCAGCGCAGAATATTTGCCTGGCTGTCGACAAGAGTACCGTCGAAATCAAACAGGATAAGTCGGTAGGGATGAAGCGGCATGGTGCGTTCAAGAACTCCTGGAAGAGACATTCAAAGGCCCAGGATATCGGCAGCCTTGAGGGCATAGCCCGAGTCACTTTGAAAGCCCAGCTCACCGAAGGCTGATTCGAAGTGGGCAGGCAAGGGTGCGGTCACGCGCAAGGTGGTGCCGTCGTCTGGATGAGGTAATGTGATCTCGCGCGCCATGAGCATCAGGCTTTCAGGTTTCCATGGTTTTTCGGGAAAGGCTTGGCGGCCCCCGTATTTCCCATCCCCCAGTATCGGATGTCCGATGGCGCTGCAATGAGCGCGCAGCTGGTGGGTACGTCCCGTCAGGGGACGCAGCGCAATCCATGCCATCTGCTTGCCGGAACGCGCAATCGTGGCATAGCGGGAAACCGCTGGACGGACATCCGCTCCTTGCGTTCCCATCTTCTCCTTGCCCGCCTTGCCGGACTTGGCCAGCGGCAGATCGATTTCTCCCTTGTCCGGATCCGGACTGCCGGCAACCAGTGCCCAATAAAGCTTGTTGGGCTCATCCCGCTTGAAGGAGGCTGTCAAGCGACGCGCCGCTTCAGCTGTGCGCGCCAACAGCAAGACTCCCGCCGTATCCCGGTCCAGGCGGTGTACCAGACGTGGTCGCTCGGATTTCTCGAACTGCAGAAGATCCAGGAAGGCGTCCAGATGTCGGCGCTGACCGCTGCCACCCTGGACGGCCAGGCCCGCAGGCTTGTCGATGGCCATGACCCAATCGTCCTGATAGAGGATGCGCGCCTTGAGGTCAGCCGCCTCACGCGCTGAAGGTTCTGGAGCGGCCATCTTTGGTCGTTCGGTCTGGCTGTCCACCCCAAGAGGCGGCACCCGCACCACCTGCCCCACTTCCAGACGCGTAGAAGCCTTTGCACGCCGACCATCGACCCGGACCTGGCCCTTTCGCAACAGCTTTTCCAGCCGCCCGTGGGACAAGCCGGGATAATGGCGCTTGAACCAGCGGTCCAGGCGCTGCTCGGCCTCATCCGCTAAAATTTTTCTGTTCTCAACCATGCTGTTACCCAGAACACAGACGCACCAGGGCCTGACCGGCGGCAAAGCCGGCAAGAGCCAGACTGACGGAAGCCAGGACATACAGACCGGCTGCCATCCACTGTCCTCGCTCAAAAAGGAGTATCGTTTCCATCGAAAAGGTGGAAAAGGTGGTAAAGCCACCCAGCAAGCCGACAGTCAGGAACAGCCTTACCTCCTGGCCAGCATTCCAATGCAATGCAAACAGGCTGACGAGCAGACCCATCAGCAAGCCCCCAAGGACATTCACGGAAAGCGTGCCGAGTGGAAAACCAAACCCGCTCACGCGCATGATCTGCGCAGACAGCAGATGGCGGGCAACGGCTCCGAGAGCGCCCCCAGCCGCAACAGCCAACAGCGAATGCATGGTCAGTTCAGTTCCCTTCTGGATCGTCTGGCGCAAAGCCTTTACCAGAAGGCTCGTGTCCGGGAAAGCCGTCGCTGTTCAGTAGGCTCAGGCAGCGCTGTTCTGCCGTTTTCCGGAAAGCCATTCGAGGACGGCATCCGTCGTCTTCTGATAAGCGCCAAGGCGACCCAGTTCATCCAGGCCGTCGCGGCTGGCATCACAGATGGCATCACTGCCCGCGATCACACAGAAATCCCGGGCACAGCCCTCGTAAATCGTGGCTCGTCCTCCAGTCGGAAAATTGCACCCCACAACCACAAGAGTGCCAATTCCCGAGTCACGCAAGCGTGTTTCCAGCTCGGTTCCGTAGAAGGCGCCCCAACGGGGTTTGTAGTAAGCCCACTCCTTCGCTCCGAGTTCCTGGAAACCACCGGAAAGCAGCTCCTCGCTATCCAGTCGGATATCTGCCTTCGGCTTGATATCGTCCAGCAACTCCGCACCCTTTGTGCCGGGCATCAGGACGCGCAGCCCTTCCATGACCGCGGAACGGCGGCAGAGGTCCACATTGGATCCGTCCGGACGATAAAGCCGCACAGCATGGAAGATGGGCTTCTCGTACTCTCTGAAGGCTTGAACGATCCTGCGGACACGCGGCAGGCAGGCGCCCACTCCGGATGCCTGGATGGGAGAACCCTGGCAGGCAAAATCGCGCTGCAGGTCTATGGTCAGAAGGGCGACCGCGGAACGGTCTGGAATGTTTTGCTCGGTCATGGTCTTTGTCATTCAGATCCTGTACCGGCCTTCTGGAAAAGCTGATTTCTCGTAGCCGCGGACCTTACGCGGACAGCGCGCCAAAGCAAGGATCAGCTTTGCATGACGGATTCGCAGGTTGCGCAAGGCTGAGCTAGGCAGTTCTTTATGAACCTTTTTTTGCTCTCAAACGTGCCCAGTAATCCAACCTCTTGGCGATTTCCCGCTCAAACCCTCTCTCCACTGGTTGATAGAAAGCTTGGCGTTGCATTTCATCCGGGAAGTAATCCTGGCCCGAGAAACCCTCTTCGGTGTTATGGTCATAAGCATAACCCTCGGCATAGCCCAGCTGTTTCATCAGCTTGGTCGGTGCGTTCAGGATATGCTTGGGGGGTGCCAAAGAACCCGTTTCGCGGGCGGTTTTCGAGGCAACCTTGGAAGCCTTGTAGGCGGCATTGGATTTGGGTGCCGTTCCCAAATAGATGACTGCCTGTACCAGGGCCAATTCGCCTTCCGGGCTACCCAGGCGGTTGTAGGCATCCCAGGCTGCCAGAGCCTGGGGAAGCGCCTGCGGATCGGCCAGGCCGATATCTTCAGACGCAAAGCGCACCAGCCGGCGCGCAACATATTCCGGGTCCTCCCCCCCATCGATCATCCGCGAAAACCAATAGAGGGCCGCATCAGTGTCCGAGCCTCTCAGAGACTTGTGCAGCGCGCTGATCAGGTTGTAGTGGCTCTCCTGCCCCTTGTCGTAGATCGGCGCACGCTTCTGGACCACGGCAACCAAGTCGGCCGTGGTCAGCTGCGCATCAGCCGGCTCAGCCATCAGACGCTCGGCCAGGTTCAGGAGGTAGCGCCCATCGCCATCGGCCATGGCCAACAGGGCACTGCGCGCTTCCTCGTCCAACGGCAGGCTGCGTCCGGCTTCCACCTCCGCCCGACTCATCAGTTCGCTCAGGGCCGGCTCGCCAAGACGATTGAGCACATACACCTGACAGCGCGACAGCAGCGCCGGATTCAGCTCGAAGGAGGGATTCTCCGTCGTGGCACCGATCAGGATGACCGTGCCGTCCTCCACATAGGGCAGGAAGCCGTCCTGCTGAGCCCGATTGAAACGGTGCACCTCATCGATGAAAAGCAGGGTACCCTGTCCCGCGCTTCGACGTTCCTTCGCGCGCTCGAAAACCTTGCGCAAATCCGCCACTCCAGAAAAGACGGCGGACAAAGGCTCAAAGGCCAGCTCGCTCGCCTCCGCGATGAGGCGGGCAATGGTCGTTTTGCCGCATCCAGGTGGACCCCACAGGATCATCGAGGCAAGGCGCCCCTGCTGGACCATGCGCCCGATTGGCGCATCCGGTGCCAGCAGATGTTCCTGCCCCACGACGTCCTCCAGTCGTGTCGGCCGCAAGCGATCTGCAAGCGGCCGATCCGCCGTGGTTTCGAAAAGGCTTTCCGTCGGACTCATGCAAACCTCAGGGCAAACAGGACTATGCCCGGAAACGCGACCAGAAGGACCACACGCACCACTTCCGCAATCAGGAACGGCAAGACCCCGCGAAAGGTCTCCAGCATTGGAACATCCTTCGCCATGGCATTGATGACGAAGACATTGAGACCGACGGGGGGCGTAATCAAGCCAAGTTCCACCACAATCACGGTCAGGATACCGAACCAGATTGCGGTTTCCTCGTAAGTCAGTCCGAAATCCAGGCCGCTTACAATGGGAAAGAGGATGGGAATGGTCAGAAGGATCATGGACAGACTGTCCATGACACAGCCCAGCAAGAGATAGAACAGCAGGATGCCCCCGATGACCAGATAGGGAGAAAGCTCAGCCGCCGTGATCCAGGAAGCAGCTTCCATGGGCATGCGGGTCATGGCGAGGAAAGCGGAATACACCTCGGCACCCAACAGGATGAGGAAGATCATGGCCGTGGTCTGGGCCGTGCCCTGAAGAACTTCTTTCCAGCCTCCGTTCGCCAGCCCTCCCTTCAGCAGGGCCAGGAATCCTGTTGCCACAGCCCCGACGGCCGCAGCTTCCGTGGGTGTGAAAACACCTCCATAGATACCCCCGATCACGGCCAGGAAAATTGCCAGTGCGGGCCAGATGGTCAGCAGGGTGCGCCCGCGTTCTTTCCAGGAAGCCTTGGGGGCTGACGGCCCTTCGCCAGGGAACAGGCGGACATAGACCGAAACGGCCAACATGAAGCCGAGGATCGCCAGCATGGCTGGGACAAAGGCGGCCAGGAACATGGCGGCGACATTCTGCTCGGTCAGGATGGCGTAGATCACCAGGATGACCGAAGGCGGGATCAGGATTCCCAGGGTCCCGCCGGCGGCCAGCGTCCCGGTGGAAAGTGCACCAGAATAGCCATAGCGGCGCATCTCCGGCAGGGCCACCTGTCCCATGGTGGAAGCGGTCGCCGTGGACGAGCCGCAAATGGCCCCGAACCCTGCGCAGCCGCCGATCCCGGCAATGGCCAACCCGCCGCGCCGGTGGCCCAGAAAGACATAGGCCGCGCGGAAAAGAGACTCCGACAGGCCTGCACGCGTGGCGAACTGCCCCATCAGCAGGAACAGGGGGATGACCGAGAAGGAATAATTGGCAAACAGGTAATAGGGTGTGGTCTTCAGGTAATTCAGCAACGCGGTTTCGCCATTGACCAGCATATAGCCGCCGCCCCCGACAACCAGCATGGCCACCCCGATAGGCAGGCGCAGGGCCAACAGCACCAGAAGCAGCGGGAAACTGGCAAGACCCAGCGAAAAGGCCGTCATCTCCCGCTCTCGTGCAGTCCGGGCCCAAGAAAACGCCGCAGCAGACCATAAAGGCAGACAACGCACAGCAGCCCGCAGGACAGAACGGCTGGCACGAAACCCCACCATACAGGCAGGCGCAGCACCATGGTCGATTCTCCATACTGCAGGACATCCAGCGCCCCAACGCTCAGGCGCCAGGTCAGAAGAATGGCAATGACCAGGAACAGCACATCAGCCAGGGCATCCAGGAAATGGGTCAGCCACACACCGAACCACCGGCTGAGAAAATCCACCTTCGCATGGGCGCGCACCAGTTGACAGTAGGGCAGGAAGGTGAAAACCGCCATGGCACAGCCCATTTCCACCAGCTCGTAATCACCACCCAGACCGCTTCCCAGAAAGGCCCGCGCCAGAATGCTGCCAACCGTGATGACGGCCACCAGGGACAGAACCAGGCCGCCAAGAATGGCAAAGCCTGCGGCCACGGCATGCATCCCACGGTCCAGCATGGCCCAGAGCGGAGCCGCCCTCTTCTCAGCTCCCCCTGACATCGCCATCTATTTCTCGCTGTATTGCTCAATCAACTGCCGGGCCGCCGACAGCAGGGCTGCGCCGTCATCACCCGCTTCATCCCGCTCGGCAATCCAGGCATCGATCACCGGCTGGCTGGCCTCCTGCCAGCGTTCCAGTTCCTCGCCCTCGATAATGTCGAAGGCGTGCCCCTCCTCTCGCGCGGCTTCGCGACCGGGCTCTTCCGCCTCGTCCCAGGTGGCACCGATCTCCAGGGCAAGCTCGAGCCCACTGTTGTCATCAATCACCTGACGCAAATCCTGCGGCAAGGCTTCATAGCTTTGCTTGTTCATCAGGAACAGGAAGACCGCCGTGTAGAGGCCGCGCTCGCCGTGGAACTCGGTGTGACTGTCGGTCAGTTCATGCATGCGCAACGAGCGGGTGACCTCATAGGGCAGCGCTGCCCCCTGAATGACGCCCTTTGACATGGCCTCCGGCACCTGGGGGACGGGCATGCCGACCGGCGCAGCTCCGATCTCCTCCAGGGTATCATTGATGATGCGGGTTGGCGCGCGCACCTTGACGTTCTGGATATCCTCCAGATTGCGAATGCGCTTGTCATTCATGTGCAGGCTGCCGGGCGCATGCGCATGAACCAGGATGGGGTGCACCTCAGCCAGTTCATCGCTGGCATGGCTTTCGAAATAGCTCTGAGCCGCGGCACTGGTGGCTTTGGCACTGCCCGGTACGAAAGGCAGCTCGAAAACCTCCAGCTTGGGGAAGCGTCCAGGGGTATAGCCTGGCAGCGTCCACACCATGTCCACCACGCCGTCACGCACCTGGTCGAAAAGCTGGGGCGCACGTCCTCCCAACTGCATTGTCGGATAGATCTCAATGGCGATCCGTCCCTCCGATTGAGTCTCGACTCGTTCAGCCCAGGGCTCGAGCAGCTCGACCTGTACCGTGGAAGATGCCGGCAGGAAGTGATGGATCCGCAAGGTGACATCCTGCGTCTGGGCGCGGGCCGTCATCGCCATCCCCAGCAAAAGACAAGCAGACACGAAAACTGCCCAATGGAATTTCAGCCTGAACATCAAGATTATACCCTTTCCTGCACGACGTGACCCGACTGCCTGGCCCAACCGGGCCGCAACAGCTATAGAAGCATGCCCGCTTTAGGTAAAGTTGACAGGAATCCACTATCTCTGCAGCAAATCCGACTCTCATCCTAGCAGAAGGTTCGACCATGACAGACATTCCCGCTCCCTGGACTCACCCCTTCCTGCCAATCCATGGCCGGCAGGAGACCTTTCCGGTGCGCCGCATATTCTGTGTCGGTCGCAATTATTCCGAACACGTGCAGGAAATGGGTGAGGACAGCCGGGAACTGCCTTTCTTTTTCATGAAACCGGCCAGCAGTCTGTTGCCCGAAGGACAGGATTTCCCCTACCCCTCGGAAAGCCAGAATGTTCACCACGAAATCGAGCTCGTGGTGGCTCTTGGCACAGGCGGGCGAAACATAACGCGGGACAAGACGCGCCAGCATATCTTCGGCTATGGGGTTGGCCTCGACATGACCCGGCGCGACCTGCAGGGGGAAGCCAAGAAAAAGGGGCGCCCCTGGGAAGTGGGCAAGGCGTTCGATTGTTCCGCCCCCTGTTCACGCCTCTACCCGGCCTCCGACATCGGGCACCCCAGCGAGGGCAGGATCGCCCTGTCGGTTGACGGAGAAGAGCGCCAATCCGGGGATCTTGCCCAGATGACCTGGTCTGTGGAGGAGTTGCTGGCGCACCTCAGCCGCTATTTCACCCTCCATCCCGGGGACCTGATCTACACCGGCACACCTGCCGGGGTCGGTCCAGTTCTTCCCGGAAACAGCTTGTACGGCAGCATAGAACGCATCGGCGAACTGACCTGTCAGGTTGTTCAGTCCTGACAATCGAAAGCACGGCCTCTTAAGGATTCGCCGTTATGACGGGCGACAGGCAGCGCTTGTGACATAGTGTGCATTTTCCTGCCCTTGTGAGCGGGAAAAGGCATCTATTGTGGGATGGTAAGGGCAATGCTGGGGCATTGTTGGTAAGTCCATTGCAGTCTCGAGAGGGCTTCCCAACCTCTTCTGGACCAGACAATGGTTTACAATGAGGTGCAACCATGAAGCCCCGTATATCAACCTTGATTCCCGCCGCAGCTTTGCTGTTGGCATCCACGAGCTTGGCCGTGGCTCAGTCCTCCACGCCTTCCGAGCAGGATAGCGGACAGCCCGCAGAAACCACCGAATCCTCCCCGGAATCCGGCTCTGGCGTGAACGCCGAGGCCGGTGCCGAAAGCGGGGATGGAGAAAGCGAAAAAGAAGAGTATGCCGGCGACGAGGAAGGTGCCGAAGTTGGCGAAGCCTTCGATGACGACGCAGCGCACTCTGCAGAGGAAGGCGCTGACGTCGAGGAGGAAGATGACATTGGCGCAGCCGAGGCGACAGAAGAAGCAGCTGAAGATGCAGCCGAGAGCGTAGAGGAAACAGCCGAAGACGCTGCCGAAGAGGTGGACGAGACTGCCGAGGGCGCCGAGGATGCCATGGACGAGGCCATGGATGAGGACGACGCCGAAAGTTCATCCGTGGAAACCCCCGAGGAGGATAGCGTCGACACCTCCAAACTGCGCCCCCTGGAAGGCGACTATGAAGCCGTCACACTCAGCAATGGCATGGACGCCGAAGAGGTTGCCGGAGCTGCCATCGTCAACCAGGAGGGAGATGAAATTGCACGTGTTGATGACCTGCTGGCCAACGAGGTTGGCGAGGTTGTGGCCGTACTCGCCAAGGCCGGCGGCATTCTCGGTATAGGCGCCAAGGAACTCGCGATTGAGCTATCGGACCTTTCACCTGGCGAAGAAGGTGAATTGGTGACCTCGCTCACGGAAGAGGACATTGACGAAATGCCGGAATACGAAGCCCCCGAAGACATGGACTGAGGGCTTCCTTACCCCTGCCTCCCATCCCTGCCCCCTGGGGAGGCAGGGGCTTTTTCTCCAGCCAGGCTGCACCTTGCCCGTCGAAGAGTTGATTGATTAAGTCCCTTCCCTTGGCACTTCTGCCCGAAACATTATTGGCCACGAAGAACAGCAGCCTGGTCATTGACAACCGGGATTATCCCTCCTTTGCCCAATTCGCCTTGCTCTCGAACAAGAAGAGAGGTGAAGCGCTCCATGATTGACGCAGCAGCATTGGACACTAGTTCGGAGGGTGCGACCTCTGATGGAGGCGCGAAACAGCGTCTATCCCCCTGCTTCTCCTCTACCCAATCAGAAAAGCAGGGGGACTCTCAGACAACTTGAGAAAGGATAGTATAGAATGAAATCCGTGAAATTGACAATCCTGCCCGCCACTCTGGCAGGCCTGATGGCCACCGGAATAGCCTTTGCCCAGCCTGGAAGCATGAGCGAGGACACCATGCTTCTTGCCCAGAACCAGGAGACATCTCGGGAATCCGGCCCAGCATCGGCGGAAGAGATGAAGCAGGACGAAGATCCCGCCCTGGACACCATGTCCAATAACCCTGACACCGACCATAACGATGTTGGCGGCCAACCGGAAGGCACCTCCATAGAGGGTGCCGAAGATATTGATGGCGATGACAGCAACAACAACGCTGCGATGGGCAGTACCCCATCGGTTAGTGATAAGGATCTCGTCGACGAAGAAAAGGACGAGAACATTACTGAGTAACTTGGGTTCGTCCTTCTACATACCTGCGAGGCCCCTGCCGGAGACGGCAGGGGCTATTCGTTTCTGGGAGCCCACGCACACCTATACTGTCAGCCTAACTGAAACTCTGCCCATGTCGGCGCCGTGCCACTGCTCGGCAGTCCCTGCACGCCTCTTTGAATCGGCAGCCAACTCTTCTCCACTGTCTCGCGATTCCAAATTTCCCTAAACCAGTTTCTAGTTATGGGTAGTCCCACTCCATAATACTCTAGCAGCATCCGTGCCTGGCTCCATTTGAAAATAGGATTGGAGCAATATGCAGGAAATCCCCGTGAGTCCGGACCGATCTTGACGGATGATGTGCAGGAAGAAAAAAGGCTAACGGCCTACAGAGCTTTCTATACCGACCTGCAGGCAGTCGCCGATATCGGTCGGCATCCCTACGCGCAAATCCAGTGATGACATCCTTTATATCAGTGATCGGCGCGCTGGAGAAAATGTCGCCTTACAAATCCAAAGTGGCACCCCCAGCCCGTTTCTTTCTGACGAGGACGCCGCCAGACCGGACTAATCGATGACTGAATGAGTCTGCATCCCAGAAAATTAAGAACCCCACGCCCCCTGCCGCACGGCAGGAGGCTTTCTGCTTGCCGCAGTCCTGAAGATCAGTCCTTGGCGCGTTCCTGGTAGGTATTGTCCGCCGTGTTCACGATCACCCGCGTGCCGGCCGTGATGTGCGAGGGCACCATGACACGCAGTCCATTGCTGAGAGTGGCAGGCTTGTTCGAGGAGGCTGCCGTCTGTCCCTTGACGACTGGCTCCGTCTCCGTGACCTCGAGCGTCACCCGCTGGGGCAGCTCGATGCTGACAGGAACACCCTCGTGCTGGTAGACCTTAACCACCAGCCCTTCCTGCAGATAGACTTGACCATCGCCGATCACCTGCTTGGGAATGATGATCTGGTCGAAGGTATTGACCTCCATGAAGGCCGAGCCGTCGGCGTCCTCATAGAGATATTGATAATCCCCTTCCTCAATGAAGGCCTTCTCCACCTGCTCCGTGGTGCGGAAACGCTCCGAAGTCTTGACGCCGTCGCTGATGCGGCGCATTTCCAGCTGGGTCACCGGCGTACCTTTGCCCGGCTGGATATTGTCGGCCTTGAGAACGACGTAGAGCTTGTCATTGTACTCGACAACATTGCCCTGACGCAGTGCACTGGCATTCACTTTCACGATCAAATATCCCTTATGAAAAAGATGTCGGAAGCTAACAGCTTCCCCTCCTTCCCTCAACGCCAAGCCACACTGGAACAGCATCAGCAGCATGACCACAGCCTCGGAAAACTGGTGGAATCCCGAAACCTATGCCCGGCGACGCCCGAACCTGGTCAAGAGAACGCATGTCCTGAACGGGATACGTCAACACTTTCTTGATCAGGATTTCGTGGAGGCTGAAACCCCGGCCCTGCAGATTTCTCCTGGGCTGGAGCCTCATCTACAGGCCTTTGAAACCCGGCTGACCACCCCCGACGGCAGGCAGGCGCAGCTCTACCTTCACACCTCGCCGGAATTTGCCTGCAAGAAGCTTCTGGTCGCCGGGGAAAAACGCCTCTTCACCCTTGCCCGTGTGTTTCGCAATGCCGAGGCTTCGTCCCTTCACCATCCGGAATTCACGCTGCTTGAATGGTACAGGGCACAGGAAGGCTATGAAGTCCTGATGCAGGACTGCCAGGATATGCTGCGTGCCATTGCGCGTCGCCTGCAGCAAACATCCATTATCTGGAAGGGACAGCAGGTCGATCTTTTCCAGCCCTGGGAGCATCTTTCCGTTACCGAGGCCTTCCAACACTATGCCAACATCGACCTGTTGGCGACGACAGAGGACCCCTGGAAGCCCGACGCAGGCCTGCTGGCCGAAGCCGCCAGGCAACAGGGAATCCGGACAGCCGAGGATGACGATTGGCAGGCCGTTTTTACCCGGATCCTTCTGGAGAAGATCGAGCCGCACCTGGGATATAGTACCCCCACCATCCTCTATGACTACCCGGTCAGCCAGGCCGCGCTGTCACGCCCAAAACCATCGGATCCAAGGCTGGCCGAACGCTTTGAACTCTATATCGCCGGGGTTGAACTCGCCAATGCATTTGGCGAACTGACGGATGCCAGCGAGCAGCGCCGACGGTTCGAGGCTGACTGCAGAGAGAAACAGCGTATCTACGGGCAGCGCTATCCCATTGATGAGGACTTCCTGGCCGCACTCGACCAGGGCATGCCGGAGGCTGCCGGGATAGCGCTTGGTGTTGATCGCCTTGTCATGCTCTTTACCGGTGCCGAGGACATCGAGGAGGTCCTTTGGGCCCCCGTTCGTCCAGGACAATCATTGAATGATGCCGACTCCAGGTGAGCACGCCCCAAGAATGTCAGAAATGCAGCAGCTTTTTGTTGAGACTGGGGCGGGTTTTGGTGTTATAGAACCACAGGTCCAATCATCGGGAGGCATTGGAACAGCATGCGGAAACGTAGAGGAGCCTTTTTTCCGGTTTTGACCGGTCTCATTTTCAGCGTTTTCCTGCTCGTCCCCCTTTCCGAAAGCCATGGCTTCAATGCAGCCCAGGTCGTCAACGGCATGGGAAGCTTCAAGGTCGAAGGCCGTAACGTACGGATTGACATGGCCCTGCCCGAAGGAGCCAGGCCCGATGCCCCCGTTCCGGCTGTTGCGGTTCTGCATGGAGCCAGCGGCCTGGGAAGTGGATCTCTGTTCTATCCCATCGTCGAACAGCTTGTGGATGAAGGCATTGCCGCTTTCATCGTGCACTACTTCGACGGCCTGAGTGTCGCGAACAAGGCCAGCCCGGCCTATTTCCGTCAGCGTGACCGTGTAGTGGGCGAAGCCCTCGAGTACATCGCGAAGCTCCCCAAGGTCGATGAGGAACGTATTGGCGTCTATGGCTTCTCTCTTGGTGCCTTTCAGGCACTGGGCCGCGCTACGCAGGACGAGCGCATAAAGGCCGTGGTCGCTGTCGGAGGGGGACTTTCCTGGGACATCGACCGTTCCCGCATTCAGTCCATGCCGCCAACCTTGATTCTCCACGGGGGCAGAGACTCCGTTGTGCCGGTGGGACGCGCGCATGAAGCGGCCAAGGTTCTCAAGACCGTCGGGGCCAACTACGAGCTGCAAATCTATGATGGACAGGCCCATACGCTACGTGGCGACACATTCGACGACAGCTTGCAGCGCACCTCCAACTTCTTCCTGCGTACTCTGAAATTTCGCTGAGTTCGCCAGGAAAGCTGAGGCACCCCCACGGCACCTTCAACGCATTATCATGCGGATGACATCATAACATCATGAAGCTTGCTGTAGTCTGAGTGGCAATCCACCAGCGTCGCCAGCCATACAGGGCTGGCGCTGCCATCCAGCGAGGACAGACTCATGCAGGTATTCGGAAACACAGGTGCCCTTCTGATAGAAACCGACGAACGTGGGGTCGGGCTTGCAATCCGCGAAGGTGAGCGCTTTCGCTTCACTGCGCTCGACCCGCGCTACGACAACCTTGATGGGAAACTTTTCGGCAGCCCCGAGGAAATCGAGAGAACCATCAATCGGGCAAGCTCAGACAAGCCGAAAACGAACGGCCAGAGATCATCGGCTCAGGCGGCGTGATCTCAGGCCGTCAGGTTGAAACTCCAGGTTTCCTGTCGGGCAGCATTCAGCCATTCCTGATAGAGGGGCCAATCCTGGATCTGTTCCATGTAAGCCTGGCCGAGCGGCCCCGGCATGATGCCATAGGTGGCAAAGCGGCTGACCACGGGCGCATAGAAGGCATCGGCGAGCCCCGGCGAACCGAACAGGAAACCTCTGCCGCCAGCCTCCTTCAGGCAGGCCTCCCAGATGGCACTGATACGTTCCACATCACGCCTTGTCTCCGCGGACAGATCGATTGGGCGATGCGCGCGCATGTCCATCGGACATTCTTTCCTCAAGGCACCGAAGCCGGCATGCATTTCAGCAATGATGCTGCGCGCACGCGCACGCGCAGCGCGGGCGGCAGGCAAAAGACCGGCCTGGGGGTAAAGTTCCGCCAGGTATTCACCGATGGCCAGGCTGTCCCAGACAGTGCGTCCCTCATGAAGCAACACCGGCACCTTGCCGCTGGGCGACCAGGACAGAATTTGTTCTGACGTATCTTCCCGGCGCAGAGGAATCACCTCCTCGCAAAAGGAAAGCCCTGCCTGACGAAGCGGCAGCCAGGCACGCAGGGACCAGGAGGAGTAGTTCTTGTTTCCGATGACAAGTGTAGTATCCATGAAACGCTCGTGAAGACTTGGTGCAGATTGCTTGGATGTCGAGCCTGCCCGTGCGAGCTTGGTTCCGCAATTCTTTCTTCAACTCGCTTCTGGTGAACCGATCACGATGACAAATCACATGCTTGCTTCCCTTGCCGATTCCTCTGGCCACGCCATCGCCTTGCGTATCCTGAATGCGGACAGCCTGGAAAGCTGGTTGGCCGATCAGCCGGACGAGGTGCGTGCCTGGGTGACAGCAAACGGGTTCAGCGCAAAGAGCGGCAGCTTCTGTCCCTTGCCTGGCAGGAATGGCCAAATGAACGAGATGCTGGCCGGCGTAGAGGCTTTGGACGATATATGGTCCTACGGCGCCTTGCCGAAATCCCTGCCGCCCGGAACCTATGAAATACAGCCTGCCCTCGACAGGGACAGTGCGAATGCCGCCGCACTTGGATGGGCACTTGGAAGCTACAGCTACAACCACTATCGCAAGGTGGACCGCTTGTCCGCTTCCCTGGTCTGGCCACAGAATTGCGATAGCGCGGCGGTAAAACGCCTGGCCCGTGGCATCGGACTGACCCGCGACCTGATCAACACTCCCGCCAATGACATGGGTCCGGAGGAGCTGGAGGAAGCCGCCCGCCAGCTAGCAGGCGAACACGGAGCCGCCTTGCAGGTCGTCGAGGGAGAAGCTTTGCTGGAGGAGAACTATCCCGCCATTCATGCAGTGGGCCGTGCCTCCACACGCGCTCCGCGCCTCATTGACCTGCGCTGGTCCGGAGGAGACAAGACAGCGCCACTGGTGGTTCTTGTCGGCAAAGGCGTCTGTTTCGACACGGGCGGCCTGGACTTGAAACCGGCCGAGGGCATGAAAATCATGAAGAAGGACATGGGCGGTGCTGCCCATGTGCTCGGTCTTGCCTCCACGATCATGGAGGCTGAGCTGCCCATTCGCCTGCGCGTCCTCATTCCTGCGGTGGAGAACGCGGTGTCCGGAAATGCCTTCCGACCCCTGGATGTCATACAGACACGCAAGGGCCTGAGCGTGGAGATCGGGAACACGGATGCCGAAGGCCGGCTGGTACTGGCCGATGCACTCTGCGAGGCGGGCAGCGAGAAGGTCGACCTGCTGCTCGACTTTGCAACGCTGACCGGTGCCGCACGCGTGGCCCTCGGTCCCGATCTGCCTGCCATGTTCTGCAATGATGGCGCATTGGCGTCCTCTCTGGCGCAGCATGGCGAAAGGCAGAAGGATAGCCTTTGGCGTCTGCCCCTACACCAGCCCTACCGTGAGAAACTGAAAAGCAAGGTCGCCGACCTGAACAACGTTTCGGAAGGCCCCTTTGCCGGCGCCATCACGGCGGCCCTGTTTCTGGAACACTTTATTCCGCCGGAAACACCCTGGGTGCACTTCGATGTCTATGCCTGGAACCAGAGCGACCGCCCCGGCCGGCCGGCCGGCGGTGAAGCCATGGCCTTGCGCGCCGTCTACAGCCTGATCGAGGAGCGGGCTTTGTCAGGTAAATCGCCCAGCAACGACAGCGCATGAAAAAGCGGGCCCGGAGTGTTTGCTCCGGGCCCGCCGTAGAACTGGATCCCGTTACAGGAAAGCAGGCTTCAGGCTACTCGACCAAAACGGGGGCCTTGTCCTTGCCTCCGTTTGGGCCCGAAGACTTCTTGCCGCCGCCTTTCTGTGGCTCCTCGAAGGCAAAGGTCAGGCGGTCATCCTTGACCTCGACGCGGACATAACCGCCCTTGGCAAGCTTGCCGAACAGCAGTTCTTCCGCCAGTGGCGTCTTGATGTTCTCCTGGATGATCCGGCCCAGGGGACGGGCACCGAAGGAGGGCTCATAACCCTTCTTAGCCAGCCACTTGCGGGCCTCCTCGCTCAACTCGATGGTCACACCACGGTCGGCCAGCTGAGCTTCCAGCTGGATGACGAACTTGTCGACAACCTGGGCAACGATTTCCTCCGAAAGTCCGGCAAACGAGATAACTGCATCCAGGCGGTTGCGGAATTCCGGTGTGAACAGGCGGTTGATGGCCTCCAGATCCTCGTCGGTCCGATTGCTGGACACGAAACCGATGGCGGGCTTCGCCATTTCGGCAGCCCCGGCATTCGTGGTCATGATCAGGATGACGTTGCGGAAGTCGATCGTCTTTCCGTTGTGGTCCGTAAGCTTCCCATAGTCCATCACCTGCAGCAGGATATTGAAGAGATCGGGATGCGCTTTCTCGATCTCGTCCAGCAGCAGGACACAGTGAGGATTCTGGTCCACGGCATCAGTCAAGAGACCGCCCTGATCGAAACCGACATAGCCCGGCGGCGCACCGATCAGGCGGCTGATGGTATGCCGCTCCATGTACTCGGACATGTCGAAGCGAGTGAGCTCGATGCCCAGTGTGCGGGAAAGTTGACGCGCCACTTCGGTCTTGCCGACACCTGTGGGACCGGCAAAAAGGTAGCTGCCGATGGGCTTTTCCGGCTCGCGCAGCCCGGCACGCGACAGCTTGATGGCCGCAGACAGGGATTCGATGGCCTTGTTCTGCCCGAACACCATGGTCTTGAGGTCGCGTTCCAGCGTCCGCAGGGATTCCCGGTCGTCCTTGGTGACGGCCTTCGGTGGGATCCGCGCGATCTTGGAGACCACGGCCTCGATATCCTTGACGGCCACCGTCTTGCGCTTGCGGGAATCCGGCAGAAGACTTTGCGCCGCACCGGCCTCGTCGATCACGTCGATGGCCTTGTCCGGGAGCTTGCGGTCATGGATATAGCGATGCGCCAGCTCTACGGCCGTCCGCAGGGAATCCTGCGTATAGCGCACGCTGTGGTGCTTCTCGTAATAAGGCTTGAGGCCCTGCAGGATCTTGACCGCATCATCGACAGTCGGCTCATGGACATCGATCTTCTGGAAGCGCCGCACCAAGGCGCGATCCTTCTCGAAGTAACTGCGGTATTCCTTGTAGGTCGTGGATCCGATGCACCGTAATGTTCCGTTCTGAAGCGCAGGCTTCAGCAGGTTCGAGGCATCCATGGCCCCACCCGAGGTCGCCCCGGCACCGATAACGGTATGGATCTCGTCGATGAACAGAACGGCATGATCCTGCTGTTCCAGCTCGTTCATCACGGCCTTCAACCGCTCTTCGAAATCACCGCGGTAGCGCGTCCCGGCTAGCAGCGAGCCCATGTCGAGGGCAAAGATCGTGGCGGTTTTCAGTGCTTCAGGCACCTGTTCGTCCACAATGCGCTTGGCCAGACCCTCGGCTATGGCCGTCTTGCCCACACCTGGATCCCCAACATAAAGTGGATTGTTCTTGGTGCGGCGGCACAGCACCTGGATGGTGCGCTCGATTTCGGCATCACGTCCGATCAGCGGATCGATACGTCCGTCCTTGGCTTTCTGGTTCAGGTCGACGCAGTAGGCGTCCAGCGCCTCGCGGCCCTTTTGAACCACCTTTTCGGACTGCGCCTCATTTTCCGCGCCGTGAACGGTTTTGGATTCTTCCTTGCCGGAGACCTTGGCGATGCCGTGGCTGATGTAGTTCACGGCATCAAGCCGGCTCATGTCCTGTTCCTGAAGGAAATAGACCGCATGGCTTTCACGCTCGGAGAACATGGCCACCAGGACGTTGGCGCCTGTGACTTCCGCCCGTCCCGAGGACTGCACATGAATGGCAGCCCGCTGAAGGACCCGCTGGAAACCGGCCGTAGGCTTGCTCTCCTCCGTCTGCAGGTTGATCAGATTGGCCAATTCGTTGTCGATATAGTCACCGACATCACTGCGCAACTGATTCACATCCACGCCACAGGCTCGCATTACGGACAGGGCGTCACTGTCTTCGCTCAAGGCCAGCAGCAGATGCTCCAGCGTCGCATATTCATGCCGGCGTTCGCTGGCCAGGGCCAGGGCCCGGTGCAGCGTTTTTTCGAGATTTGGCGAGAGCATTAGAGGCCTACTCCTTTTCCAGCGTGCACTGCAGGGGGTGCTGGTGCTTGCGCGCGTAATCGACCACCTGTGTAACCTTGGTTTCCGCTACTTCATATGTAAAGACACCACACACGCCGACACCCCGGCGGTGCACCTGAAGCATGATCTGCGTGGCCTCTTCCCGACCTTTCGAGAAGAACTGCTCCAGGACATGAACGACGAACTCCATCGGCGTATAGTCGTCATTCAGCATCAGAACCTTGTAGAGCGACGGCTTCTTGGTCTTTGTCCTGGACTTTACGACCACGTCGGTGGAGCCGTCGTCGTCTCCATCATTTCCGTCATTCGCACTCATAACGGCTTCCTGATACATGCAAGGTAACCAACTGCCTTCGTTTCCGGTGATCATAGCACAAAAAGCTTTTCCTACTGATTAACTTGGAAAGAAGAATGCGGCGTCAAGAGGGCACTCTTTCATATTCGTCATGACAAGAGGGAGTCTGGCAAATTCCTCGGGCGCCATCAAACGAAACGGGGCCCGACATCGCTGCCGGGCCCCGCTGTCAGAACGTCATGTCACCGGGCATTCATGCGGCCGGCTTCATGACCTTTTCCATGGTCGCCTGGGCCCGCGTCTGAAGCGGTGCAACAGCTTCGTTGGCCGTCTGCATCGACATCTCGCTCAGCTTTGCGGTCTCCGCCAGGAACTTGTCGAACTGGCCACGGCTGTATTCGCCGTGCAGATCGGTGAATTCCTGAAGGTTCTTGGCACCAAGCATCTTCTTGGTCATGGCCAGGCCCGCTTCCATATTGGACTGGGTGAACGCCATCATTTCCTTGCTGATGGCCTCGAACCCCTTCGCAAAGGTCGTGCCTGAGTTCACGACGGCATTCAGGTTCTCCTTGCCGAGATCCTGGAATTCGTCGTAGTTCTTGAAGGCCATGTTGGAGGACTTCTCGACCTGTTCCTTGGTCATGGAGAAGGCCTGCTCGTACTGCTTCGTTGCGGCGTCGGCGCTGACCTTGAGAACCGCATCGACAGTTTCCTTACCGGAATTGACGGCGGCCTCAACAGGCTTCAACGCTTCCTGCGCCGAGGCGGTTTTCTTTGTGGTCATATCTCTATACTCCTGATGTTTCGTGTGACGTTACTCTGTCGAACTCCATGAATTGCAGCTCGTCAGAGTTGATCAACACATGGCTTTGTTGCGATGCAACATACCGGTAAGATAAGGATGGCACTCAGTAAGTCAAGGGAATTTTGTGCAGTGCAGCATAACCTCGAAGTTAGCACTGCCATTTCACGCAGCTGTCTCTGGACGTGAAGCTGCGGCGATCGACCGCATGGCTGCCAGCATCGGTCGTTGTACAGAAAGCTTCCCTGATTCTGACTTCGTCTGTAGAACAGGCAAGAATGCTTTTTGATAGCTTTTCACCTGAAATTCTGGACAGCCGCGACTCCATCGCATAGAATCGCTGTGATTCAGGGGACTATAAGCTATTCTTTGGGGGCCGTCTCAATGATTTCCACATCATTCACACACTTGGCAGCTAGATTTCTCTGCGTATTCGCAGCGGTATTCCTGCTTTCCGCGGCCGCCCAGGCCAATCCGAAATACGCCTCCATCATCATGGACTACCAGACAGGCAAAGTCCTGCACTCTTCCAGTGCCGATGCTCAGCGCTATCCTGCCTCGCTGACCAAGATGATGACGCTGTATATGGTGTTCGAGCAGCTGGACAAGGGAAACATGACCCTTGATCAGCCCCTTACGGTTTCACCGCGTGCCGCTGGCATGCCGCCGTCGAAACTGGGCCTGCGCGCTGGCGAGACCATTCGCCTGAAGGACGCCATTGGCGTCCTTGTGACGCGCTCGGCCAATGACGTGGCGGTGGTCATTGCCGAAAGCATTTCCGGAACGGAGTGGGACTTTGCCCAGCAGATGACTCGCAAGGCGCAACAGCTCGGCCTGCGCAATACCACCTTCCGCAATGCGTCCGGCCTGCCGGACCGAGGACAGATCACCACGGCGCGCGACATGGCCTATCTTTCAAAGGCCCTGCTCGACCATTTTCCGCATCACTACAAGTATTTCTCGACCCAGCAATACAGCTATCGCGGACAGACCATCAACAGCACCAACAAGCTGCTGAAACGCTATGACGGGGTTGATGGTATCAAGACCGGATACATCAACGCCTCGGGCTTCAATCTTGCGGCCTCGGCCGTGCGCAATGGGCGCCGGATCATTGCGGTTGTCTTTGGAGGCCGCACCTCGCGCACACGTGATGATCACATGGTGACGCTGCTGAATCGCGGATTTGACAAGGCTAAGCAACTTCGTGTCGCCAACCAGATCACGCCAACAGGCCCGGCAGCACCCAAACCCATCCAGCTTGCCTCTGCGGTCGCTTCGACACAGGCGGCCGACAGGGATAACAAGAGCACCTCCTCGGGTCTGTCCCTCATTTCAAAGGCCGAAGCTTCGACTGGCGATGCCACCTATGCCGAAGGCGATGCCTCCACCTCCGGCATCTGGGCGATCCAGGTCGGTGCCTTCCGCAGTTCCCAGTCAGCGCAAGACATGGCTGGAAAAGCTGCCGAACGGATCCGTGGATTGTCCCTTGAGCACGTCGCTGTCAGCAGCACCCAGGGCACAAAAGGTGCGCTTTATCGCGCCCGTCTGATTGGCCTTGCGGAGAATCAGGCCAAGGGGGCCTGCAAGTCGCTGTCTTCCGAAGGAATGGATTGTCTGGTGGTAAATCCCTCGGGCGGCTGAGGTTCCTGTAACAGGGACCCAGACTCGGCCCAAGTGCCAACGAAAATAGGCTGCCGGCATCACACTGCTGGCAGCCTATTTTGTTTTGCCGTCGCTGAATGCTTCAGTTGTTGGGCCTGTAGGCCAGCCGCAGTGCACCCCAGTGCTGTCCACCGACATATATTGGAACTGAAACATCCTTCATCAGGACGAACTGCCCTCCGCCCATGTCACGGCGATAGGTCTGCAGCAGGAAAGGTTTTGTATTCCTGCCGGCTGCCAGACCCACGCGATCGTTGAACAGCCGTCGATTGCGGCAATTGGCATTGTTCCAAACGGGATCGTTGCCCTGGGGGGCGGAGAACTTCCTGTTGTGCGTCGGGATATACCCCTCGGTATCGATGCAGGCGCAGAAGACGATCCGCTCATCCTGCTCAAGGGCTGCTTCCTGGAATTCCGGCAGCAGCCGGTCCGTCAGATCCGTGAAGGGAGCCATGTGCTGCTCTGGGTTCGTTCCGGGAATCGTTTTATAATCCCGGCTGAACAGATCTGCTTGAGGGATCTCGTTCTGTGACAGTGCCTTTTCAAACGCATCAGCACAGTACTGTGCCGTTTCCCTGGCCAACTCGATAAAAGGACGATCCAGGGTATTCTCCTGACTGTCCGCCACCAGGCCCAACAGGTTCTCACCAGTGGAGATCAGGCTGTTGATACGATCCCTGCTTTCCTTGAGAGTTTCCCCCGATTGCGTAACCCCTCCGGTCATGCCGTTCAGGGTCTCGGCCAATTGCCGCGAGCCTTCGTCGATATCACCGGCATCCCGGGCAATGTCCCCGGCACGGCCATCCACGGCTTCCATGGCCTGCTGTAGCTTACCCAGCAAGCCGTCGAGGCTTTCTGTCCCCTCACGCACAGCCTCGGCCTGCTGTGTGCTTTCCGTACCCATCGAGATAAGGTGCTGCGCCTGGCTGGTCAGTTGGCTGAGGGTTTCGTCGATTTCTGCGGTTGCCTTACTGGTCTGACTTGCCAATTCCTTCACCTCGCCGGCAACCACGGCAAAGCCCTTTCCGGCCTCCCCGGCCCGCGCCGCCTCGATGGTGGCGTTCAGCGCCAACAGGTTGGTCTGCTTGGCGATGGCGTCAATCCCGGCAGCTACCCGTGCAACCTTGTCCAGGGCTTCCTGCAGGCCGGAAAGCTGGCTTTCCATATTGTTTACGGACTGCACCAGGCTGCGGATCTTCTCCAATCCGCTGTCCATGGTCTCTCGCGATCCTGAGACCTCTTGCGATGCACTGGAAGCCGTTTCCTGGGCCGAGGCCGCCATTTCCAGGATGCGGTGATTGCGTTCGGAAACGCGATTGGCCTGTGATGACAGCTCGTTGAGTGAACCGGCCTGCTCTTCCACATTGCGGGCAATGCTCTCCACATCGCCGGCAACGTCCGTCAATTCCAGCCCCAGGCCTCCCGCGATTTCGGCAACACGGTCGATCAGTGTTCCCGCCTGATGGTTTCCATCCAGCTCGCTCATGACTTCCCCGTCTAAAACTCGGTTTTCGTAACCCGAATCCTAGGAAGCAGAGGTTTAGGAATCATTAAACGAGCTTTTTATATGATTTGGCGAAATTAGCTGTCCGGAATTTCCACTCCGCTGATGTGAAGTTGTTCGGCCAGCCGTTTCTTCAAACGCTCCAACGCTTCTTCATCGCCAGCTTCACAGCGAGCGACAAGGACATCCTGGGTGTTCGACGCCCGCAGCAGCCACCAGCCGCCATCCTCGCTGACACGTACGCCATCAATCGCATTGACCTCGACATCATCGCGTTCTTCCAGGCGTTCCTTGACCTCCTGGATTACGGCCTGCTTACGATCATCAGCACAGGGAAATCGCAATTCAGGTGTATTGACAACCGATGGCAGGGAATCACGAAACGCGGCCAGGCTGTCACCCCAGGTTTCCAGTGCCGACAACAGGCGTACCGCAGCATAGAGCGCATCATCGTGCCCATAGAAATGATCGGCAAAGAACAGGTGGGCACTCATCTCACCTGCAAAGGGCGAACCTGTTTCCTGCATCTTGGCCTTGATCAGGGAATGTCCGGTTTTCCACATCAGGGGCTGTCCCCCCAGGGCGGCGATTCCATCAAACAGGATCTGACTGGCCTTCACATCCGCTATGATCGTTGCTCCCGGCTGTGCCTTCAGGACGTCCCGGGACAGCAGCAGCATCAACTGATCCCCCCACAGGATACGCCCCTGGGAATCCACAGCACCAATACGGTCGCCATCACCATCGAACGCGATGCCCAGGTCACAGCCTTCATCTCGCACTGTTGCGATCAATTGCTGCAGGTTGTCCGCGACCGTCGGGTCGGGATGATGCGCCGGAAAAGCGCCATCGATGCGCTGGTTGAGCAGGATATGTTCGCCCGGAAGCTGTTCGCACAGCCGTTCCATGGCCACCCCGGCTGCGCCGTTGCCCGCATCCCAGGCGACCTTGAGGTTCTGCGGCCCCTCGTAATCGCGCAACAACCGCGAGACATAGGCTTCCAGAAGTTCGTGGTCCTCGACCTCTCCCTCACCTTGCAGGTAGTCGCCGCCTGCAGCCATTCGGCCAAGTTCCAGGATATCCTGGCCAAAGACGGCCTGCTTTCCGATCACCAGTTTGAAGCCGTTGTAGTCCGGAGGATTGTGGGAGCCGGTCACCATGACGCCGCCATCGGCATCCAGCGCATGTACAGCATAGTACAGCATGGGCGTGGGCCCCAGCCCGATCCGGTCCACATGAACGCCACTGGACAGAACACCGGCAACCAGGGCCGCTTCCAGCTCGGGCGAGGAAAGGCGCCCGTCATAACAGACAACGACGCGCCGGCCTCCATTGCGGCGAACCTTCGTGCCAACAGCCCGGCCCAGAGCGCGGGCATCCTCGGTGAAGAGCGTCTCTCCAACCAGGCCGCGTATATCGTATTCACGCAGGATGCTGGGGTTGAATGAATGTCCTGAAGGCTCGGCCAACCGTTCTCCCGTCATGCCATTTCCCTCTCATCAGAGCGATAGCGCCGCAGGATCTCGTCCATGGCACCTCCCAGATCGTCGCGGGCCAGCGCAAAGGCAATATTGGCCTCCAGGAAACCTTCCTTGCTGCCGCAGTCGAAACGTGTTCCCTCGAAACGAAGGCCATGGAAAGGCACCGGCCCGATGGTCCGCGCCATGGCATCGGTCAGCTGGATCTCGCCGCCTGCCCCCTTGTCCTGGTGCGAAAGCTCGTCGATCACCTGGGGCTGCAGGATATAGCGACCGATGATCGACAGGGTCGAGGGCGCCTCGGACGGCTTGGGCTTCTCCACCAGGCCGCGCGCTTCGGCAATTCGACCGTCATCGCTGACCACATCCAGGATGCCATAGCGGTCGGTCTGCTGCTCCGGCACGTCCATCACCGCGACCACATTGCCTCCAACTTCGTTGTAGACCTCGATCATCTGCGCCAGACAGGATCTGGGCGCCTGGACCAGATCGTCGGCCAACAGAACAGCAAAGGGTTCATCTCCCAGAAGGGCGCGCGCACACCACACGGCATGCCCCAGACCCAGAGGTTGCTGCTGGCGTATGTAGGCCACCTGGCCCGGTTTCATCACCGTATCTTGAATCATCTCCAGGCTCGCCTGCTTTCCACGCGCCTCGAGAGTCTCCTCGAGCTCATAGGAATGATCGAAATGATCCTCTATGGCGGCCTTGCCGCGTCCTGTGACAAAGATGAACTCCTCGATACCGGCAGCGCGTGCCTCCTCCAGCGCATACTGAATCAAGGGCTTGTCCACGACGGGCAGCATCTCCTTGGGCAGGGCCTTGGTGGCCGGCAGAAAGCGCGTGCCCAGACCGCCCACGGGAAACACGGCCTTGCGAATGGGTTTTGGCATGGCTTGCTCGGATCCTCTTCTAACAACACCTGCTCTGAATAAAGGGCGGCAGGAGCACTGTTCAACACACAACTTTCTCAAGAAAAGATCAAGCTTTGCCCCTGAGATGCTTCAGCAGCACATCCTTTGCCTGGTTGATCTTGCTGGCCAGGTAGTTTGATCCCTCTGCATCCGGATGAAATTTCTGCATTAAACGGCGATGAGCCGCGCGCACCTGCGTCTCGTCGGCACCAGGGTCAAGCTCCAGGATACGCCAGGCCTCCTCCAGTGACATTTCCGAGCCATTCGAAGGATGCGACTGGTCCTCGCCAGCGGCCCGCCCGCGTTTTTGGTTTCGCCAATCCTCACCCAGGACACGGTCCAGGTAGCTTTCCAGGACGGCCGTTGATTCCTCATCCGCTATGCGGACCTCTTCCCAGAAGGCAATGAGATCCTGATGGCTCATTTCGGACAGGCGCTGGGGCCGGTACTCTCCCTCGCGTACAACGCCATCCATGCTTCCCGTGTCATGATCCAGAGTCATGCGCAGGAAGCGTGTCTCGACTGTCGAGACCTGGCCGGGGCCCTGCCCACCGCCCGGCCACTTCATGCGACGCAGCAAGCTAGGCAGGCGGAACAGCAGGGGCATCAGGAAAGGAAGTGCCAGGGCAATCAACTGGCGCAATCCACCCCAGAGGGCGAACAGCATCAGGCCCGTGCCGATCAGAGCGGCCGTCCACAGAAGTGCCGTTTTCACGCGCCCGGGTGAGGCATTCACGAACCAGCGCAGCAGGAGGTAGCCCCCCGCAAGACCGCAGACAATCAGAATGACCCAGCCCAGCATCACGACTCGCGGCTGTGATCGGCCAGACGCAAACGCTCATGAAGTTGCCGTGCCGCACCACCCTGCTGCCGGGAACGATCCGACAGAGCCTTCATGCCCCCGCTGGCATAGACCGCCACGGCACCCAGCAGGTCCTTGAGCTGGCGGGCGGATCCTGCATCGAAACGGCAGTGAGCACCGCCCGAAAGCTTTGCGATCTGGGAGAATGCCTGGGTGGCCGTGGGATCGTGTCCTTCCTGAAACAGGAAACAGGGCACACCGACGAGTTTCAGTTCGCCGGCCAGATGTCCCAGTTCGTCCACGTCTTCCTCGACACAATCGCCAATGAAGACCAGAGCGGAGACCTTCTTCTTCGCATTCTCGCTACGTGCATGACGCAACAAGCGGGCGATCTGCGTACGGCCAGCTATGCACTGCACGGCGGTCATGGCTTTCAGCAGGCTGGCAGGCTCGGAGTGCCAACGGCTGGCCTTGCATTCCCCGAAACCACGGTAGAACGCCAGTTGGACATCCAGCCCTCCCAGACTGCCGGCCTGGCTGAACATCTCGGCCTGCTGGTCCATGGCCTGGTCCCAGGTGGGCTGACGGCTGGCTGTTGCATCCAGCGAAAAGATCAACCGACCTCGCTGACCTCCGGCCGCACCCTTTCCCTGGGCCGGCAAGTCCCTGACTTTCCGAAGGAAATCATCGACCTCCCGGTTGCGGTCAGGCGTGCTTTCGCCCTGTTTCGTGACGTTGCCCTTACCTGCGCCCTTATCTGCCATGAGATCCTGCTTGCTGTTCCACGATGACCTGCATTTCCATCTTGATCATTTAGATCAATTCGGCGCCACAGGAAATCAAGCCGGATCAACTCTCCTGGGTTACACCGATGGTGCGCAAGAGTTCGCGAACTTCCTGGCGCGCCGCCACATGGCTCATGGTCAGGCTGCTGTGGGTTTCCCGCAGGTCCAACAAGGTCAATCCCTGGGGGAAGAGTTCGCGAAAGATGACACGCTCACCGAACCCGGGCGCCAGGCGAAAACCGATGCGCTGCGACAGCTCGTCCAACAGCTGGCCAATTCGCTGTTTGTTGCGCGCATCCAGATGGGACAGGCGGTTGCGCATAACCACCCAGTCCACCGGCCGCCCACCCTGGCGCGCACGCTTCTGGCGCTGTTCCCAGACCATCTGGCTGTAGATGCTGGGCCCCAGAATCTTGCGCCCCTGCGCATCCAGTCGTGCCAACAGATCCAGGTCGATAAAGCTGTCATTGAGTGGGCTGATCAGGATATCCGCCAGGATGTGCCCCAGGCGCGAAAGGTGCGAATCACTGCCCGGAGTATCGATGACCAGGCAATCACAGTCCTGAAGGCGCTCCACTGCGGCATTCAGCCGCTCTTCCTCATCTGCCCGGGCTTCCTCGCGACGGTCCAGGGTCGAGCCCAGCACCTTCTCAAGCGGTGGCACTTCAAGCGGCAACCCTTCGGACTCCACGAAAGCAGCCCGGTTCTCGACATAGCGGGACAGGGTTCCCTGGCGCGCATCCAGATCGATGATGCCCACCTTGCGGCCGGCATGAATCAAAGCCACGGCCAAATGCATGGCGGTGGTCGACTTGCCCGAACCGCCCTTCTCATTGCCCAGCACGATATAGCGCGCCTTGGATACATCGGCCGAAAGGTTGACGGATGGGTTTGCGGTAACACTGCTCACAGCTTTGACGACTCCCGATGACTTCCCCAGCCCGGAATATCCTATAAGCCTGGACGCGAAAAGCCGGCAAGCACGCTTTTCCAGAGTTCATGAGAAACACGACAGGCAGCCAGAGCCATATTTCCCAAACTTTGCGAGCAAACTGGATGGCGTCGTGTGACAATAACTTTAGTTTGCTTTCCCTGCGTACAACTGTATGTTTTTGTCATATCTGGGTACCAAGGCTTACCGGCAGCAAGACCGGTTGCAACAGGGAGTTTAGCTGGCTGGCCTGCCAGAATCGCCCGGCTCGGGCCACAAAGGCACTCGTAGCGTCCAGCAGTGTCCGCTCTCGAGAAAAGTCTCCAGAATCCCTTTGCAATCGAACCACTTCCTGCCGCCGGTCCGGGCCGTGTTGGACCCGCATACACTGGTTCGAATAAGGGAGGAACCAAAGACATGACATTCTCTTGGATTACAAAATTGGGAACCGCCAGCGCGGCGCTTGCCATGGCCGGTGCCATGGCGACGAGCGCCGTCGCTCAGGATGACTGGCCGGACTCCGTAACCGTCGGCACCGCCAGCCAGGGCGGCACCTATTTCATCTACGGGGCCGGCTGGGCCGACCTCGTGCAGGAATCACTGGACATCACCACCGCAACGGAGGCCACCGGTGGTCCTGTGCAGAACATGGCCCTGGTCAACGCCGGTGACCTGGAGTTCGGCATGACCACCATGGGACCGGGCTATGACGCCTGGGTCGGCGAGAATGAGATTGCTCCGGGTGTCGAGATGCGCGACGTCCGCGCCCTCTTCCCGATGTACCAAACGCCGTTCCAGATCATCGCTCTTGCCGATTCCGACATTGACTCGGTCGAGGACCTGAACGGCAAGACCGTTGGCGTGGGACCGCGTGGCGGTACGCCGGGCACCTACTTTCCGCGCTTCCTCGAGCAGCTCGGCGTTGATTTCGAGCCGCAGTATGGCGGCGCCAGCGATCTGGGCAGCCAGTTGCAGGACGGTCTGATCGACGCCTTCGCCTTTGGCGCCGGGGTCCCGATCGCAGCCTTCAGCGAAGTGGCCGCACAGCGCGACGTGAACATCTTCGCCTTCACTGACGATGAGATTCAGACCCTTCTGGACGAGAACCCCTCGCTGGCCCCCTTCACCATTCCGGGCGACACCTACGACGCCGTACCTGAAGACCAGGACACAGTCGCCATGTGGAACTTCGCCATTGCGAACAAGTCCATCCCGGAAAGCCTGGGCTACGAGATCATGAAGGTTGTGCTCGACAACAACGACCGCATGATGGAGGTCCACAAGGCATCAGCCGAGACCCTGCCCGAGCATTATGACAAGAACAGCTTCATGTTCTTCCATCCGGGTGCCGTGAAGTACTTCCAGGAAAAGGGCTACGAGATCGACGAGGATCTCATTCCACCAGAAATGAAGTAAACTTTTTCGACCAGCCGGAAGCCAAGGCTTCCGGCTGGTTTCTTTATTCCAGTCTGGAAGTGTTCAAATTCCAGAAATCCGCATCCGCCGCTATACTGGAACAAGATCAAGATGGCCCGGGAAGACAATCAGCTCCAAACGGAAAGCTCCGCTCCGTCGGACGTGGTGGAAACGCTCAACGTCGAGAAGATCGACGAGGAAGTTGTGGTTGCCAATGAGCGCGACCTGAAAAGCTGGCGGGGCTGGTTCATCTTTGCCGCCTGTGTCGGCTATGCCGCTTTTCACCTGATCACGCTCAATATGTTTCCGATGGAGACCTGGTCCTTCCGGATTACCCATATCGCGGGCGCCCTTGTGATCGGTTTCATTCTGATGGCCGCACGCAAGTTCCAGGACACGGAAACCGGTGGCAACATCGGGTGGTCTCCGTCCAGGATTGAAATCCTGCCAGGTGCCATCGCCGCTCTTCTGACTCTGATGGCTGTCGTCCTGTCCGCCTACGCGGCTCATATCGTGCTGGTGCAGGGACAGATGGCCCCGCCACCCTGGGTCTGGGAATATGCCAGCATCGGCACTTTCGCTGCGGCGATCATCGCGATCATCAGCAGTTGGCTGTTCAAGCCGCAGGCGCAGTATTTCGGCTGGTATGACGTAATCCTCGCGACCTGCAGCGTTCTGGTCTGTGTCTACCTGCTGATCAATCTGGCGGCCCTGCAGTCGCGGGCGGGTGTCATGCCCACACCACCGGATTTCTGGATGTCGTTGACCGGCATCATCCTGATCATGGAATTGACCCGGCGTGTGGCGGGACTGCCGCTTATCATCATTGCGCTTGTTTTCATCTCCTATTCCTTCCTCGGCCCATACCTGCCGGGAATTCTCGAACACAGCGGCTATCGAGCCTCGCGCTTCTTTACCTATATCTACACGGACAACGGCATCCTGGGGCCCACTGTCGCCGTTTCCTCGACCTACATCATTCTTTTCATCATCTTCGCCGCTTTTCTGCAGGAGTCCCGGGTTGGCGAGTACTTCGTGAACTTTGCCTTCGCCATCGCCGGACGCACAAGGGGTGGACCGGCCAAGGTGGCGGTCTTCTCCAGTGGACTAATGGGCATGATCAACGGCACCTCGGCAGGCAACGTGGTGGCCACGGGATCACTGACCATTCCATTGATGAAGAAGGTCGGATATCGCTCACAGTCCGCAGCCTCGATCGAGGCCGCCTCCTCCACCGGAGGGCAGATCATGCCTCCGATCATGGGGGCCGGTGCCTTCATCATGGCTGAAATCACCGGTATCAAGTACACGGAATTGATGATGTCGGCCATCATCCCTGCGATCCTCTATTTCGCAGCGGTCTTCCTGATGGTGGATTTCGAGGCGCAAAAACTGGGGATGAAAGGCCTCCCCTCATCAGCTCTGCCGCGGCTGAACGAAATTCTGAAGAAGATCTTCCTCTTCATCCCCATCATCATCCTGATCTATACGTTGTTGTCGGGCTACTCCGTCATCCGGGCAGGAACCATGTCATTGATCGCGGCTGTGGTGGTCAGTTGGCTGACGACCCACCGTATGGGACCGATTCGCACGATCAATGCGCTCAACCGGGCCTCGCGGATGGCCATCCAGTTGATTGCGGTCTGCGCCTGCGCCGGTATCATCGTCGGTGTGATCGGGTTGACCGGGGTCGGCCTGCGTTTCTCATCCATGCTGCTGCAGTTGGCAGATACCAGCCAGCTTCTCGCCCTGGGCTTTGCGATGGTGATCTCCATCATCCTGGGCATGGGCATGCCCACCACGGCCGCCTATGCCGTGGCGGCCTCTGTCATCGCCCCTGGCCTCATCCGCCTTGGAATCGATCCACTGACCGCGCACTTCTTCGTATTCTACTACGCGGTCATCTCGGCCATCACTCCACCGGTTGCGCTGGCGGCCTATGCAGGCGCCGCGATCGCCGGTTCTGATCCCATGCGAACCTCCGTCACAGCCTTCAAGTTCGGCCTGGCGGCTTTCATCGTGCCCTACATGTTCTTCTATGCACCAGGACTGCTGCTGCAGGCAGACGCTCAGACGATTGCCCAGAACATGGTAACGGCCTTGATCGGCATCTTCCTGTTGGCCTCGGCCGTACAAGCCTGGTACTTCGGCCATGCTAAGACCTATGTGCGGGTGCCCTTGCTGATTGGCGCGATCTCCATGATTTCGGGTGGCACGGTCACCGATATCCTCGGAATCTCCATAGGGCTGATCCTTTTCTTCTGGCAGAAGCGTTTTGCCTCCACAGCGCCGCTGGAAACACCCAGGGAGCCCGCATCACCCACCGGGCAACAGCAAGCCTGACCCGTTCGGAGACGTAAAAAAAACCGGGAAGCCATATGGCTTCCCGGTTCATGGAAGAGACTGAGGGGGCAGGCTCAGTCTTCTTCAGCCTGGTCATAGAGGTAACCGCCACCAGCGCCCAGTGCGCCGCCCAACAAGGCGCCCGTGGTGGCACTACCGCCGGTAATCGCGCCAAGGGCAGCACCGCCGGCCGCACCAGCCGCGCCGCCGCTCAAGGTGCGCTGTTCGGTCGTGGACATGCCGGAGCACCCTGCGAGGGTCAGACCAGCAACGGCTGTGAGGGCCAGAACGATCTTCTTCATGGTCAAGCTCCTTCGTTCAATAATATCGTCAGGATCGACTGTAATCCTGCTTGTTTCTCGCACCTACATTTGGCCGCAATAAGGCAACCTTCAAGGCTTGATCCCGCTTTTCCCACTTTGGACGTCCTCAAGGCAAAGAAAAACAACAATTTATCTTGAAGAAGTCCAGTATTGCCACGTGGCTGACACAGAAACGCCACAGCCTTTTCTGCATCCCAAATCCCGCTTTTCCTGTAACGAACAGGATTGAGTCGTTCGGGCCCACCCGAATCGGAAATCCGGATGAATGGACACAGGCTGTGTCCTTTGCGCGCACAGGATCAACCGTGATTGATTCATCGTGCCGGAGAGCGTTACCGTCATGCTAAGAACTTGCGTCATGGAAGGATACGCCTGTGCTTAGCCGCATTCTCATTACCGGGCTGGTCGCAGGCTCTATAGCCGGGCTTGCTATCACCGTCCTGCAGTTGGCGACCCTGATGCCCCTGCTTCATCAGGCTGAACTCTATGAAGCTGGTTTTGGCGCCAACGAAACCCTCAGCATGCACGACAACATCCTGCATGATCGGGACCAGGCCGGTGTCTTTGGCAAAAGCCTGCTTACGCTCCTGTCCAATGGAATGACCGGTATCGGCTTCGGTCTGGTCATTGCCGCTGGCATGAGCCTGCTGGGGCGTACGCGTGCCTGGCATGGGCTGCTTTGGGGAACTGGCGGTTTCCTGGCCTGGAGTCTTCTCCCTGCGATCGGAGTTCCACCAGCATTGCCCGGCGTGGAACAGGCACCGCTCTTCGAACGACAGTCCTGGTTCCTGGTCACGGCCTTGTCCAGTTCGGCTGGTCTGCTGGCGTTGTTTCTTCTGCGCCCTCATTGGCTCAAGCCAGTGGGCCTGATCCTCCTGGCCCTTCCGCATCTCTATGGCGCCCCAGTTGTTCCAACGGCGCAAAGCGGCATACCGCCGGAACTCTCCGAACAGTTCCTCCTGGCATCGCTTAGCACGTCCGCGGCCTTCTGGCTTGTGCTGGGCATCATATCCAGCAGTATCTTTCGCACCCTGGTACGCAATCCCCAGGCGGAAATGGTCTGCGAGCCCGGTTGAACGCTCTTCAATTCGGATGATGGCTTGGCGTCAGGTCCTCGCCCGATCAACGGCCTGACGCAGTTCACGCGCTGCAGACTCGGGGTTCTTTGCACTGCAAATGGCCGAGACCACGGCAACCCCGGAAACGCCTGCGCGCACAAGCGCTGGCACATCCGCGACCTGGATTCCGCCGATCGCCACTACAGGCAGGGATGTCGCCTCACAGATTGCGCCCACGCCCTCTGCGGCAATCGGCTTCTTGGCATCCGCCTTGCTGCTGGTCACGTTCACGGGACCTGCACCCAGATAGTCCACCACCTGAGGATCTGCCGCCTGCGCATCCTTCGGGCGTGAACTGGACAGGCCCACCAACCGGTCGGGCCCCACGACCTGGCGCACCAGCCGCGCCGGCATGTCGTCCTGGCCCACATGCACACCTGCGGCCCCCAACGCCATGGCTTCCTCGACCCTGTCATTGATGATCAGCGGCAATCCCGCAGGCTTCAGCAAACCTTGCAGGCTGCGTCCAAGCTCCACGAATTGCTGCTTGTCCGCTGTCTTGTCGCGCAACTGGACCAGGCTGACTCCGCCCTTCACCGCTAGGGCAACCACATCCTCGAGGCTGTGGTAACGTACGTCATCCGGACCGATTACCAGGTAGAGCGAAAGATCGAAATCAGGGCGTGTCATTCCTGCTCCTCCATCCATTCTATCGCGGCCAATTCATCCAGCTTTTCGGGAGCCATGCTATAGAGCGCATCCAGCAACCGGACCCGGAAGGATCCGGGCCCCTGGGCTTGACTGCCAGCGATTTCGCCAGCAGCGGACATGCAGGCCAATGCATGACTCGTGGCCACAAGTGGGTCCGCCTCCACCGAGAGAAAGGCGCCGCTCAAAGCGCTCAGAGCGCAACCGGTAGCCGTGACCCGGGTCAACAAGGGATGTCCACCCGACACACGCAAGGCCCGCTGACCATCGGTGACGAAATCGACTTCGCCGGTAACGGCAACGACCACCTCCACCTCGCGTGCCAGGCGCTTTGCATCTTCCTCGACATCGCGAACCGACTGCGTGGCATCGACACCCTTGCCGCTGCGCAAGGCATGATTGGCCACGGCGGAAACCTCGGAAGCGTTGCCGCGTAGAAGTGTTGGCCGGATTTTCAGCAGCCGTTGCGTGTTCTCCATGCGAAAACGCGTGGCGCCACAGCCGACCGGATCCAGCACCCAGGGCGTCTCACTGCCCAGTGCCTGGACGGCAGCACTGACGGCCGCCTCCTGCCAGTCCACGGTGAAGGTCCCGATGTTGATGGTCAGCGCCCCTGCCAGAGAGACGAAATCCTCCACCTCCTCTGCAGCATGGGCCATCACGGGTGAGGCACCGATCGCCAGCAGGCTGTTGGCCGCAAGATCCATGGCCACGAGATTGGTGATATTGTGGACCAGTGGGCCGGTTTCGCGGATGGCGCCCAGGCTTTGTCCGGGGGAGGATCTGTTCTGCATGTCCTTGTGCCTTTGCAGGAGTGGCTGCACCAAAGATGGGGAGTCTGCCGCCTGTAGAATGGCAATGCACGCGCTTACCTGTCCTGTGTGATTGTCCTGCCGTTTCGAAACAGCTATCTAGCAGATGACACGCAAGG
This sequence comes from Fodinicurvata sediminis DSM 21159, assembly GCF_000420625.1. NCBI lineage: Bacteria > Pseudomonadati > Pseudomonadota > Alphaproteobacteria > Rhodospirillales > Rhodovibrionaceae > Fodinicurvata > Fodinicurvata sediminis. The sequence goes on along the minus strand of NZ_ATVH01000016.1, from coordinate 200,477 downwards.
GAACCGACAGTTCATGACTCAGCTGACAGATTACGCTCGCCTGACCGCCTCCACCCTGCTGGAGATCAAGGCGGTCCACTTCCGCCCGCAGGAGCCCTTTACCTTTACCTCCGGCCGGCGCAGTCCGGTTTATATCGATTGCCGCAAGATCATCTCGTTTCCCCGGGCTCGTGCGGCCCTCATGGATTTGGCCGTGGAACGCCTGATGCAGGAAGCGGGCGTGGAAGCCTTCGATGCCGTGGCCGGGGGCGAGACAGCAGGCATCCCCTTTGCCGCCTGGATCGCCGAACGTCTGGGTTTGCCGATGGTCTATGTTCGCAAGAAGGCCAAGGGTTTCGGGCGTAACGCGCGCATCGAGGGGACCTTTCCGGAGGGCGCCCGCGTCCTGCTGGTGGAGGATCTGGCCACCGACGGCGGCTCGAAACTGAATTTCGTTGAAGCCCTGCGCGAAGCCGGCGCCACGGTGGCGCATACCTTCGTCATCTTTCACTACGGCATCTTCCCCGAAGGTATCGCCAAGTTGGAAGAGCAGGGTGTAAGTCTGCACGCGCTCTGCACCTGGCATGACGCTCTGCAGGTGGCGGCCGAGCGTAACTACCTGGATGAAGCGGGCATCCGCGAGGTTGAAGCCTTCCTGAAGGATCCCGACGGCTGGTCGAAAGCGCACGAGGGGGAATAACCCAACCCGGCAGGTGACCGAAATCAACCACTAGAGCAGAGCCATGACCGAAAGCATCCAGTTAACCCTGATCCTGGGCGCAGCCCTGATCGCCTCGCTCAGTCCCGGTCCAGCCACTCTTGCCATTGCCAGCACGTCCATGACCTCGGGACGCACGTTCGGCCTGGCTCTGGCTTCGGGAGTCATGTCGGGTTCCATGTTGTGGTCCGTCAGTGCCGCATTCGGGCTGGGCGCAATCATGCTGACCAATGCCTGGGCGCTGGAAATCCTGCGCTATATCGGTGCAGGCTATCTTGTCTACCTTGCAGCTGTTGCTGCCAGGAATGCGATGACGGATCATGAACCCCAGACAAACGCACCACCTTCGAGCTCGCACCGTCGGGCCTATGGCAAGGGCCTGGCCATTCACCTGACCAACCCGAAGGCCGCCCTGTTCTTTGGCTCCCTCTACTCCATCGCCATCCCGCCCAGTGCAACACCCCAGGACCTGGCCCTGGTGATTGCCGCCATCGGTCTACAGAGCTTCCTGGTCTTTCACGGCTATGCGTTGCTGTTCTCGATACCACCGGTCGTCCGTGCATACCTGCGCCTGCGTCGCTGGTTCCAGGCCTTCTTCGCCCTGGCCTTCGCCTCGGCTGGCATCAAGGTACTACTGACGCGCATGGCCTGAGAACTGTGAGGCGCCACGACTGGTCAAAGGCCTGTGGTGCGGGGTAATCTTTCCTTGCAATGGCTGGACAGCGACCGAAAGGGCAGCGGGACATGAGCGATACGGGCAGCACAGCAGGATTCGAGGGCGGCTGCACATGTGGCAGGGTTCGCTACCGCATGACGGCCTTGCCGCTTTTCGTACATGGCTGTCATTGCCGCTGGTGCCAGCGCGAAACCGGCAGCGCACTGGCCATCAACGCACTCATTGAAAGCACACATCTGGAACTGCAGGCAGCCAGACCCGAACCAAAGGTAACCCCTTCCGAAAGCGGCAAGGGTCAAAGAATCCTGCGCTGTCCCGACTGCCGCGTGGCCCTTTGGAGCCACTACGCGGGCGCAGGCGAGAAGGTCGCTTTCCTGCGTGTCGGAACCCTGGATGACCCAGATCGCTTCCCACCCGACATCCATATCTACACGGAGTCCAAGCAGCCCTGGCTGCCCTTGCCAGACGGCGTTCCCGTAATGCTCCAGTACTATCGCCGCAGCGCACACTGGCCGCCGGAAAGCCTGGAACGCTGGAAGACACTGCGTGAAGAGATCAACCAGGAGGCGGGGCAATGAAGTCTGTTGCAGCCGGGGTGCTCGAGGTTGCCTACCTGGAGCAGGGCCCAGCAGACGGCCCGCCTGTCATTCTGCTGCATGGTTTTCCCTATGACGTCCACTCTTACGAGTATGTGGCCGCACAGCTTTCGCAACAGGGCTTTCGCTGTCTCATCCCCTATCTGCGCGGCTATGGACCAACGCGTTTCCTGTCGAAGGACACGCCCCGCTCAGGCCAGCAAGCGGCACTGGGGCATGACCTGCGTGCCTTTCTGGACGCACTGGAGATTCCCCAGGCCATCCTGGCTGGCTATGACTGGGGTGGGCGTGCCGCGTGCGTTGTAGCCGCCCTCTGGCCTGAACGCGCCCGGGGGCTGATCAGCTGTGGCACCGGCTATAACATCCAGGACATCGCAACTGCTGCGAGCCCCGCTGAGCCGAAGCAGGAACGGCGTTTCTGGTATCAATACTACTTCCACTCCGAGCGGGGCCGCGCCGGTCTGGCCACGAACCGTCACGCCCTGGCGCGCCTGCTATGGGAACTCTGGTCACCCACCTGGAGCTTCGGTGAGGAAACCTTCAACCGCAGTGCGTCCGCCTTCGACAACCCGGATTTCGTCGAGGTGGTGATCCATTCCTATCGCCACCGCTACGGCCTTGTCTCCGGCGATCCGGCCTTGGACAGCCTGGAAGAGAAGCTGGCCCGTCAACCCGCCATATCCGTACCCACCATCGTGCTTGAAGGCGCGGATGACGACGTGGACCCATGGGAGGAACGGGATCATCACGCTGCGCATTTCACAGGACACTACGAACGCCGCGTCCTGCCCCGCACCGGCCATAACCCGCCTCAAGAGTCACCGGACGCCTTTGCCCAGGCCGTGCTCGACCTGGCTGAACCACGCTGATTTCTTTCAATCTCAAACAGGTGGTGGCCTCAGAAGCGGTAATTTCTCATTTTCTGGAAGGCTTTCATCGAGACTTCTAAGTCGTTTGACAGAGATTTGTCGTGCACCATTGCGCTGCATTGAACCTGCCGCACGCCAAACCTGTTCTCCTGGGCCATTATAAGCGACCTGAACTGGTCCAGCGCTTGAGCGATAGAGTACAATGATATGCTCTGCTTGATGCCGAAATCCGACGACAGTCCCTTGCGTCAGCTTGAGTTCTACCTGGCGGCCATCAGCAGCGATGGCATCATATCCAAAGTTGGAAGCCGGCATTAATTCAAGGTCGAACATGTAGGCAGCGACAACTTCACCAATGCTTCCAACAAGATGGCCATCCAAGGTAAACTTTCTGCCAGGAAACAAGGTCTCCAACTCACTGGAGGCTTCGTAGAGCTGTTCGAGAAGATCAGTGACTCGATCCCAGTTGACATTCATGGGCTTGCCTTCATCCCTCCTGCACGTACAGAAAAGTCTTCACCAACACATGCGCAGCCACAGTTCGCAATCATGGCTTGGGGAAGACCCTTGAGGATTTGACGGTCCCATAGACGAAGCTTGTGGTGATCGAACTGATGCCCTGGATGGCATGCAGGCGGGTCCTTACGAAGTCCTCGTAGGCCTCGAGGTCGGTGACCATGACACGCAGCAGGTAGTCGGCCTCCCCCGTCAGCAGGTGGCAATCCAGGATTTCCTCGATGCTGCGCACCCGCTCCTCAAAGCGCTGCACGACTTCGTGGTCATGGCGTTCAAGGGAAATGCGGATGAAGGCCGTGATCGTCAGCCCGTAGGTCCTGGGATTCACATTGGCCGAATAACCGGTGATGACGCCGGCTTCCTCCAGCAGCCGAACACGCCGCAGGCAAGGCGTGGGCGACAGGTTCACCCGTGCGGCCAATTCCGTGTTCGTCAGGCGGCCATCTTTCTGCAGCTCGCGGATAATCCGCAAATCCTTGGCATCCAGCGCTTTCAATTACCATCTCTACTAGTGAATTATGCCAATAGTAAATAGTTTATTGACATATTTTGACCACCTTCACCAGCAGAATCCTGCAATACTGGCGCGTGAAAGCATCAAAGGAACAGCCCATGAAATCGAACCAGCCCGCCGGCTTCGCCACCCGCGCCATCCATCTTGGGTATGATCCTCAGGACAACGAAGGCGCCCTGACGCCGCCGCTTCACCTGACATCCACATTCGCCTTCGAGACGACCGAGCAGGGTGCTGCGCTCTTTGCAGGCGAAGCACAGGGCCATATCTATTCGCGCATCTCCAACCCCACGCTGGACCTGCTGGAGCGTCGTGTGGCCGCGCTGGAAAGCGCTGAAGCCGGGCTCGCGCTCGCCTCGGGCATGGGGGCCATCACCTCGGTTCTCTGGACCTTCCTGTCTCCAGGAGACGAGGTGATTACCGATGAAACGCTCTATGGCTGCACCTTCTCCTTCCTGCGTCACGGGCTCGAGAAGTTCGGGATTACCGTCACGCATGTGGACCTGACTGACCCGACAGCGCTGGAAACAGCAATCTCGTCCAGGACGCAAATCGTCTATTTCGAGACGCCAGCGAACCCGAACATGCGGCTGGTCGATATCGCAGCAATCTGCACCATCGCCCGGAAGCACGATGCACGAACGGTGGTGGACAACACCTATGCCACGCCGGTCCTGACCCGCCCCATCGAGCTGGGCGCCGACATCGTCGTGCACTCGGCAACGAAATACATGGGCGGACACGGCGACCTGGTTGGCGGCCTCGCCGTCGGCCGCACCGAAGACATCGGAGAAGTGCGCGTGATCGGCATGAAGGACATGACCGGCGCCATCATGGCCCCCTTCAACGCCATGCTTGTGCTGCGCGGACTGAAAACGCTCAAGCTGCGCATGGACCGGCATTGCGAGAACGCCATGGAGGTTGCCAACATGCTGGAGCGGCATCCGGCCGTCTCCACGGTTCACTATCCCGGCCTTGAAAGCTTCCCGCAACATGCTCTGGCCCGTCGGCAGATGCCCGGCTACGGAGGGATGATCGCCTTCGAACTCAAGGACGGACTGGAGGCCGGCAGAACCATGATGAACAGGCTGCAGCTGGTCCGAAGGGCCGTCTCGCTGGGCGATGCGGAAAGCCTGATCCAGCATCCTGCAAGCATGACCCATTCCACCTATACCGCAGAAGAGCGGGCCGCCCATGGCATCACGGAGGGACTGATCCGGCTTTCGGTCGGCCTGGAAGAGGTGGAAGATATCATCGCCGACCTGAAAGAGGCACTGAAGGCGCCGGTTCCGGTATCAGGCTGAGCACAGGCCGCACTCGGGGCCCAGGCAATGGGAGCACCACTTATCGGGGTGCCTGCATATCGACCGCGCCTGCCCCACCATTGCGCGCTGTGCTTTTATCACAAAAACTATGTAAATATGGCGTTTGACTTTCCCAGACGGCCGGCCTAGCCTTTCATCATCATGGTTAAGCACGTCTCATCATACAGGTTCCTGCTTTTTGCAGGCACCCTGCTCGAAGGCTCTCAGCCCCGGGCGGGCTAAGGGCAGACGTGCTCTCCCACCGCTCGGGGCAACCCCACATCCCCTTCGGAATTCTTGAGAAGAACGATTCCGGTCGTTCTGCGGTGGGACGTCATGCACACAGTGATTTCAGAGAAGACTTGCGCGCGTCGTGACGCGGGCAGCCAGATATCCAATTCCCTCAACGCTGATAGCCTTCCAGACCTCGGATTATGGAGTCCGGCCGGGGCATTGCGGCCAATGAAGTGCCAGATAACCAGCAAGGATTACATGCTGCTGGAGCGCCATTTGACCAGGCCAGACCTGGTGCAGGCGATCTCCTCTCTGGCATTGGCACTGATACGGGCCAAACTGTCCGATGCCCAGCTTGTCATGCCCGATGACATAAGCCCCGATATTGCAACGGGAAGCAGTCGCATCGCCTTTTCGATAGACGGGCGGCCCGAGGAAACCCGGGTCCTGCTTCATTCGGAAAGTCACGTCACGACAGGCTTGGGCTTGTCCGTAACCTCCCTGCTGGGCGCGACACTGCTCGGGCTCCGCAGCGGGCAGGAAGTGCCATTGCTTCGGGCAGATGGACGCCTGGGACGGGTTGCCCTTCACCGCGTTGCCTATCAACCCGAAGCCCAGCACGAAGATGAATAGTGAAAGCCATGGGTGAACACCTATGGAACAGGGATGACATGACGGAAGGGTCATAATGATGAATACGCAAAACCGGAACTTAACCAACCTCGAGGATCCTCCCGTGCTGCTTGACGCAACACAGGTGGAGCGGCTTTACGGCTTGGCGGAATCCCTTTCCGTGCGGGAACCAGACGTCGCTGAACGCCTGCTGAACGAGATCAATCGAGCGGCCGTCGTTTCACCTGGTGAACTGCCGCCAATGGTGGTGAGCATTGGCTCCAGCGTCACCTATCATGACGAGACCAGCCAAAGCGAGAAAACCGTCACCGTCGTCTTTCCGCATGATGCCGATATCGCATCCCAGCGCATCTCGGTGCTCACCCCCATCGGGGCGGCCCTGATTGGCCTGGCCGAAGGGTCCGCAATCAACTGGCAGACGCGCAATGGAGAAGTGCGGAAACTTAAGATTACCCGGGTTACTCAACCAGATTCAGACCGGGCGTAAAGGAACAGCTTAATGCGGACTCTGGACCAGCAAATGCTTGGCTCCCCCGGGACGGAGTGGTGATGAACAGGTAAGGTTCACAAGGCTCTGTCCCGGGCAGCCCTCAGACATGCCTTAACGGTTACCTTTGTGATGCGAATGGGATAAAGCCATGAACCCGATACGAAACCTGATGAAGAATTGTGTGCACTGCAATGCGCGCCTGCCGCGATCGGCCATGCGTTGCCTTTGGTGCCTGACACCAATCGACGCCCCCCTTTCCGACAGGAAACTGCTTGCCCGCACCCGCCTTGTGTCGAATTCACCTGTGCTCAGTCTACGCCAACCCAAGGCCGAGAAGGCATGACAGAAACAAGGTTCTGCACAAACCTGTTGGGACTGCACCTATCCCAGTGCCTGACTGGCCAGGGCGTGTAGACGGGGACCATCTGCGGGCCGGGATCCCACTGCCGGCCCCAGAACCATGCGTGTCACGCTTGCCACATGAAGCACCCCCTGCTGCAGGGCCCAGTCATCCAGTCGACTGTCCCGCACCACGTCGAGTCTTTGGAACTTGCCGTAAAGATCATGACTTAAGGCCTTCACCAGCGCCAGGGCATGATCCTCGTGCCTGGCGACCGCAGGGCCGATCTGGTGCCCCAGTCCGAAGCGCCGTACCATGGCACACCCCTGAAGATCGCCTCCAGAGAAGAGGATTCGTCCTTCTCCACGCGCGAGCAGCCACTCCATCAGCTGCAGCCTATTGTCACAAGCGGCCTGCCGGTCGAAGGCGGCCAGCCTTCGTTGCGCGACAGCATACAGGCCTGTTCCCTCAGGTCCCGGTATTCAAGTTGCACCTGGGCAGCTTCAACTAGTTGCTTCTCCACTGGCTCGCCCTGACAGGAGTCAGACTGCAGCTCTGCTGCTTGTCGTAAAGACTCTCTTCCATTTCGCGCCTTATCCGCACAGCACGACCGTCGGGCACTTCCACATCCGCCCAGGTGACAACCTCTCCCTCGGCCACGGCCCGCGTCAGCTTCACGCCATGTGCCAGGCCGATGGGCAGACCACCCTTCTCAAGGGAATCCCGGGCACGCATCAAACGGCCCCAGACAGTGTAGCCGCCTTCTCCATCCAGCATCTCACCGGCGTCCAGGCCGCGCTTGGCGACGGAAACCACATCGGCGTTGAAGGCTTCGGATGTGCCGGTGGGCTCACCGCGCAGAGCTGCATTGGCGACAGAGACCGGCAGTTCCAGTCCGATCAGATGTGTCGGCCTGAACAGCGTGGCATAGCGGAAGGAGGGATCCGTCACCACCTGGTACTCCCGGAAACAGCGGCGGACATAGTCAGCGCCAGCACCGCTTTCATCCATGGCCTCGAAGGTCACATAGACGCCCCAGCGCAGGTCGCCGAAGACATGACGGCCATCGCGCTCCTCGCTGGAGACCACCTCGACCATGCCGGTCTGCTCCAGGACACCTCCCTGATCGCGCGGCTTGAGCACTTTTGGCAAGTCATGAACACCTGCTGGCGGGAAGAGCAGGCCGTCTCTGGGCGCAGTCAAACCGGCCGCATTGGATACGGCCGCCATCTCGATACCCGATTTGGTACCGTCCAGGAAGGAATTGAACATCTGCGGGTTCATGCCGCCCTTCTCGGCCTCTTCCGGCGTCAGGCCATAGTGCTGCCAGACGGTATCGGGCGTGGAAGCGTGATAGCCCGGCAGGTACTTCGTCCCCTTGCCGGCCGCCACCACACGGAAGCCGCAAGTGCGCGCCCAATCGATCATCTCGCAGATCAGCGCCGGCTGGTCACCATAGGCCATGGAATAGACCAGGCCCGCCTTGCGGAACTGCGCAGCCAGACGAGCTCCGGCCAGGACATCGGCCTCGACATTCACCATGACCATGTGCCGGCCCTGCTCGGCCGCCAGGAGTGCATGCTCCAGTCCTGCTGTGGGATGCCCCGTCGCATCGATCACGACATCCAGTCCATCCGCACGGATCAGGTCGTCCACAGTGTCGGTGATACAGGTACGGCCTGTAGACAGGGCATCCTGGAAGGAGCCTGTGACAACGGCATCGACATCCCATCCGGTCGTCTTCAGGGCTGTTCTCGCACGCTCCGGCGAAAGGTCGGCAATCGCCAGCAGATGCATGCCCGGAATGACACGCGCTTGAGCGAGGAACATGGAACCGAACTTGCCGGCACCAATCAGGCCAACGCGGATCGGGCGCCCTTCCGACTGGCGGCGCTGGAGCATCGTATAGAGATTCATGGGTTATCCTGTAGCAAGACCATACAATCGTGGAACATGGCCATGGAACGCCACCTGAGCGCGATCATGGCCGACGGCAAACATGCCGCAAATGCATCACCCACCGCAACAGACTTCCCGACAACCGAGATCGCCAGACCTTCCGGGGCAGAGCAGTGCTCTAACGGCGGCGCATCACATCTCGCACTGCACTTCATCCTGCGTTAGGCTGCGCGAACCTGGATGGGAGGGATAAATGCGATTTTTCATGAAGTTGGCCGCTTTGCTCCTGACGGCGGCGTTGTCTGTCTGTGGTCCCGTGGCAGCCTTGGCGGAGACCCTGACCATCGGCATCACGCAGTACCCCTCGACCCTGAACCCCAATATCGACAGCATGCTGGCCAAGAGCTACGTCAACGGCATGACCTCGCGCCCGCTGTCCCATTACGACCATGATTGGCAGGTCACCTGCTTCCTGTGCAGTGAATTGCCGACGCTTGAGAATGGCGGCGCCGAGAGGGTTTCTCGCACGGAAGACCGCGATGGCCTGGAGGTCACCTTTCAGTTGAAGGACGAACTTGCATGGGGGGACGGTACACCGGTTACCAGCGAGGATGTGGTCTTCACCTGGGAAGTGGGGAGTCATCCGGATTCCGGGATCAGCAACGCTGAACTCTATCGGCGAATCGAGGACATCACCGTTCATGACGACAAGACCTTCACCTTCCATCTGGACAGAGTGACCTTCGCCTACAATTCCTTTGCCGACTACCGCCTGCTGCCTGCGCATATCGAAAGCGAAATCTTCGAGGAAAACCCGGCCCAATATCGAAACCGCACCGCATTCGACAGCGACCCCACAAACCCCGGCCTCTCACTTGGACCCTACCGGGTCAGCAACCTGGAACCCGGTGCCCGCATCATTCTGGAGCGGAACGAACACTGGGCCGGGAAAGACCCCAGTTTCGAGCAGATCGTGGTGCGGATCTTCGAGAACACCACGGCTCTTGAAGCCAACCTGCTGTCGGGCTCCATCGACATGATCGCAGGCGAACTGGGCCTCAGCATCGACCAGGCCCTGGCCTTCGAAGAGCGGCACGGCGACAGCTACGACATCCTGTTCAAGCCGGGCCTGATCTACGAGCATATCGACCTGAACCTGGACAACCCCATCCTGGCCGACCGGCGCGTGCGCCAAGCTCTGCTCTATGGATTGGACAGAAAGGCCATCAACGAGCAGCTCTTCCAGGGCAAACAGCCGGTGGCCCTGACATCGGTCAGCCCGCTGGACTGGGTCTTCGAGGAGGACGTCCGGGATTACAGCTACGATCCCGACAAGGCCGCAGCCTTGCTGGAAGAGGCCGGGTGGAGCGAGGTGCGCGATGGCGTGCGCCATGATGCAGCGGGCACGCCTCTGCGCTTCGAGATCATGACAACGGCCGGTAACCGGACACGTGAGTTGATACAACAGGTCCTGCAGAGTCAGTGGCAGGCCATTGGTGTTGAACTGGTCATCCGCAACCAGCCCCCGCGGGTGCTCTTCGCCGAGACGCTGAACCAGCGCGAATTTGATGCCATGGCCCTTTTCGCCTGGATTTCCAGCCCGGAGAGCGTACCGCGCACCACCCTGCATTCTGAAGAGATCCCCACCGCCGACAACGGTTGGGTCGGCCAGAACTTCACCGGCTTCGCAAACGAACGCATGGACAGTCTGATCGACCGGATCGAGGTCGAGCTTGACCGCGAAAAGAGACGTGAGCTCTGGGGCGAGCTGCAAACCCTCTATGCCGAGGAACTGCCCGCCCTGCCCCTGTTCTGGCGCGCCAACAGCTTCATCCTGCCGAACTGGCTTGAAGGACTGCGGCCCACCGGACACATGGGCACCTCGACCCTCTGGGTTGAGGACTGGCATCGGGCATCCGACTGAAAACATGGCAGGGAACATGACAGGTTCGTCAAACAGCATGAAGGACCACAGTTGAATGGGTGCCTTTCTCGCACGACGCCTGCTGGAAGCACTGTTCGTCCTGCTGGCCATGTCCTTTCTGATCTACGGGCTGATAGCCTTGATGCCAGGTGATCCCGTTGACCTGATGATCTCGGCCGATCCAAATCTCACTGCCGCGGACGCCCAGCGCCTGAAGGCGCTCTACGGCCTCGACCGCCCGTTTCACGAACGTTACTGGAACTGGTTGACGGCGGCGCTGTCCGGCGATCTCGGATACTCCAGGCTGTTTGCCGTCCCGGTCACCGATGTGCTCCTGCCGCGCCTGGGCAATACACTGCTTCTCATGTTCGCGGCCCTGCTGGTGTCCTTTGTCATTGCCCTGCCAGCCGGCCTACTCGCCGCGCGCAAGCCCGGCAGCACTGCTGACATCGGGATCAACCTGCTGGCCTTCGCCGGTCTGTCCCTACCCTCGTTCTGGATGGCCATCCTGCTGATCCTGCTGTTCGCAGTACACTTGGGCTGGTTTCCGGCCGGCGGAACCGGTGATGGTGGTGTTGGGGACAGGCTGTATCATATGGTCTTGCCTGTCATAGCCCTCAGCATCACCAGCATCGGCACGCTGCTGCGTCATGTGCGTGCCTCCGTACGCGAGGCCATGCGTCAGGATTACGTGCGCACGGCCCGTGCAAAGGGACTCAGCGAAAACCGCATTCTCTATGGCCACGTTCTGCGCAACGCGATGATACCGGTCGTCACGATTCTTGCCCTGGACATGGGCACTCTGTTCGGTGGGGCGCTGATCACAGAAACCATCTTCGGCTGGCTGGGCATGGGCAAGACGATCTATGACGCCGTCATGGGTAACGACTACAACTTGGCCCTGGTCGGACTGCTGCTGGCAACAGGTACCGTCTTGCTGGCCAATATTCTGGCCGACCTGGTCTATGGCTGGCTGGATCCAAGGATCCAATACGAATGAGCCAGTCAAGCAACCTCTCGGCCAGCCAGAGGCATGCCATCGGCAGTGCCGGTATTTCCTATTGGCGGCGTTTCCTGGCCCATCGGCCGGCTGTGCTGTCGCTTATCCTGCTCACACTCTTTGCACTGGCGTGCGCCGCTGCCCCTCTGTTCGAGGTTTGGCTGGGCCACGAAATGGAGCAGGTCAACCTGCTGGCCCGTTATGCGCCGCCTTCACCTGAACATCCCTTTGGCACCGACGAATTGGGCCGCGACACCCTGATCCGGCTGCTTTATGGCGGGCGAATCTCCCTGGCCGTGGGCCTCATGGCCGCGCTGTTTGCCGCTGTCATCGGCACCACCCTGGGAATCTTGGCCGGTTATCTGGGCGGACGGCTTGATGCCGTTTTGATGCGGCTGACAGACACGGTGATCGCCCTGCCGCTGCTGCCGCTGTTGATCATCATGGCCGCCATCGACCCGACCAAGCTGGGGGTGCCGCGCGACATTGCCGACTCCACCCTGCTGAGCTTCTACCGCATTGTCATCCTGATCGCGCTTTTCGGCTGGACCACGGTTGCACGCCTTGTGCGCGGAGCCACGCTCAGCCTGAAACGCCGGGAATTCATCATTGCCGCAGAAGCCCTGGGGGCCGGGCCGTTGCGCATCATGGTCCGACACATACTGCCCAACGTCTTCTCGCCCCTTGTCGTCGCGACGACGCTTTCGATCGGGAACATTATCCTGCTGGAATCGGCCCTGTCGTTTCTGGGTCTGGGTATCCAGCCGCCCCTGCCCAGTTGGGGCAATATGCTGACCGGGGCCCAGGAACTCATCTGGCAGGCTCCCTTGCTGGCCATCTGGCCGGGCCTGCTGATCTTTCTGACGGTCATTTCCTTCAATTTTCTGGGGGATGGCCTGCAGGACGCTCTGGACCCGCGCGCGGGAAGGTCACGCCGTTGAGCGGGGACCTTCCAGGGGAAGTGCAAGGCAAGGGGCAAGGCTTTGAAATTTATGAGGGCCGCAGGTCTCGTCGGAGACCTGCGGCCCTCTTCTTTTAAGCCTTGCCCTGTGCAACTTGCCTGGAAACGAACCCTAAAGACAACCGAGGCAAAGAATCAAGCCTTAAGATTGCATTCGACTCATCGCAGACAGACTCAGACTGCATGCAACGAATTCTTGGGGGAACAGTAGAACTGGCAGAAGGCGCAGGGTTGAAAGCGAACGGCTGCAACCAAAGAAAATGCCGCCGAAAGGATCGGCGGCAAGTTGCACAGGGAGACTCGCAATCGAAGAATGATAAGCGGAAATACTATTGGCCGGATCCCGCTTGCGATATCCATACTGCAACAACAATACTAAGATAAGGTTAACACAAAGTGATGATCAAAGACAGCAGATATGCTGGCCTTGATGGCTGTCGTGGCGGGTGGATTCTCTGCTGCTTCGACAATGAACAGAGAAACTTGAAGTTTGAACTTCTAACGGACTTGCCGAACGACCTGCCGGATCGATTCGCCATGCTCGCCGTCGACATGCCCATCGGCCTGCCGAATCACGGCCGACGGCAATGCGACCTGGAGGCCCGCGCATTGCTGCCCGGTCGTCTGCGCAGCCGAATCTTTCTGGACCTAAGACGCCCCCTGCTTGAGTGCAACACCTTTACACAGGCCAATCGGCTGGCCCGGGAGGATGGACACGGCTTGAGCAAGCAGGCCTGGAACCTCCACCCGGCGCTGCGCAGCCTTGACGCGATTCTGACACCCGCGCGCCAGGCACAGGTCATCGAGGCTCATCCTGAACTGGTTTTCCACCGCCTGAATGACTGGCAAGCGGTGGCCGGCAAGAAAACTGCTGCCGGACAGCACAAGCGCCTGGACCTGCTGGCAGAGGCGGGCATGACGGGCGTCGGGGAGAGCCTGCCCCACCTGCCGCGCAAGCTGGCGGCCATGGATGACTTTCTCGACGCGGCGGCCTGCGCCCTGGCGGCCGCCTGGCATGCCTCCGGAAAAGGGCGGCGGGTGCCCACAGGATCCACGGAACGAGACCAGCGCGGACTGCTTATGGAAATCCACTACTGAAAGACCGATCCTATGAGCCCCGGCCTGGTTCAGCGCGCCGTCCACCCTCCGTCCAGGGTCACGGGTACACCCGTCATGGTGTCGGCCGCCGGCGAACAGAGGTACAGGGCCGTTGCCCCAAGCTGTTCGACAGTCACGAACTGATGATGCGGCATCTTCTCGGACAGGAGGATCTTCTTGGCTTCCTCCTGGTCGACATCCTGCTTTTCCGCAATGGCATCCACCTGCTTCTGTACCAGGGGGGTCAGCACCCAGCCCGGACAGATGGCATTGCAGGTAATTCCGCTGTTGGCCGTTTCCAGGGCTGTCACCTTGGTCAACCCCATGACGCCGTGTTTGGCAGCTACATAGGCGGATTTCTTCTCGGACGCTACGAGGCCATGGGCAGAGGCTATGTTGATGATTCGTCCCCAGCCCTGGCTGCGCATGTAGGGCAGCACCAGCCGGGTGGTATGGAATACGGATGACAGATTGAGCGAGAGGACTGTATCCCATTTCTCTGGCGGGAAGTCTTCCAGGGAATCCACATGCTGAATACCGGCATTGTTCACCAGGATGTCCACGCCACCGAAATCGGCTTCGACACGGCGCATCATCTCCTCGATCGCCTCGCCATCCGTAAGGTCCGTGTCCTCGTATCCGACGGCCATGCCGTGGCGTGACCGCAAGTCCGCTTGCAGCTTCTCGATTTCCTGCGGGTCACCAAATCCGTTGAGAACGATATTGGCTCCCTCCATGGCGAATGCCTCGGCAATTCCCTTGCCGATGCCACTGGTGGAACCGGTTACCAGCACTGTCTTGCCCTTAACCACGCGTCACTCCTTTCCTGACTGTCCTTGCTCGCTTGAAGGTCAGAACCAGAACAGCCTTCTCGACGGGCTCTGGTCAAGGACGAAGGAAAGAGTCATCCTGTTGTCATGATGGAAAGTCTGGTTGCCTGGACGATACTGACGCTCGGCTGGCTGCTGCCGCTCGTCCATGTGACGCTGTCTTCAAGGGGCGGTCCCTGGCGTGCCCCGCAGGGAGCGGGCTGCCCGCTGAGTCCCCGCCTGGGCTGGCTGGTTCTAGTGCTCCTGGCCGGCCCGCTGGGCTGGCTGCTCTTCATGAAGGCTCGGGAAAGAACCCCGCGTGTCAGGTCTTGAACAGTTCGGCCGCTGCACTGAGATGCGAACCCTTGGCGGAGATCTTCTCCTTGACTCGCTCCATTTCCGCTTCAAGCTCAGTAAGATAATCCTTGAGCTCAGCGATGCCCATCAATTCCAGATCGCGTCCGACAGGTAAGCTGCGCCGCGGCACCTCTTCTTCCGGATCCATCTCCATCCTTCATCTCCAAACCATTGACCACCACCTCGAAGCCTGATCGATTTCAACACAGAACCGTGTTTCTCTTCAATGGAGGAGACTCCAGCAGGGAGCCAGACCAAAGATGACAGACTCCACTCAGATCCAGATACCCGCCCAGATGAACGCCGTCGAAATTGCAGAGCCGGGCGGGCCCGAAGCCTTGCAGGCAACGCAGCGCCCCGTACCCCAGCCCGGTCAGGGCGAAGTGCTGATCGAAGTGGACGCAGCCGGCGTCAATCGCCCGGACGTCATGCAGCGCCAGGGCGCCTATGCCCCTCCTCCTGGCGCATCCGACCTGCCCGGTCTGGAAATGTCGGGCCGCATTGTCGCCTGCGGCGAGGGCGTCGAGTCCTTCCGGATCGGGGACCAGGTCTGTGCACTGGTGACCGGCGGCGGCTATGCCGAATATTGCGTTGCCCCGGCGGCGCAATGCCTGCCGATTCCAAAGGGCCTCTCCCTCCTCGAAGGGGCGGCCCTGCCCGAAACCTTCTTCACGGTCTGGTCCAATGTTTTCGACCGCGGCGGCCTGGAACCCGGACAGAAACTCCTGGTACATGGCGGCTCTTCTGGGATTGGGACCACAGCCATACAGTTGGCATCGGCCTTCGGGGCCGAAGTCTACGTAACTGCCGGCAGTGAGGAGAAATGCCGCTTCTGCGAGGAACTGGGCGCGAAGAAGGCGATCAACTATCGAAGCGAGGACTTCGTCGAGGTCATCAAGCAGGAAACCGACAAGGAAGGTGTCGATGTCGTTCTGGACATGGTTGGCGGCAGCTATATTCCGCGCAACATCAACTGCCTGAAACCCGAAGGCAGGCTGGTCTTCATCGCCTTTCTTGGTGGACCGAAGGCCGAGGTGAACTTTGGAAAAGTGATGATGAAACGCCTCACGATCACCGGCTCAACCTTGCGTGCACGTGATGTGACCTTCAAGGCCGCCATTGCCGCCGCACTGCAAAGCCGTGTCTGGCCCCTGCTGGAGCAGGGGCGCGTGAAACCGGTCATCCATCGCAGTTTCCCATTGGCACAGGCCAGTGAGGCCCATGCCCTCATGGAATCCAGCACGCATATCGGCAAGATCATGCTCTCTGTCCGAAGCGAAAGCTGAGATTCTGCATCCTCAAGTGTGTTTTAGGGCTTTTACCATCGGATAGGGCGTTCTATATACCGCAGTGTAGAAGTTTCCTGACACCTTGAAAACGTCGCCTTCGGGGCGATGCGGCGACGGAGGGCACCAGCTTCGTTGTCGAAGGAGAGTTTTTATGCAGCAACAGCCCCTTATGCCAAAAGCCACGGCGGTCTGGCTGATTGAGAATACCAGTCTGACCTTCGAGCAGATTGCCGACTTCTGTGGCCTTCACAAGTTGGAGATCCAGGGAATTGCCGATGGCGAGGTCGCGGCCGGAATCCAGGGCCTGGACCCTGTGGCCAACAGCCAGCTGACCAAGGAAGAGATCGAACTGGCGCAGCAGGACCCCAAGCGGCGCCTGCGCATGCTGGTTCAGGACCTGCCCAAACCTTCCAAGCGTTCCAAGGGTCCGCGTTACACGCCGGTGGCCAAGCGCCAGGACAAGCCCGACGCCATCGCATGGCTCCTGCGCAATCATCCGGAACTGAAGGACAGCCAGATCGTCAAGCTGATCGGCACGACCAAGACCACGATCCAGTCCATTCGTGACCGCAGCCACTGGAATGCCTCGAACATCCGTCCGAAGGATCCTGTCCTGCTTGGCCTCTGCACTCAGTCAGAGCTGAATGCCATGATCGAGAAGGCACAGAAGGACGCCGCGCGCAGCGGCAAGAGCGTGCCGAAGGCGGTGGAACCCTTCGAAGCCGAAGGTCAGGAAGAGCCAGCCGAGAGCGATGATGCCAACCGTCACGACTACAGTATATTCAAGCTGCCTGAATAAGGCGCAGAGCCTCTATGGCTGAATCAGGAAGGGCGGCCTTCAAAGGGCCGCCCTTCCTGCTTTTCGCAATATGTTTGCGGTCTATTTCTTGACCGGCACAGTGTAATTCAGCGCCAGGCGACCGCCATCGGGATAGATGGTCTGGCCAGTAATGTAACTGGACTCTTCGCTCGCCAGGAAGACGGCGACCGAACCGATTTCCGAGGGATCCCCGACGCGGCCCATCGGCGTGCGCGACAGGATACCCTCCATTTTGGCCGGATCGTTGGCGACGGCTTCGAAGACTTCGGTATGGATCGAACCCGGTCCGATGGCGTTCACGCGAATGTTCTTGTCGGCCAGCGACAGGGCCATCGACTTGGTCAGCTGGTTCACGCCGCCCTTGGAGACCACATAGGGGGTGATAGTGGGAATCGCCATGACACCATTGACCGAGGACATGTTGATGATTGTGCCCGCGGTCCCCTGTTTCACCATCTGGCGGGCCGCGGCCTGGCCGGTCAGAAAGACGCCCTTCAGGTTCACGCGCAGGACGCGATCCCAGTCCTCTTCCTCCAGCTCAAGGAAATCGCAGGCATGAACGATTCCGGCATTGGCAATAGCGATATCCAGCTTGCCGAAGGCTTCGACCGCGCGCGCCACCAGCGCCTCGACCTCTGCCTTGTCACCGACATCGCAAGTGACGAAAATGGCTTCTCCGCCATCACCACGGATCGACTCGGCAGCGGCCTCGCCGCGCTCGGCCGCCACGTCGGCCATGACAACCTTGGCCCCTTCCTTGGCCAGGCTCCTGGCGCAGGCCAGACCAATGCCGGCTGCGGCCCCGGTTATGAGAGCGACTTTGTTCTCAAGACGCATGGGTGTTTATCCTTCAGTTGTTCTGTTGTACGGGAAGGCACGCTGCCACGCTCGGGCCGCAGTCTCAACACTTCTGCCGCGACAGCTCTGCCGGTCCGTTACCCACGACATGCATGCCTGTTGCAGCCCACCGGGCCATTCGGGTTAAACTGAGCCTACGATGAGTGAAAGCTTCACAACCGACAAACGCGAAAGATTTCGCAAGCTGCTGACCCTCGCGTCCGAAAGTCCCTATGAGGGGGAGCGATCGGCTGCGCTGGAAGCGGCGAAGCGTCTTGCGTCTTCGCTCAATATGGATCTCGAAGAAGCCGCCCGCGCCTGCCGCCAGGACAGCTTCGAGGACGATCCTGTGGAACAGCGCGCCCGCGAGGACCGCGAGGCAGATGCAAGAAAGCGCCGCGCCAACCAGGCTTGGATGTGGCGCACCTATGCCGCCTATGCCTATGACGCTGCGGCCAGCCGCATGCGCCAGAAGCGGCGTGAGGAGGTCCAGAAGCAGCAGGAGGCCGAAGAGCAGCAACGCCGCACCGAACGGCTGTGGCGTGCCGGCAATCATCGCAGCAGCACGCGTCAGCGCCCGCGCAAGGACTTTGCCCGGGCCCTGATCCGGGAAACCGCCCTCCCGCTGTCCGAAATCGCCGAGATCACCGGGCTGAGCATGCGCAAGATCGTCGAGCTGAAACTGAAGATGCGCCCCCATGCGCCAGCCGCCGGCGAGTAGGCGGCCGCGCGCCTTGACAGCCAGCAACGGCGCCATTAAACAGCCCCATCCTATCTTATAGGGCGCGTAGCTCAGCGGGAGAGCACTGCCTTCACACGGCAGGGGTCGCTGGTTCAATCCCAGCCGCGCCCACCATTCAAGACAATGACTTGAATATGCAGGCCGGCTAGAATGAACCATGCTTCGTGGTTCACCTGATCCAGAGTGTGCAGCTGTATACTATTGATAGCTCGAGCGGAAACGGGTGAGGCGACAATGGACGGGCGCAACTTGAAACAGGACCCACTTACCGGCGGCTGCCAGTGCGGAAAGGTCCGCTACCGGCTTTTCGCAAGCCCGCAACGGCCACACGTCTGTCATTGCCGCATGTGCCAGAAAGCCTCTGGAGCGCCCTTCATGGCATTCGCCGAAGTGGCCATGCACGATTTCGCCTGGACCCGCGAAGAACCCTCCTGGTTCAGGTCGTCCGAAGCCGTCGAGCGCGGTTTCTGCAGCACCTGTGGTACACCACTGCACTTTCGCTATGTCGGCTCGGACAAGCTCGACATCACCCTCGCCAGCCTGGATGAGCCGAACCTTGTCCAGCCAGAAGAGGAGGTCGGCTGTGAAGGACGCCTGTCCTGGATCGACTTGATCGACCAGCTCCCCCGCTCGACGACAGAAGCCACGACGCCACCTGAGGTCCTCAAGACCTATGCCAGCCGCCAGCATCCGGATCATGAATGAGATGAAATAATTTTGATCAATGAACTAGCAACCCCTGCCGTGTGAAGGCAGGGGTCACTTCAGAAACAGCAGGAAGGCTGGTTCAGACCCTATTCAGTTCAATCACACCTGCCGGCCCAGCAACGCCTCGTCGAAGGGATAGCACGAGATGAGCTGGGCGCCGGTCTCGGTGATGACCACCTCTTCCTCCAGCTTCACGCCTTCGGGGCCGTCCACCTCGCCGATGTAGCTCTCGACAGAGACCACCATGCCGGGCTCCAGGATGCCGTCGCCCGAGAAGGCGTCGAAATCCGTGGGATGAGCGACCAGCGGCGTTTCGCCGTGCATGCCTACCCCATGGATCACCGAGGGATAGCGTCGGTCGAAGAAGCGTTCAGGGATAGGCCAGGAGTTCTCGGACAGCTCGCGATAGCTGAGCCCCGGGCGCAGCAGGTCGATATTGTGCTGCACCTGCTCCCAGGCCATCTGGTAGAGGCTCTGCTGATAGCCCGTGGGCCGGCCCGGGCCGCAGAAGAAGCTGCGCGAGAAATCCGAGTAATAGCCGTGGCAGCCGATGGTGTCGGTGTCCAGCGCCACCAGTTCGCCCGGCCGCAGCAGACGCCCGCTGGCTTCGTTGAACCAGGGGTTTGTGCGCGGGCCCGAAGACAAGAGACGTGTCTCGATGAACTCACCACCCTGGGCGATGACATTGCCGTACATCGTGGCAAAAAGGTCCGTCTCGCTGACGCCCGGCTGGATCGCAGCTTCCACGGCCGCGACCGAGGCTTCGCTGGCCGCCATGCTCTGGGCCAGGCAGGCGATCTCGTCCCGCGTCTTGATTCGGCGGCAGTGCAGGACATCCTGCTGGCAGTCCCGGACGGCCAAACCTTCGGCCTCCAGCGCCAGGGCCAGGATGTGCGAGCAGCGATCCACGCCCACCAAGCCATCACCACCGCTGTGCTCGCGCAAAAGGGCGGCGATCTCCTGGGCGAAGGGCTGGGCCGAGGTACCATCGCGCTGGTTCACTGAGGACCAGACCACCTTGGACGTGCGGTGGTCGTCGATGGTTTCAAGCCAGGTGGAAACATGCGCGCTGCCCGGATACTCGAAGAGGATCACCGGCCCCTCCAGCGGCACATAGATGTAGCGCGTGGAATTGCGCAGGAAATAACCGAACATGTTGCGCGAACCGGTGGCATAGCGCTGGTTGTTGGGATCGAACAGCACCACGGCGGCATAGCCCTGCTCGGCCATCATGGCGCGTAGCCGAGCCAATCGCTCCGCGCGCAGGCGCAGGGGATCGAAGGCCGTGGGTATGGAATCGCCCAGCTCGGGCGTGGTGCTGGACACCACTGGGGGGCGGTCCGGGCGGTCGGTGGAAAAGGTCCTATGGGAAGACTCGTTCATCGGGAATCAGTCCTGGAGATTGTCGCTGCGGGCGGGACCTTCGCTGGCCTGCTGTTCATGGATCGGTGCAACGCGCCCGAAGATGCGCCGTGTGCGTTCGGCACGCGCGATCATGCCAGGCTCGCGCGCATAGCTGAAGATCACCGTATGGCGGTCCTGCTGGCCTTCCACGCGGCTGACCCGGTGCAGTGAATAGCGACCGTAGAAGATCTGCAGGTCGCCAGGACGCAACTCCAGCGTATGAACCCGCGTTTGATCGCCCTGCAGGACATGGCTGACCGCCTCGTAATTCTCACTCTCGGGCGAACGGATCTGCGGGCAGTATTCGAACAGGCCGCCGCCTTCCGGTTCCTTGGTCAACATCGAGACCACGAACTCGTTGGTGTCGTAGTGCCAGGGATGCTGGCAGCCGGGCTTGAGCACGTTGATGACCAGCCCGCCCAGGGGGTCGGCATATTCATGAAGTTCATCGATATCCAGCACACGCGCCAGAAAGTCCTGCACGCTTTTGTCGTGATAGAGACGGCGAATGGCGGTCTCCTGGCCGATCAGATCCCCGCCGACGAAGCCGTTGGAACGGTCCATGAAGATATTCCGCGGATGATCGGCCGGCAAAGAAGGGTCGCCATCCGAGCTGTAGGGGTTGGTCTGGGTGTCGTTGATATGCGCCTGCGGCGCCAAGGCGTCGCTTTCCTGACGGATACGGGAAAGCAGGTCTTCACGTACGAATCCACGCAGGATGGCACAGCCCGTCTGGGCCAACTCGCCGCGGATGCGGTGCAGCAGGTCCTGTCCCTCGGGGCTGTCCAGCCGATCGATGGGATAGCTGTCCAGGTCGACGACCGGCATATCCTCATGACTGGCTGCAGGCTGCGGGGTTACGGAAGAATCATTGGCAAGCATCTCGATGTTTCTGCCGGGTTGGCCGGCAGCTCCTCTGCTGTATGGCCTGAAGATGACTTGCAGGAAGTATAGGCAGCCGCAATTGATTACAGAAACGATTTGTTACTATAAGATCAATTGAGATTCATGATTGATAAGAGGCCATAGGACCAGCACGGCATGGACATTGAACTCTTGCGCACCTTCGTTGCCGTCGCGGAAAGCGGCGGTTTCAGTGCCGCAGCGAAGTCGCTGAACCGCACGCAATCGGCCGTCAGCCTTCAGATCAAGCGACTGGAAGACCAACTGAATGATTCCCTGCTCCAGCGAACCAGTCGCTCGGTGGCCTTGACGCCCGCTGGGGCAACCTTCCTGCCCTATGCGCGGCGAATGCTGCGCCTGCAGGAAGAGGCTCAGCTTGCCGTCGGCCAGCGCAACAGCAGCGAGACGATCCGTTTTGGCATCACCGACGAACAGGCCCAAGCCTACCTGCCGAATATCCTGGCGCCCTTCACCGAGACCTTTCCCGATGTGCAGATCGAAATCACCTGCGACCAGAGCACCGAACTGGTGGCTGCACTACAGGATGGCCTTCTGGACATGGTGCTCTGCATTCGGCATCGGGCCACGCCGACCGGCACACCGGTGGCCACCCAGCCCCTGGTCTGGGTCGCTTCGCCAGACCTGAAGGTCAATCGCATGAATCCCATTCCCCTCGCCCTCAATCCTGAAGGCTGCGTCTATCGCGCCCAGGCCTTGTCCCTACTTTCAAAAGCCGGAAAACGCTGGCGGATCGCCTGGACCAGCCAGAGTCCAACCGGGATCAACCTGGCCCTAACCGCTGGCCTGGCCGTCTCCATCAAGGCCGACCGCTCCATTCCCGAAGGCTGCATCGCGCTGGAGGATACCGCCGGCTTGCCGCCCCTGAAACCCGCCGTCGTCGAACTGCATCGCTCTCCAGCGGGCACCTCCCTGGCCCTGGATACACTGGCTGACATGATCGCGGACACCGTTGTTCAACACCATGCGCCTTCACCGTCTGTGACGGAAACCGCAAGTGCCGCTGACAACAGAAAGTAACCTGGAACCAGGCTGCACTTGGCTTCATCCATGGCAAGATTTTCAGCCAGTCCGCCAGAAACGTAGCTGCAATAGCTGCTATTACATTTATAAATAGATATTATATTTCCCTGAACTTTATTTATTAATAGGATAGCGTTTCGTATATATCGACATAACAAAATCGGTGCCTGAGCACCGTGACTGAAGAACCGGTAGGCTTACTTGGAAGTAATCAACTTCATTATTTCCAACTGGGATGTGTTGATTGAGCGAACCGTGGAACACACGGTGCTGGTCGCCATTGCCGTAGGCATGGCCATCGTGACCGGTGTGCCCATCGGTATCGCCATTACACAGAATCGGCGCGTGGCCGACACGGTGCTCTATATCGCCAGTATCATCATGACGATCCCTTCGATCGCACTCTTCGGCATCATGATTCCCCTGCTGTCTCCGTTTGGTCACGGCATTGGCTACGTGCCCGCGATCATCGCGGTCATGCTCTATTCCCAACTGCCGATTATCCGCAACACTTATACGGCCATCAACAATGTGGACCCCGCCTTGCGTGAAGCCGCGCGCGGCATGGGCATGACGGGCGTCCAGCGCCTGCGCCGCGTGGAGATACCCATTGCCGTTCCGATCATCATTACCGGCGTTCGCATCGCCGTGGTGATGAATATCGGCATCATGGCCATTGCGGCGTACATCGGGGCGGGCGGCCTGGGTACCTTCATCAGTCGCGGGATCTCACAGACCGATCCGCGCCAGCTGATCACCGGTGCCCTGGCCGTGAGCATCCTGGCAATCATAGCGGACTTCGCCCTGCTCTGGCTGAACAAGAGGCTCAGTCCAGCCGGCCTGCGCACTTAAAGGACCCAGGAGGTATCGCACTCGTGATTACACTGGACAAGCTGACCAAGGTTTTCGACACGCCGAATGGGCCAGTGACCGCTGTCGATCATGTTTCCCTGGAAGTACCGGAAGGCGAAATCTGCGTCCTGCTGGGCCCCTCCGGCTGCGGCAAGACGACAACGCTGAAGATGATCAACCGCATCATTTCCAAGTCTTCGGGCAAGATCTTCATCGAGGGCAAGGACACAGATGATTATCACGAGGTTCAGCTGCGGCGGAATATCGGCTACGTCATCCAGCAGATCGGGCTGTTTCCCAACATGACGGTCGAGGAAAACGTCTGCGTTGTTCCGGACCTGCTGGGCTGGACCAGGGAAAAGTCGCGCAAGCGTGCCCGTGAACTGATGGAGATGGTGGCGCTCGACCCGGACAGCTTCCTCAAGCGCTACCCCAAGGAACTTTCCGGGGGCCAGCAGCAGCGTGTCGGCGTGGCACGTGCCCTGGCCGCTGACCCCCCAGTCATGTTGATGGACGAGCCCTTCGGGGCCATCGATCCGATCAATCGCGAAGTGATCCAGGATGAGTTCCTCAAGCTTCAGGAAAGCATGCGCAAGACGATCCTTTTCGTCAGCCATGACATCGACGAAGCGGTCAAGATGGGCGACCGTATCGCCATCTTCCGCGATGGTAAGCTGATCCAGTCGGATACCCCCGACAATGTTCTGGCCCATCCGAAGAATTCCTTCATTGCGGACTTCGTGGGCTCGGACCGTACGCTCAAGCGTCTGGGCCTGATCAAGGTACGCAATGCCATGGAGCACAATCCGCCCATCGTACGGGCCGAAAACACGCTCGAAGATGCGGTTGCCCTGATGAAGGAGAACGGTCACATCTCGATCGTCATGGTCGGCCCGCAGGGACGCGCCCGGGGCTGCCTGCGCCTGTCCGAGATCGAGGGCAAGAAGGGCCGGGTCAACGAGCATCGCTCCTCCCTGCCCACAACCATCGACATCGATGCCGATCTGCGTTCCGCGGTTTCGGCCATGTTCGCCCATGATCTGAGCTGGCTTGCCTGCGTGGACAGTGAGGGTTTCTACAAGGGCTACATCAGTCTGAAAGGCATCACGCACCTGCTGGGCGAGACCTACCGCGACGAAGCTGTCGAGGGCCAGGGGGCCGCGACAGGCTGATGGCAAGCACCAACACCATAGGCAGCAAGACTGGCGCCTGGGTCGGGAAGATCGGGCGAAGACTGCTGCTCGTGCTGGCCTTTGCCCTGGGGCTGATCGTCTCCGAAACCGGATGGCTTCAGGACATCATGCTGTACTGGCCGGACATCGAGTACCTGACCGGACAGCATATCACACTGGTGCTCATATCCGGTGGCCTAGCAGTCTTGACCGGCGTGCCGCTTGGCATTTGGCTTTCCCGCCCTTCAATGCGCCACATCTCCGAAACGCTGATGCAGGGCCTGAACATCGGCGCGACGATTCCCACCCTGGCAGTCCTGGCCCTGTCCATGAGCTTTCTGGGAATCGGGACAACACCGTCGATCTTCGGACTCTGGCTCGTTTCCTTGCTGCCGATCGTACGCAACACCTATATCGGCCTGAAGGGCGTGCAGCCCGCGCTGATCGAGGCAGCCCGGGGCGTCGGCATGGGCCCCGCGCGCATCCTCTTCAAGGTCGAGCTGCCCAACGCGCTCTTCGTGATCTTTGCCGGTATCCGCACAGCCTTGGCGATCAATGTGGGCACCGTACCGCTGGCCTTCCTGATCGGCGGCGGAGGTCTTGGAGAGCTGATCTTCACGGGCATTGCCCTGAACGATACCGGGATGATGCTGGCCGGCGCGGTGGCAACTGCGTTCCTGGCTGTCGTCGTGGATTTCATCGTGTCCCAGATACAGCTCTGGGCCATTCCACGCGGTGTGAATCCCTTGCGTTGACCGCCTGTGGAGCAAGCTGCGGGCGGAGTAGCAATAAAGGTCGGTCTCTTAGATCCGGGGGCGGCCCGAACCACAAAACCAAAGGAGAACAGAGATGTTTCGCAATCTAATCAAGGGCCTGGCTCTGGCCGGCGCCGTCACTGCCCTGCCCCTGGCCGCTCAGGCCCAGGAGATCGTGGTCGGCGGAAAGAACTTCACCGAACAGCTGTTAATGGCTGAGATGACCACACAGCTGCTGGAAGCCAATGGTTATGACGTCGACAAGCGCGACGGGCTGGGCAGTACGGCCCTGCGCTCCGCGCAGGAAAACGGTCAGATCGACCTTTACTGGGAATACACGGGCACGTCCCTGATCACCTACAACGGTGTCGAGGAGCGCCTGAGCCCAGAGGAAACCTATGAGCGCGTCTCGGAGCTGGATGCCGAACAGGGCCTGACCTGGCTGCAGCCCTCGGACGCCAACAATACCTATGCCCTGGCCATGCGCGAGGCCGATGCCGAAGAACGCGGCATATCCTCGATCAGTGATCTGGCCGCAAAGATCAATGACGGAGCGGAACTGGACTTCGCCGTCAACGCCGAGTTCCCGCGGCGTCCGGATGGCCTGATAGGACTTCAGGAGGAATATGACTTCAACTATCCACGCGGAAACCTGAAGACCATGGAATCCGGCCTGACCTATCAGGCGCTCAACGAAGAACAGGTCGAGGTTGGACTGGTCTTCGCCACGGATGGTCGAATTGCCGCCTTCGACTTCGTGGTGCTGGAAGATGACAAGGATTTCTTCCCGGACTATGCCCTGACCCCGGTCATCCGAACGGAAACGCTGGACGCCAACCCCGAATTGGAGGGCATCCTGAACGAACTTTCGGGCAAGCTGACCGACGATGTCATGCAGAGCCTCAACGCACGCGTTGATGTGGAGCGTGAAACAATCGAGGACGTCTCCGAAAGCTACCTGAAGGAAGAAGGCCTGATCTGAATCGGGCCCTCCTCCCCACACGCCGGGCCCGGCTTTTGCCGGTGCCCGGCGTTTTTATTTAACCCCCCAAGCCGGCGCAGGAGATAGGTGCCATGAACCTGAAAGTGGCTGCCGCACAGACAGAGAGCATCCCCGGAGACCCCTCCGTCAATCTGGACAAGCATCTGGAGTACATTCACAAGGCGCGAGCGGAGGGAAACGACGTCCTGCTGTTCCCTGAAATGTCCCTCACAGGCCACTCTGCCGGGACGGAAACCCTGGATGTCTCCCGACATCGCGAGGATGAAATCGTCCAGAAACTGGCCGATGCCAGTGGCGAGATGTGCACCGTATTCGGTTTGATCGAGGAAGGCCCGGCGGCCCAGTTCTATAACTCATCCATAGCTGTACGTCAGGGCAAGCGACTGTTCCTGCACCGAAAGGTCAATCTGGCGACCTACGGCAACCTGGAGGACGGGAAGCATTTTGCGCCGGGACGCTATGTGGATACCTTCCCGGCACATCACAGCGATGCCAAATGGCGCGGCTCGATCCTGATCTGCGCCGACCTCTGGAATCCGCCCCTTGTGCACCTGGCCGCCCTGCATGGAGCTACGGTGATGTTCGCCCCCATATCATCGGCCGTGGAAGCCGTTGGCGGCGATTTCGACAATCCTGCGGGTTGGGATATTGCCGCCCGCTTCTATGGCATGACCTATGGTATGCCGCTGGTCATGACCAATCGCGTGGGCCGGGAAGGCAAGCTCAGCTTCTGGGGTGGCTCACGCATCATCGACCCTTTCGGGCGAATCCTGGCCCAGGCGGGTAACGGCGAAGAGATGATCACGGCCAATCTGGATTATGACCGCATCCGCAAGGCGCGCTACCTGCTGCCCACGGTACGGGATTCCAACCTGTCCCTGCTGCTGCGTGAAGGTCACCGCCTGGCCGATCTTGTGGGTGTGCCAGACAGTCTGAACCGGCACCCTTGAGAAAACCCGCTGGAGCGGGTTGCTAAAGCGCCTTCATCCACACACTCATGGGCTTCAGGCTTTCCGCGGCTTCATCCGCGTCCTGCCAGGACAGGCTGACGGTCATATCTTCGACTTTCCGATACCCCCGATTGTTCCAGAAGCCGTCCAGGGATCGATAATCCGCTGGACGGCGTGGATCATCCGCGGGCCGCTCGACCGCGCAGAAGCAGCAGTACGCAAAACGGTTCAGCGAGCGGGCATAGGCTTCCCGCTCATGGAAGAAGCGCACCCCGATTCCCAGGCCCCGATAACTCTCCTGAAGGACGGATTCTCCGAAATAGAAGAACTGCTCCGGCTCGAGTCCCTTTGCCCGGAACGGTTCGGTCATGGTTGGCGGCTCCTCCAAAAGGGGCAAGCCTGTGGCCGCGCCAATCAGACGTTCGCCATCGAAGGCACCGATGATGACGCTTTCCTCGGCCTCCTGATAGGCGCGCAAGTAGCGAGCCTCGTACTCCATCGAACCGATGTATAGATAGGGGTATTCGCGGAAAACCTCGATCCGCAACTGGGCCAGATCCCAGAGATGCCGTTCAAGGTCATCACCTGTCAGTACATCCAGCCTGATCCTCTCAGCCAATTTATTCATTCTGAGCTCCCCTTTCCAAAACGCCGCAGCAATTTCTTAAGCAAAAGCTTCCAGACTGAAAAGGACAGGCTTCACGCATGCTTGCGTTTGCCTCGAACAGGGGGAAACACTACCCTGTGCCGCATTGGGGGCCCGGTTGACGGGGCTGAGGGGGATTACGGGAATAGGAACTTGAAGACTGTCTTGTGGTGTCTTGCGGTCATCGGCGGCCTTGTGCTGGCGGGCGCCGTAGCGGCACCTTTCGTGATTGATGAAGAGGCGCGCAAGCAGGCCATCGCGGCCGAGCTGGCAGAGAACTTGGATGCAGGCGTCACCATATCCGGGGACGTTTCCTTCTCGTTGCTGCCAAGGCCTAGCCTGCAGCTGGCAGATGTGCGAATCGATCCAACCCAGGGCGGCCCGGAAAGTCACCCACGCATGGACATTCCCAGCGCCCAGCTGGACATCTCGCTGACGGCCCTGATATCCGGTGAATCCGGTCTGGAACGGGCCTCCCTCAGCCAGCCGCGCCTGATCCTGGTCTCACCCGAAACCGGTAAAGTCGGGCAGGATCTGGCCAACACCGAAACCTGGCTGAACAAGCTTGAAAGCCTGGCTCCGCTCCAGCTCGAGATATCGCAAGGCGAAATCCTGCTGGTGGGTTCCGAGGAAGAACCATACATACTGGCCGACCAAATCCACATGACGACACGCGTTCCGGAAGGCGGCACACCTTTGCGCTTCGAGGGCGAAGGCCGCTGGCAAGAGCACAGCCACCAGGCATCTCTTGCAATCGGCGCAGCCAGCACGGGACAGCAACGCGCCTTTGATCTGTCCTGGTCCAGTGCCGGGCTTGGAGAATCCGAGGGACGCCTTCGCGGCAATGCCACCTTTGCCGACAACGAGACACGCCTGTCCGCGCAACTGAACCTGCAGGGCAACAGCCTGGAAGGCTTGCTTGGAAGTGCGCCTCCGGACAGCAGCGCCGACTTACCATTTAATCTGGAAAGCAGGATCGAAAGCGATTTCGTCGAGATGGAGGTGACGGACGGGCGCCTGCGCCTGGCAGGCGTGGATGCCACGGGCCAGGCACAGATCCGGTTTTCAGCAATTCCTGCCGTAGACCTGCAGCTGGACATCCGGCGCATAGAGTTTCCGGCCTGGCAGGAAAGGCTTGAGGGGCGCGGGCGGGAACTGCTGGCTGGACTCCTGGAACGGAACATTGACGGGCGGGTTCGCATCAATCTGGACAGTCTCGGCATGAGGGATGATCTGGTCCAGGATCTGCGTTTGGACGCAACGCTGGCCCCCGGTTCCGCCCTGGTCGAGCGCTTGCAGGCCTCGGCTCCGGGAGGCACCCGCCTTCACTTGAGCGGTACGCTGGCCCCCGGCGAACAGGGCGTGGGATTTGATGGGAACATCCAGGGGGAGACCGGCAATCTGCGCCAGTTCCTGAACTGGCTGTCACTGGATACCGATTCCGTGCCTGGGGAACGCCTGCGCCACGCCAAGCTGAACTCTGGCTTCCAATACAGCAATGATCTGCTTCAATTGACCGATCTGGAACTTGATCTGGATGTCAGCAGTTTTACGGGTGGTGTTGCCATTGCCCTGCGGGAACGCCTCGGTCTGGGGTTGGGTCTGGAAGTCGACCGCCTGAACCTTGATGGCTACCTGTCCCGCAATGGGTCTCCGGATCGCGAAGGTGATACAAACCGTGGCGCGCTGGAGGAGCTGTCTTCGCTCGGACAAATGCTCACGCGCTTCGACGCCAATCTTGATCTGAAGGCACAGCGCCTGACCTATTTGGGCCAACGGCTATCCGGACTGCAACTCAGCGGTCGCCTCCAAGGGGGTGAGTTGACCCTCGACAGACTTGAGGTTGGCAACCTCAACAGCCTGGAAGCCAGCTTGTCGGGCCGTATGGACAGGCTGGAGTCCACGCCCCAGCTGATCGGCATGCAGTTTGATCTGACCTTGCAGAACCCTGGACGCTTTGCCGGCCGAATGGACCTGCCCTTCACAGCCTATTTCCAGAGGCTGGGGCCTGTTCATGCCAGCGGGATACTTGACGGCCCACTGAATTCCCTTTCCGTCAACAGCGACATGGATCTGGCAAATGCCTCGCTTTTCCTGGCAGGACTGGTGACTAAGGACGAAACCGGCATGGGGCTGTCCAATGGCAAGCTGGACCTGGACGGGCTCTCGGGACCACAGCTTGGCGATTGGCTGGACCTGTCAGAGGACGATGTCCTGCGCCGCCTGCCTGAACTGCATGCCACCAGTGACTTTTCTCTCAACCAGGGGACCTGGGCATACGACACGCGACTGGAAAGCGCCGGAGCGCAACTGGAATTGGAAGGCACGACCGAGGATCTCGATATCGGCTACCCGGTAACCGAGTTTCGGTTCGACTTCCAGCACCCACAGGAGTCAGCAGTCCTGCCAGGACTGCTGGGCCAGCCAGACAAGAACTTGCCGTCACTGCTGGCAAGTGGTCAGGCCACGGCCTCGCCACGTGCCATCGAGCTACCGGAAGGCCAACTCTCCCTGGCTGGAGATCCGCTGGATCTGGCAGGCGAATGGATCTTCTCTCGCCGGCGCCCCGAGATGAACCTCGAAGTGCGGGGACAACGACTTTCCCTGGGAGATCTGGGCGCCTTCCTGCCTTCCGGGAATGACACCTACGAGCGCCCCTTGCCCCTGACTTTCACGAGGGCACTCCAAGGGCGCCTCGATCTGTCCCTGGATCACCTGGACACGGCTTGGGAGTCTCTTGAAAACCTGACCCTTTCAATGGCTCTGGAGGACAGCGAACTGCAGGTCGAGGCCCTGGGAGGCCGCGTACTGGGCGGAACCTTCGCGGCAAATGGCAGCCTGATAGGCGACGCCATCGGCAGCTATCAGGCCAGCTTGAATGGCGCGCTCAAGGATATGCCGATGGGGTATTTCGCCAAGGCCCTGCTGGGCAGCTTTCCCGCCGACGGCACATTCGACCTGCCCCTGTCCCTGACAACGGAGGGGGAATCCATCTCTCGCATGGTGCGTAACCTTTCGGGGGAAATGGAGCTCTCCGGTCGCCTGCCACAGGATAAGTCGCAAAATAATGGCACGGACCCCGAACCTGAAGGGCAAGCAGGCGGGATGGAACGTCTGTTCCGTCTCGTGGAACTGCCGGCTTCAGTGGACGGTCAGATCCGCATCGAATCAGGCCGCCTGACCAGTGACAATCTACAATTCCAGGGACCACGGCGACGCCTTGCGTTGAGTGGCCTGCTGGCCGACCTCCCACGCCGCCGGATACAGGCGCTGGCCCAACTCTATGAGAAAGGTGAGGATACACCCGCCTCAGAGCTGGAGATCACCGGCCCGCTAGGTGCACCTGACCACAGTTGGGAGAGGTTCGGGCAGAATCTCAGAGGTAATACGATTCAGAACGAGGCTGCTAACGCAACGCAGTGATGCGCCTTCACGTCCCCTCGCCGGTCCTCTCCCTCATTTGCCGGCAGAGCCGCTGGACCACGTAAACCCGCAGGGCAGACGACAGGCCAACGGCCGGCCGGCGTGATGCATCGGCATTGGACTCGGCTTGTTCCCCCTCCAGGCGCTGCAGGTCTATACGCGCCACCAATGCCGCCAGAGAAACTCCCTCGTCTTCCGCCGCCTGTTTGAGTTGACGCCAGAAGATCTCCTCGAGCGAGATGGAGGTCCGGTGACCCGCCAAGGTCACCGAACGCTTCCGAATGCCACCGTCTTCATCCATCCGTGCGTCTCACATCTGTACGCCTCATGGAGCGTCTGGCCAGATCTGGGAACGTCCGGATCAGGCTTGGCGGGGGCCGATCATGTTCTCGGGTCGCACCCATTCGTCGAACTGCTCGGCCGTCAGCATGTCCAGTTCGACAGTGGCGTCCTTTAGAGTCTTGTTCTCGGCATAGGCCTTCTTGGCCACCTTGGCGGCATTGTCGTAACCGATGTGCGGATTCAAGGCCGTCACCAGCATCAGGGACTGGTACATCAGGTCCTCGATGCGCTTTTCGTCCGCCTCGATGCCGGCAATGCAGTTGTCCAGGAAGGATTCGGCGCCGTCTCCGATCAGCTGTGCCGATTGAAGCAGGCTGTAGATCAGGACCGGCTTGAAGACGTTCAATTCGAAGTGGCCGTTCGACCCCGCCACGCTGGCCGTGGTGTGGTTGCCCATCACCTGGGCACAGACCATGGTGAGCGCCTCGGCCTGGGTGGGGTTGACCTTGCCCGGCATAATGGAGGAGCCAGGCTCGTTGGCCGGCAGCAGCAATTCGGCAAACCCGCAGCGTGGGCCCGAGCCCAGCATGCGAATGTCGTTGGCGATCTTCATCAGCGAGACAGCTGCCGAGTTGAGCGCTCCGGACGCCTCGACCACGGCGTCATGAGCGGCCAGAGCCTCGAACTTGTTGGCCGCCGTGACGAAAGGCTGCCCCGTGATCGAAGCCACTTCTGAAGCGAATGATTCAGCAAAGCCTTCGATGGAGTTCAGGCCGGTGCCAACGGCCGTGCCGCCTTGCGCCAGTTCCAGTAAGCGATCCAGCGTGCCCTCGATACGCGCGATGGTGTACTTCACCTGCTGTGCATAGCCGGAAAACTCCTGGCCCAGGGTCAGCGGTGTTGCATCCATCAGGTGCGTACGGCCGATCTTGATAACCTGATCAAAGGCCTTCGACTTGGCTTCCAGGCCCTCCTGCAGGCGGCGCAGCTTGGGCAGGGTCGTGTCGACCAACGCCATGACGCCGGCAATGTGCATGACCGTCGGGAAGGAGTCGTTGGAAGACTGCCCCATGTTCACATGGTCGTTGGGATGCACAGGTTCCTTGCCGCCACGCTTGCCGGTCA
The DNA here is from genome assembly GCF_000420625.1 of Fodinicurvata sediminis DSM 21159. NCBI lineage: Bacteria > Pseudomonadati > Pseudomonadota > Alphaproteobacteria > Rhodospirillales > Rhodovibrionaceae > Fodinicurvata > Fodinicurvata sediminis. The sequence continues at coordinate 167,608 of NZ_ATVH01000016.1, read as the reverse complement.
GGATCTCGTTGGCGCGGCCTGCGATCACCTCGTTGCTGTTCATGTTGGTCTGGGTACCCGACCCGGTCTGCCAGACCACCAGCGGGAAGTGATCCATCAGCTTGCCGGCTGCAACCTCCTCCGCCGCCTGGCAGAGCGCCTCGCCGATCTTAGCATCCATCACCCCCAGCTTCATGTTGGTGCGGGCTGCGGCCAGCTTCTGGATTCCGAAGGCGCGCACGACACCTTCGGGCATCCTCTCACCTCCGATACGGAAATTCTGGAGCGAACGCTGCGTCTGCGCTCCCCAGTAGCGGTCGGCCGGAACGGCCAGCTCACCCATGGAATCGGTTTCGATACGCGTTTCTTCGCCAGCGGACATCTGTATTCTCCGGATAGTCGGCACTCAATATTCGGAGGTGGTTTTACCACGTTGCTGCCAGGCAGCAATGCCCACACCTGTAACCCGACCTCATTCCACCGTCACACTCTTGGCCAGGTTACGCGGCTGGTCCACGTCCGTGCCCTTGATGACGGCCGTGTGATAGGCCAGCAGCTGCAGCGGCAGGGCATAGAGGATCGGGGCCACGAAGGGCGACACCTCCGGCACCTGAACCGCATGGGTCACGCCTTCGCCGATGGCGTCGATGCCCTGCTCGTCAGAAATCAGAACCACGCGCCCGCCGCGGGCAATCACCTCCTGGATGTTGCCGGCCGTTTTGTCGAACAGGGGTCCGCTCGACGCACAGACCACGATGGGGACATGCTCGTCGATCAGCGCCATGGCCCCGTGCTTCAATTCGCCGGCAGCATAGCCCTCGGCATGCAGGTAACTGATCTCCTTGAACTTCAGCGCTCCTTCGAGCGCCAGAGGATACATGCTGCCGCGGCCCATATAGAGAATATCGCTGGCCTCGGCCATCTCGTTCGCAATGTCGATCAGCTGGGCTTCACGTTCCAGGAAATAGGAAGCCTGCGCCGGCACCTCGATGAGCGCCGAGGTCAACTCGGCCTCCGCCTCGGCCGACAGGCAGCCCCGCGCGCGCCCGGCGGCCAGGGCCAGGCAGGCCAGGACCACAAGCTGCGTGGTAAAGGCCTTGGTCGAGGCCACCCCGATCTCGGGTCCGGCCAGGGTCTTCATGACCGCGTCGGATTCCCGTGCAATTGCACTTTCCTGCTGATTGACGATGGACAGGATATGCTGCTTCTGGGTGCGCGTGTAGCGCAGGGCCGAGAGGGTATCGATGGTCTCGCCTGACTGGGAGATGAAAAGTGCGGCGCCGTTCTCGGGCAGCGGCGCCTCGCGATAACGGAACTCGCTTGCAATATCGATATCCATGGGCAGGCGCGCGACCTGTTCGAACCAGTACCTGCCGACCATGCCCGCATAGAATGCGGTTCCGCAGGCACTGGCCGTCAGGCGGGGAATCCGGGCAAAGTCAAAGGGCAACTCCGGCAGGGTGACCCGGCGACTCAAGGGATCCACATAGCTTTGCAGCGTGTCCCCTATGACAACCGGCTGCTCGAAGATTTCCTTCTGCATGAAGTGCCGGTACGAGCCCTTACCGATCATGGCGCCGGACATGACCGTGCGTGTCACAGGGCGCTCAACCGGGGAATCGTCCTGGTCGAAGATGCGGGCCTCCCCGCCTTTCAGGACGACCCAGTCCCCTTCCTCCAGGAAGCAGATCTGGTCCGTCAGCGGCGCCAGCGCCAGGGAATCCGAGCCCAGGTAGAGCTCGCCATTGCCATAGCCCAACGCCAGGGGGCTGCCGCGCCGGGCCCCGATCATCAGGTCGTGCCGGCCCGCGAAGACGATGGCCACCGCGAAGGCGCCATGCAGCCGTTTCAGGGTTGCTGCCACGGCTTCCTCGGGGCTTTTCTGGCTTCTCAGGTAATCCGTGATCAGATGGACGATCACTTCGGTATCGGTTTCGGTTTCGAAGCTGTGGCCGGCCGCCTCCAATTCCTTCCTGAGCGCGCGGAAGTTCTCGATGATGCCGTTGTGTACCACGGCCACTTCACTGTTGGCATGGGGGTGGGCGTTCACCTCGGTGGGACGTCCATGGGTGGCCCAGCGAGTATGCCCGATGCCCACGGTCCCCTCCAGCGGCTCTCTCTCGATCACGGCTTCAAGGTTGACGATCTTCCCCTCGGCCCGTCTGCGGTCGATCTGGCCGTTGCGCAGCGTGGCGATGCCGGCCGAATCATAGCCGCGGTACTCCAAGCGCTTAAGGCCATCCACAAGAAGAGGCGTGACCGCTTTCTGGCCCAGGATACCAATAATACCGCACATCAGGATTTCTCCTTGCTTTTCTTGCGCTGCGCCCGAAAGCGGGCGGCTGCATCGGGGCGCACTGACTGTTCTGCACGTGTAAGGCCAAGGGCGTCATCGGGAACATCCCTCGTTATGGTCGAGCCGGCGCCCACGATTGCATTCGCCCCGATACGCACGGGCGCGACCAGAGCCGTGTTCGAGCCGATGAAAGCACCGGCCCCGATATCGCTGTGATGCTTGCCATAGCCATCGTAGTTGCAGGTAATGGTACCGGCCCCGATGTTCGCGCCTTCACCGACTGTGGCATCACCAATATAGCTCAGGTGATTGGCCTTGGCCCCGGCCTCTAGCCGAGAGGCCTTGATCTCCACGAAGTTGCCCACGCGCGCCTTTTCACCGATGTGACTGCCGGGGCGCAACCGCGCATAGGGGCCGATACGCGCGTCCTTGGCAACTTTCGCGCCTTCCAGATGAGAGAAACTCAGGATCTCGGCCCCCTCGGCCACACGGACCCCAGGGCCGAAAACGACGTTGGGATGGATAACCACATCGGCAGCAAGCTGGGTATCATGCGACAGCCAGACCGTATCCGGATCGATGAGGGTCACGCCCTGCTCCATAGCCCGGCGGCGCAGGCGCTCCTGCATCAGTCGTTCGGCCTGGGCCAGTTCGCTGCGGGAATTGACGCCGGTAACCTCATCCACCCCACATTCACTGATGCGGGAAACCTTACCTGTCGCCCGCCCAAGCCGCACGAGATCTGTCAGATAGTATTCCCTCTTGGCATTGTCGTTGTCGACCGCCTCGAGCAGATCGAGCATGACCCGGGCATTGCCCAGCAGGTATCCGGCCCAACACGAGCTGATGCGCTTCTGTTCGGCCGTGGCATCCTTTTCCTCGACGATACCTTCAAGCGTCCCGTCCTCAGCCAGCAACAGGCGGCCATAGCCCGTCGGATCGGGAGGCTTGAAGCCCAGCCAGACAAGATCGGCCCCGCTTGACTTCTTCTGCTCCTGGAGCGCCCGAAGCGTTTCGGCCGTAATCAAGGGCCCGTCCCCATAGAGAATCAGAAGGTCCCCCGTCTCGTCCACACCCTCAAGAAGCGGTGCCGCCGCGCGAACGGCATCCGCGGTGCCCAAGCGCTGCTGCTGCACGGCGACAGGCCAGGGTGCAACGGCCTCGGCAAGCTGCGGCATGTCAGGGCCCACCACCACCACAACGCGACTGGGCTCAAGTGCCTCGGCCGCGTTCAGGACATGCTGCACCATCGCCAGGCCCGCAACTTCGTGCAGCACCTTGGGCTTGGCAGAACGCATGCGCGTTCCCTGACCGGCCGCCAGTATCACCACATTCAGGGTAGCTCCCCCGCTCATCTCCACATTCCTGTCGTGCAACTCCGGTATCGCAGATAGCACAGGCTTACCGCGTCCTCGGACCGCAGACAATCGCAAGTCTTTGTGGCAATGCCGTGAGCAGAGCGTGCAGCGGAGGAGCGATGCTAAGCTGGCCGAATCATGCCTGAGCCATAAAGGCTCTCTTAACACCTTTCCCGTATTGTCCGGCAGCAAGTGCATGCCAACTAACGGCTATCAGAAAACTTTATCCAGGAGCTTCGCTGCATGTCGGACGACTTGTCCCTAGAAAGACGCCTCGACTTTTTCCAGCTCGACCAGGACGCCATATCATCTCTGCGTCGTATCAAGCCCGTCATCGAGGCGGAGTTGCCGCGTATCATGGAAGCTTTTTACGGCCATCTGGCAAACTACGAGGAAACCAATCGTCTGTTTGCCTCAGATGAGGCGCGCAAACGTGCACGTGAGCTGCAGGTCAAGCACTGGCACCAGATTCTCTCCGCCAATTTCAATCAGGATTACTATGAATCCGCGCGCCGAATTGGCGCGGCCCACGCTCGCATCGGCCTGACGCCTTCCTTGTACATTGGTGGCTACAGCTTTCTCACCAACCGCTTCCTCGAGGTGCTGAGCGAACACTACAACGGCCGCTGGCAGGCAAAACAGATGAGCGCGCTGCGCAGTGCCGCCCTGCAGGCCATCAACAAGGCGGCCCTGCTGGATATGGACCTTGCCATTTCTGTTTATTCAGAAGTGTTGAAGAAAGAAAAGCAGGAGACTCTGGAAGAGCTCGCTCAAGGCTTGGAAGGCAGTGTTGGAACACTGGGCAGTTCCATTGCCTCCGATGCGTCACGCATGCACGAAAGTGCACAAACACTCTCACAGATTGCCGAAGACACCAACAGTCAGGCTCTATCCGTCAGCTCAGCCTCACGTCAGGCCAGCACCAGTGTACAGACTGTCGCCTCGGCAGCGGATGAGCTTTCAAGCTCAATCCAGGAAATCAATCAGCAGTTGGAATCCTCCAACCGCATGGCGCGCGAAGCGGTAACAGAAGCGGAACAGACCAACTCGACCGTGACCAGTCTGTCCGCAGCAGCCGAGAAGATCGGCGACGTTGTGAAGCTGATCCAGGACATTGCCGAGCAGACGAACCTGCTGGCGCTGAACGCCACCATCGAGGCGGCGCGGGCCGGCGAGGCCGGCAAGGGCTTTGCCGTGGTGGCAAGTGAAGTGAAGAACCTGGCCAACCAGACCGCCAAGGCGACCGAGGAGATTTCTCAGCAGATCTCGGACATGCAGGGTGTCACGACGGAAGCCGTCGACGCCATCCGCAAGATCAGCGAAAGCATCACCGGCATTGACGAGATGATATCCTCGATCGCTTCGGCCGCTGAGGAACAGTCTGCGGCCACAAGCGAGATCTCACGCAGCGTCAACGAGGCGGCCAGCGGAACCCAGCAGGTGGATTCAGTGATCGCGCAGGTTCAGGACGCCGCCGACAAGACAGGACGAATGGGCAACGATGTTCTCCAGTCGACCGAAGGCCTGACGGAACAAACGAACAGGCTGAGAGAAGAAGTTCAGAGTTTTCTCGACAAGATGCGTGCCGCCTGAACGGCGGAACCGCTGGGTCGGTCAGGCCTGACCCGAAAAACGGCGCGCCAGGAAGGCGCGCCGTTTTTCAATTCTGATCTTCCAGTCTCCACTTCAGGAAGGGGGAGGCCGGGTATAATCCTCTATGATCTTGCTGAGCGAGCGCCTCAATTCAGGCGAAGCGCCCAGACAGAAACCGGCAATCAGACCGGCATAGACCCTTTCCCAGGGTCGGCCTGGCAATGGGAGGTCCTTCAGAGGTGAGTTCTTGCCAAGAGGAAGGCCACTTGCCGGATCCACGGCAGGTTGCTTGGGGCCGGACGAGCCGGATTTTCGCAGGACAAGGCAGGCAATACCCGCCAGGACAGCTGCTACGAGAAGCACCACGCCTCCCGTGATAGCTGCCGCGGACGCAGCATCCATGATCTCTTCCAAGCGGAGATAGAGGGCGAATGCCCCCCATATCGCGGCGCCCAGCAAGGCCAGGACCGCAAGACTCATCAGGAAGAGTGCGGCCGCGAAACGCGCCGCTAGACTGCGTAGCTCTTCGATCAATTGAGCACCCCCTGCCTTACATGGCCTTGGATGGCCGAACTCGGAAAAAGCGCTCAGCGACGATCCAGGAGCTTGCCAAGCACGAAACCGACGCCAAAGGCCGTCGCGAGGCTTGCCAAGGGATGGCGCTCCACCTGCTGGTGAACCGTGTCAACGCCGGCCTTGCCGTGGTCGGATGCGTAACCGGCCAGGCGATTCAACTCACCGCGCAGGCGGTTGATCTCCGCGCGCGTTTCATCCGAAGCAGCGCGGGCCCCAGCGCCAGCCGTCTTGCTGACCTGTTCACTCAACTTCCCGAGGTCCTTGCGAAGATTGTCCAATTCCGATTTCAGGTTCTCGGTTTCCTTGTCCACGCTTTGATTTGCCACGGTTATATCCTTTCCGTTTTATGAGTCTGCGCCTTGCAACCCTTATGATGTGGGAATGCTATCCCGACTTCGCCAGTCCTAGCCTGCCCTCACTGTCAGGGGATGACAACCGCAGCACCGGCCAACCCGCTGATAACGGCAATCAGGAAAAGCACCAGGAAGATGAAGAAGAGTATTTTGGCAATCCCGGCTGCCGCACTTGCAATTCCACCAAAACCAAAAACAGCGGCAATGATGGCGACAACGAAGAAAACTATAGCCCATTCAAGCATTGCTCTTTACCCCATGTGAATTGATGAATTTTAATGGGTTCGATTTTAGGGCAAGTGGTTCGTTTTTTCTGGGGAATCAAGAAAATCGGCTGGGTCAAAAATGGTACGCCGTAAGTTGCGCAAAACAAAGGGCCCATCCCGAATTCAGGAATGAGCCCTCGATCAATTCTTCTCTTGGCCTGAACGAAATCAGGCCGGCCGCCTAGTAGTGTACAAGGGTGTAATCATAACGCACACCACTCGTCACCTCGATGGTATGCTTGATCAATTCGCCTTCATTGATGGCATGTACGACGTACCAGCCTTCCGGCAATACGAGGAAGGGTTTGACGGCCGTTTCCTCATAGAGAACCTTTCGATTCCCGTTGCTGTTCTTGCCGTACGTCATGATCTTCCATTCGATCGGCTTGGTGACCGAAGGCTCACCAACGCCGCGAATTACATCCAGGGTGATCTCACCGGCGTCCAGGTTGACGACATGGTGCGATCCATCCTCGTCGATACGCACATTCTGCTTTCGCGTGGTGGCACCGTAAACCGTCGTCAGGATGTAATCGCCCGGCGGTGCTTCAAGAACGGCCTGGCCACCCGTGCCAGAAGCTTCCAGCTTGCGATTTCCGCTCCTGGTGGCGCTGTGCAGGCTGAAGGAAACATCCTTGGATATCGCACCGGCGCCTTCCATGATGACGGCGTGGACTTCCAGGCCCGTTCCATCGGTCTTGGCTGCTGTCTGGGTTGCGTCCTCGGCTGTCGCAACCGAAGCCAAAGCAAGCCAGGCACCCCCGATGACCGCGCAGGCTACAGCTTTGATATGTCCTATCATAGAAGCCCCCTTCTTGACCATACATATCAAATACACGCAAGCTGTTGCGGACGCAATGCCTGATCGACGGCCAGCGCCGATCAGGCAGGCACGCAAAGGGGTCAGAAAAGCCCTTCGATCCGGCCTTCCGAATCAAGCTTTATGTTATTGGCCGCCGGCACGCGTGGCAGGCCCGGCATGGTCATGATATCCCCGCAGACGGCGACGACGAACTCGGCCCCGGCCGAAAGGCGCACCTCACGAACCGTTACGGAATGTCCTGAAGGCGCACCCTTCAGATTGGCATCCGTGGAAAAGGAGTACTGCGTCTTCGCCATGCAGATCGGCAGGTGCCCGTAGCCAGTATCCTGCAGTTCCTTGATTCGGTTGCGCACCGACTTGTCCGCCTGGATATCATGCGCCCCATAAAGGTGCGTCGCAATGGTATGAATCTTGTCCCAGAGGGGCATGTCATCATCATAGAGAGGTGCAAACTGGTCGACGCCGCTTTCGACCAGGTCCACGACGTGATGTGCCAGTTCCTCGGTCCCTGCCGAGCCCTCGGCCCAGTGCGTGCAGAGAATGGCTTTCGAGCCCAGTTCCTGTGCCACGGACTGCACGGCCTCGACCTCGGCATCGGTGTCCGTGATGAAACGGTTGATGGCCACGACAGCTGGTACGCCGAAGGCCTTCACGTTGCGGATGTGTCGGGCCAGGTTCGAACACCCCTTCTTGACCGCCTCGACATTCTCCTTGCCCAGGTCGTCCTTGCCCACACCGCCATGCATCTTGAGGGCGCGGACCGTGGCCACGATCACGGCGGCATTGGGTTTCAATCCGGCCTTGCGGCATTTGATGTCGAAGAATTTCTCGGCCCCCAGATCGGCCCCGAAGCCGGCTTCGGTGACCACGTAATCGGACAGCTTCAACGCCGTCCTGGTGGCAATCACCGAGTTGCAGCCATGGGCAATGTTGGCAAAGGGACCGCCATGGATGAAGGCGGGGTTGTTCTCAAGCGTCTGGACCAGATTGGGGGCGATGGCATCGCGCAGCAGCACGGCCATGGGGCCTTCGGCCTTCAGGTCACGTGCCAGCACCGGCTTCTTGTCGCGGGTATAGGCGACCACGATCTTGCCCAGACGCTCGGTCAGGTCCTCCAGGTCGCTGGCCAGGCAGAAGATGGCCATGACCTCCGAAGCCACCACAATATCGAAGCCATCTTCACGCGAGAACCCATTGGCAACACCGCCCAGAGAAGAAACGATCTGGCGCAGCGAGCGGTCGTTCATGTCGACCACGCGCCGCCAGGCCACCCGGCGGCTGTCGATGCCAAGTTCGTTGCCCCAGTAGATGTGATTGTCGATCAGGGCGGATAGCAGGTTGTGGGCTATTCCGATGGCATGGAAATCGCCCGTGAAATGCAGGTTGATATCCTCCATGGGCACGACCTGGGCGTAACCGCCCCCTGCTGCGCCCCCTTTCATGCCGAAGCAGGGACCCATGGAAGGCTCGCGCAGACAGATCGATGCGTTCTTGCCGATCTTGTTGAGTCCATCGCCAAGTCCGACTGTCGTCGTGGTCTTGCCCTCACCGGCCGGGGTCGGGGTTATGGCGGTCACAAGGATCAGGCGACCGTCTTGCCGGTCCTGGATCGAACGAATGAAGTCGAAGGACACCTTGCCCTTGTAGGGACCGTACTGAAGCACCTGCTCCTGCGGGATGCCCAGCTTCTCGCCCACTTCGATAATCGGGCGGATCGAGGCTTCGCGGGCAATTTCGATATCACTCTTCGGCATCTGGGCTATCCCCTTCCGGATTCTTGCAATTTTCCGCTGGACGCTAGCGTTCGCCCTGCCCGATCACTGTTCCAGGATCGACAGCGAGCGCACGAATTGCGCCACGGAGCGGTTTCAGCCAGATGCCGTATTCCCTTCTTGATCGCGTAACAGCCTTTCGGCCTCGCGCAAGCCACGCGGCACGGGAAAGCCGCCTGGCGGATCGGGAATGTTGGTCTGCAGGACAGTGAAGAAGGTCCGGATTTCCGGCCCATCCTCCGGTTGCCAGGGGATAAGCTGCCCCCGGGCGTTCACGGGTAGGTAGGACAGTGTGACCGCATCGCGCACATTTCCCCCGATCACGGCAATCCTGCCAGGTTCTGTCTGCACGACGATATCGCAATGCATACCACGCGATCCGCCCAACTCGGCCTCGCGTTCAGCCAGGCTGCGTATGCGCTGCTCCGCCGGCAGGCTGCGATCCGAACAGACAAGGTCTCCTACGCGCGGAGCGTAATCGGTGATTTCATGGGGCAGGAACACGCTGTCCCGACCGTAGCGTCGTTCACTGCGAATGGCAGCATCCACGTAGTTGCGATGGCCTGCGTCCCATTCAAAGTCATCCAGGTCGATCCCGGCCGAACGCATGACATAGGAAATGAAGGCGGCGGACCAGGGTTCACCCTGCCACAAACCCGTTCGCACCCCGGCACGGTGGCGGTCCCGCTGCTGTCGGACGTAGCCTGCATAGTCCGCGCGCACCGCATTCCAATAGGCCTGAAGGTGTGGGAAGACCTCGGGATCACCCTCCTCGTAGCCCTTACGCAATTGCCGTTCCTCTGTCCCGGTCTGATCCAGCACCGGACGCCGGAACTCCAGCCACTCACGATAAGCAATCGAAAGAATGCGTTCCTTGGCCTGATAGGGATAGCTGATCGGTGGATAGCGTTCAGGGGCCGGCTCTGGGGACGGTTTCGGCCCGGCACAGGCTGTCAGGGCCAACAGAAGTCCAGTTACAAGCCAAACGCTGTGAAAGGAACGAACGAAGGGCAGAACAGTGATCACGCGCCAGTTACTCACTCAGTGGAAACCGCTCGAAAGGTGCCCCAGCGATTGCCTGGACGCAACGCGTTATCCGTTACGCCTGCGATAGCAGGCCCGATAACCGCGCGCGCCCGTCTTTGGACAGGGGGTCTAGGCTGAACACACGCTCCAGTCCGAATGCCGCGCAACCACGCGCCACGCTGCGTCGATCCTGCGGCGACAGCCGTGAGAAGACCGCCAGATTGCCACCATTCAGTGGCGGCCGCCTTTCCGGCAGCGCAATGGTTCCGGCTTGCGCCACAACACGCTGCGCCAGTTCAAGACCGGGTTCCAGCCACAGGGTTCCCGGTGGCCCCAGACGGCGCAGTTCCTCGAGAAGGAACCAGTAATGCGAAGAGCCCAGGACCACGGTATCGGGAGTCGGCGACTCTTCTCCAAGAAAGAGCCCACCGGTTTCCTGGGCCAGGACAGCCTGATCAACGGGCAGACCGCGAAAACGGCGCTCGGCCAGTGCGGCCAGATGCCTTGCCCCCACACGTACCACCTTGCAGCTTGCCGCAACCCGATCCATCCACGCACGGCGGGCTCGTAGTCCAAGCGTGGCCTCTGTTTCCAACAGCCCGACGCACGAACGACCGGTCATTTCGATGCCGCTCTCAAGAGCCGGGCGGCATCCGATCAAAGGAAACGGAAAATGGTCCTGCAGGCTTCCCAGCACCAGACTGCTGGCGGTGCTTCCCGTCACGACCACCATGTCGGGTTGCCCGGTTTCAGCGAAGCCACCGATCAAGGCTTTCATTCGATCCGCCAGCGTAGCCTCGTTCTGGTCGCTGTGCGGAAAAGCGGCCGTATCGGCCATATAGATGACCTCAGCCTGGGGAAGTGCCTTGTTTAGCTCCTTCAGGACAGAGAGGCCGCCGACGCCGGAATCCAAAAGCAAAAGGCGTAACGACGGCATGGGCTGCCTCATGAAACCTGGCGCGCTGGTTTAACTGCCTGATGGCCGGTCCAAACATCCAGGAACCCGCACAGCCATTCCCCCAACGGATCCAGGTGGCGTTCCGTGGCAGCCAGCTGTGCCTCGCGTGACTGGGCCCCCGGTATTTCCAGCATGTGCGCGCCGGCCTCGAGCCACTGGGCCTGAATGTCGCGCGTCACCTCGGGGTGAAACTGCAAGCCATAGACAGATTCTCCATGGCGAAAGGCCTGATGCTCGAACACAGGGCCACGTGCCAGCTGTTCACTGCCCGGTGGTGTCTCGAAGCCTTGGAGGTGCCAGTGGAAGACCATCATCTCCTCGGGCATCAGATCTTGTCCCGCTTCCGTGGGTTCGATCGGGACAAAGCCGATCTCCGCCTTCTCCTCCGCATGCGGTCCAACCCTGCCCCCCAGAGCATGGGCAATCATCTGGGCCCCCAGACAGATTCCCAGCATGGGCTTGTCTGTCTTCATCCAGCGCAGAATCCAATCGATTTCCCGGCCCAGATAATCCAGTTCATTGACCTGATCGACCATCTGCGCACCGCCATAGATCACAGTGGCCGCATAGGGCTCTGTCTCCTTGGGCAGTTCATGGCCCTCGGCAATCCAGCGCGTATCCAGCTCGAAGCCGCGGCGCAGCAGATCGGCGCTGATCCGATCGTTGCGCTCGCCCGGCATATGTCTGATCTGTAGTACTTTTGGCTTCATCTGAAACAACCTGAAAAAGGAAAAGTCGACCGTGCTGCCGACAAGCAGTGTGCAGACGCGCGGCGCAAGGACAAGCAAAGACTGGCCGCAGCATGCGAAAGGCCGCCCTGCACGATTTACAGATCCAATTTTCAGGGAGCATGGACGCAAGGGACAGAAGCGCATATGCTGCCTTGAAATCGTTGCTGACCTGGCCGCCGGAAGAAGCGGCAAGAATTCGGCGGAGGGCATGATCGCCAACCTTTAATCAGAGGTCCGAATGCCCGAAGTCATGACAGACAGATCCCGTTCCCCTTGCGCTGAAGGGAACGGCTTCCAGCTCGACGAACAGATTGCACATCTTCTACGTCGCGCCCATCAGCGCGCCTCTTCGCTTTTCCAAGGGCAGCTGGCCCAATACGAGTTGACGCCCGCGCAGTACTTTGCACTGACGCGGCTGCGCGAGAAACAGCGGCTGTCCCAGAACCAGCTTGGCCGTGAAACGGCCATGGATCCCGCCACCATACAGGGGGTGGTCCAGCGCCTCGCAGCCCGGGGCTTCATAGATCGCAAACCCGATCCTCTGGATCGGCGGCGGATGGTTCTGGAACTGACAGGTAGCGGCCGAGAACTGTCAGAAAGCCTGATCGAGGCCGCCTCTCGCGTGAATCACGAAGTCCTGTCCCCCTTACAGAAGGAAGAACAGGATGCGTTCATCCGCCTGCTTGGCAAACTGGCCTGACGGCCGCCTGTCTCTGGGGCAGAGCAGTCAGTAACCGCGGGGTGTGAAACGTCCTTTGCGGCGCGTCAGCCTGCCTGTCAGGCTGTCACTCTTTTGCTTACCCATCATTCGGTCCGGCAAGGACATGAAGCGCGACATGGTCTTGCCAATGCGGCCTCCGACTTTCAGGACTTCATCGATCCGCCGTTCCAGGAAGGCCCAGGTCGCTTCGTGATTATCCGAACGATCATTCAACCAGTATAGGAAGGTTGAAGAATAGACTCCGTACAGAAGCGCGCGCTTGCTGTAGTAGTTGTAATCCGTGGCCGTATCGCCGGCGGCATACCACATGATGTCCACGGTCCGCCAAAGCAGGCGCGAAGCCAGGCCGGCATTGAAAGGCAGCGACAGGAACGCGGCACCGCGACGCACGGCTTCCTTGTCTTGTTCCAGCAATTCAAGACGCAGGCGCACCAGGGCGGCTATCTTATCGCGGACCTTGGAGTCCCGGGGTATCTCTTCATCGAAGCGCTCCAGCATTTCCAGGTCGATTCGATGATTGTAGGCCTCGATCAGGCCCCTTCCCGGATCGGGAAAAGCATTCAGGACCAGAACCGTGTCCAGGCCAAGCTCCCGCCCTGCGGCCAGCAGGGCCGTTTCACCCCAACCGTCAAAGGGCACGTGAGGCAGGGCCGCTTCAAGCAGTTGCGCCCTCAACGCTTCCAGTGCCTCGTTTTCATCCCTGGCTTCTTCACTCACGCGTCCGCTCCCTGATGGTGCAGTTCCGAGGAATAGATGAGCTTCCTCATGGTATCTATATGATGCGCATAGAGCACGCCGTCGAGATGGTCGCACTCATGCTGAAGGATTCGGGCTTCGAATCCCTCGGCTTGGTGCGTATGCAGCTTTCCCAACTCATCATAATAGCGACAGGACACCTGTTTGTAGCGCCAGACCTCGCCCACAAGGCCAGGCAGTGATAGGCAGGCTTCCCATCCAGGTTCCTTCTCGTCCCCCAGGGGCTCGATCGAGGGGTTGGCCAGAACACGCATATCGCCTCCACCGCCCCGAGAGGCCTTTTTTAGATGACGGCCTGGAACGCGATAGACAATTAGGCGCAGCGTAGTTCCAACCTGGGGCGCCGCAAGCCCGCTGCCTCCCTCGCACAGGAGGGTATCCCTCATGTCCGCGATCAGGCGTTGCACTTCGGCAGCTTGCAGGTCCTGAACGGCCTGCGCCTTCTGTGCCAGTAACGGATGTCCCATCCGCAGGATCTTGAGAACAGCCATGACCTGTTGTATGTATGAATTGTCTGCGGGCGTAAAGATTGCGTCTGCAGATGGCAGATAGGTTCTTTTCACAGGAACCGAGCCGTGCTATTGAACCGGCTCCGCAACGGTGAGCGTTGCGGAACGGTTGTTTTTGTTCAAGAGATCAGGAGGTTCGAGCTTCCGTGCAAGTACACGTCCGCGATAACAACGTCGATCAGGCCCTGCGCGCACTCAAGAAGAAGCTGCAGCGCGAAGGCGTCTTCCGTGAAATGAAATTGCGTCGCCATTTCGAAAAGCCATCCGAGAAGCGCAAGCGTGAGCGCGCCGAAGCCGTGCGCCGCTATCGCAAGCTTCTCCGCAAGCGCATGGAACGCGAGGGCTTCTAGGCCTCTCCTCTACCAGAGGCTCGAACATTTCTCTTGAAAAGCGCAGCTCGGTTGTCGGGCTGCGCTTTTCTTGTGTTTTTGACGCAGTACCATATTCAGGCAATTGTATTCGAAAATCTTGACATATTCTCATATATGAGAATTATTTCCATATATGAGCGAGATATGTATCGATGATCGCCTTGCTGCCCACCTGAAGAGCCTGCGTCTGGCACATGACTGGTCGCTCGATCGATTGGCCCGAGAGAGCGGTATCAGTCGCGCCTCCCTTTCCCGAATCGAGAACAGCGAGGTCAGCCCGACAGCCAATATTCTGGGGCGCCTCTGTTCCGTTTACGGCCTGACCCTGTCGCGCCTGATCCACCTGGTCGAGGACGACGCCTACACTCCCTTGATCAAACGCGCGCAGCAGAAAGTCTGGAACGACCCACACTCAGGCTTTACCAGACGCACAATCTCGCCGCCGGCCCAGCCGCTGGCCGGTGAAGCCATCGAGGCGGAAATCCAGCCCAATCAAAGCATCGCCTACGACAGGCCTCCGCGTGAAGGCCTCGAGCATCACCTTTTACTGCTCGAAGGCACGCTGAACATCACGATCAATGATCAAACCCACCATCTACGCGCCGGGGATTGCCTGCGCTATCGCCTGTCAGGCCCCAGCCTGTTTCACACGGGGCCGGACAGCGTGGCCCGCTATGTCTTGTTCACGGTATAAGGGGTACGACCATGCAAGAAACATCCTCCGTGACTCTGGACCGCCTGACGAAGGATGAGCTAGCAGACAACCTGCAGGAGCTGGCGACGCTGCTGCATGCCTGTGTCCATGACGGTGCAAACATCAACTTCATCCTGCCTTTCAGTGTCGATGATGCGTGCGCTTTCTGGCGCGACCGGATCATGCCGGCCCTGGGCACGCAACAACGCTTCCTGTTTGTCGCCAGGACATATAGGTCATCAGACACCGCGCAACTGGTCGGTACGGTCCAGTTGGACTGCGACATGCCACCCAATCAGGTTCACAGAGCGGAAATCACCAAGCTGATGGTCCACCCCGACCATCGCGGACGCGGCACGGCCCGCCGGTTGATGCAGGAAGCCGAAACCCAGGCACGCCGCCTGGGGCGCAGCCTGATCACTCTGGACACCACCACCGGAAGCGCAGCCGAGCAACTCTACCTCTCACTGGGCTTTATCGACCTGGGCGCCATTCCCGCCTATGCCCGAGACCCGCACGAAGACCGCCTGGACCCCGCCACCATCCTCTACAAGCAGCTTTGAGAGCGGATGATCCTCGATGGAGTCTCCGCTATTTGAATGCAGATCCCTGAGCAGGAGTCCGATTGAAGCATCAGAAATCAGGTTCTTGGGACATGCTGGATCCATGAAGATCGTCATCCGAGAGGGTTCCCCGGGTGGGAGCCATATCTCCCAGTGCAGGGAAGCTGCACCGGGAGGATATCTTTAGCGGCAGCTTACACTCGAAGGCAGCGAGCCGAAGTCAGGCAAGGTGCCACTGGCGGTTTGCGACAACGTCCAGCTGCCACTGTTATCGTTGTCCACCCAGCCCCACTGGCCTTTGCGGAAATCGCCGGTCTTGGAGAAGAACTCGAGGTCGAACCAGCCGGTCCGAGAACCGTTGGTAAAGCGCCCAACAAAGCCGTTACCATCCCACATGCCGGCCATGATACCTTTGTCGGCGTAATCGCCGACCATGAAGAGATCACGGGAGAGCAACGTGATGGGGCCGTAATTGCTGTTGTACTGGCCGTCATAGACCGTTCTGTCTTGCTGCATGGTCTGTGTTGTTCCTTGTCCACGCGCAAAATTGTTCAGCCTGTCCGGAGCCGGTCCGGTGCGCTGGCCACTCCAGGAATCGCTCAGCCCTTGACCGCTCCAACCCCAGCGGCCATTGAATTGACCGTTTCCGGAAGTCTTCCAGCGGAACACGCCGTTCCGACCACCATTGGTGAAGACACCCGCGACGCAGCCATCAGTCACCTTGCCCGCGATGATTCCTTGGCTCGCGTAGTCACCTACCAGGTACCGGCCGATCCGATGCAGCTGCAGTTCCCCGTATGAGCTGTCCCAAGTGCCGGCAAAATGGTCGCTGTCGGTATTGGGGCTCGAGCCACCTGCCATTCCAGTGGGCTGCTGAGCTTCGCTTTTCTTGGGAACACCCGAGACACGACCGACAGAATTGTCCTGCTGGCCTCCACTGCCACGCGGCTTACCATCGATCAGAACATTGGCGGCATTTGGATCGTCCAGCTGCACGTCATTCACCCGGCCGACAACACGGTAGGCATCATTGCCGCTACCGACAGTTCCGCGCGCACGTCTGCGCGAGCGACTGTCGTTGGAATCGACGCTGGCGTAATAGCCCGCAATCGTACCGGCGACAGGCTCCAGGTAGTCGGAGACAGACAGGTCGTAACCAGTTGATCCGGAAACATCACTGCTGGCAATCAATACAGTGTGGTCGGCCCCGATGCGGTCGGCCTCCAGTCTGTACTTCATCGCCTTGACCGCGCTCTGTCCCTTGAAGGCAACCGTCAGCACATTACCGGGTATGGCAAAGGCGCGCTGCCAAACCTTGCCCTGGTTCTGCCGGCCGGGGGCAATGGTAAAGCTCCAGATCTTCTTGCCCTCGACACCGTGACCAGGCCCTCCGGGCGGATACGAGCAAACCGTCACGCGGGTTTTGCCCTTGTTGGCGCGCTCGTCCCGTTTCTTGATACGAAGCTTGACGAAGGGTTCGGCGATCGGTGACGAACTGATGAACATGCGCGTGAACTGGGACTTGATATTGCCTTCATAGCTGCCGCCGACGCGCAGTTCCCGCGGACCAATCGTGCCCCAACCATTCTTGTTCAGCTTGTTCCACTGGGCGATCATCTTGCGGCTGGTCTGGTCGATCTTGTCCGCTTGCTCGAAGCACTGCTTATAGATCTGGGCAGACTGCGGCAGTGTCGCGCCGGCACTCAGGATCGCCGCCCCGGCCGTACCGACAGCGCAGCCGGCACTCTTGGCAATCTTGTCGTATTCCTTCCAGATATCCGCAGCTGCCCTGGCTCCGGTGGTGCAGTTCGCAGCATGGGCCACAGGTCCGAGTACCATGGTGGCGGCGAGCACAAGAGCGCCCGCTAATCCAGGTTTGAATATTCGTTGCATTCCCTTTGTGCCTCCTTGCCCCTGTCGGTATTGGCCGGTGCCAAGCATGGCATCGCTCCGGTGTAGAGGCGCGTGCCCAGCTATCCCTAGTATGTGGCAACTTAAGTTCATCGTTTATTCTTTGTTTTCAGCTCCCCATACACCGAATTTGTTTACCTTTACATAAATACGTATCAGAATCCATGGTATCTGTAATATAATAATAATAATATTCCATTAATGGAGAACCCATCATTACGGGGATAGTATGCAAAGATGGAGAATGATTGGCATTGGCTCCGGGGTTATCTTGGCTATTCTGGCGGCAGCATGTGCCCATGGGGTGGCAGACCAGCGGTCAAGCACCCTTTACCAGCCGGTCGACCTACCGGCACCCGTGGCACAGACTCGCAGCAAGCTGCTGAAGGCCGCGCAAGCCGGCGACCTACAAGCCTTGCGGCCAATCCTTGAAAAGGCCGAATACTTCCAGTTCAGCTATGCTGTCGCCTCAGACCCGATTGCCTACTGGCAGCGGCTTGCCGACCGTCAAGGTGGACGGTCGGTACTGCGCGCGCTGGCACAGGTACTCGCGCTTCCCGCGGCACGCACACCGGATGGTGCCTTCGTGTGGCCCTACATCGCCAACATGCCTGCACAGCCCTTCGAGCAACTGACCCCGAACCAGGCCGCTGACGTCAGCCTGCTTATGACGCGCGAGGATTGGAACAGACAGGCCGCGGAGATCGGTTATACGGGCTATCGCTTGACGGTCCGTGCGGATGGAACCTGGACCGGCTTCATCGCTGGGGATTGAGCAGACGCAAGGAATTGAAAGATGATGAACCTGAAATGATAGAGCAGACGACCGACCTGGCACAACTGCTGGGCCCCCATCGGCGGCGAGAGCTGCGCCGTATGGCTAAGCGTCTGCTGGTAGCCGGCCTGATTGCAGCCGGCCCACTATACCTTCTGGCTGTTCGCGTCGATGGCATCAAGGACCTGGGCGGGCTTGTCGTTTTGACAGCATTGTTCCTTGGTGTGCCGGCCTATCTGATTGTGATTGCCGGACCAACGGCCTGGCGCGAACAGGTCATTAAGAGGGGCCTGCCGGCCGCCTGGACATTGACGGACCTGCAGTCTCTCGATCTGGATGGCAACGCATCGGTCGCACTGGCCGGTGCCAACAAACTGGAATTGCTTCCCGACTACAACAGGTTCGATGTCTCAGTCGGACTGACCGGTTCGCTGGACGGTGTACCAACCAGACTGTTTGACTTGACTTTGACCCAGACAGGGGGAACCGGACGTCGCGTGGTGTTCAAGGGGCTTTTGTTCTGTTTTGATCTACCACAGACGACCGGAATAACGGCGACAGTGCGCGCGCGCAGCTCATTCATGCGTCGGCTGCTGCAGAAGCTGTGGACCAAGGTACGGCGCAGTCCCATGCGCGAGCTCGCGCAAACGCATTCCTACACGATACGGTCGGATGCTCCCGAAAAAGCAAGAACCTGGATCACACCTGAGGTGCTGACTGCGCTGGAAGGCATAGGTCGAGCCGAAGGACGGCGTCTTGATACTACCACGTTCGCAAGCATCCTCTGTGGACTTTTGACAAGCAACATGAGGGAAAAGGCAGTAGCGGCCGGAGTGAATAACGAGACCTTCTATCTGATCGTGGATCGCAGATCACCGCTTGTGCGCGCTCCGCATCCGCTCACGGCTCCCAGGACGCCGGAGGCGCTGACCGATCTGTGGGATCAGCGCCTCACGCGTATACTGCAGTCGGTCCGTTACCTTCTTAAAACCACCCCGTTCCGCGCCTGACCCGTTCTGGAGCGGACGCTTTGAATTGAAGCGTCTATTGCTCCAGCGCCTTGACGATGTGCTCGCACATCTTCTTGGCATCATCCAGCAGCATCATGGTCTGGTCCATGTAGAACAGAGGGTTGTCGACGCCGGCATAGCCCGTGGACATGGAACGCTTCACGAACAGCACGTTCTGCGCCTTCTCCACATCCAGCACAGGCATACCGTAGATGGGCGAGGATGGATCGGTCTTGGCCGAGGGGTTGGTGACATCGTTGGCGCCGATCACGAAGGCCACGTCCGTCTCGCCGAATTCGCGGTTGATCTCGTCCATCTCGAAGACCTCGTCATAAGGCACATTGGCCTCGGCCAGCAGGACGTTCATGTGGCCCGGCATGCGGCCGGCCACAGGGTGAATGGCGTACTTCACCTCGACGTCTTCCGCCTTCAGCAGGTCGACCATCTCGCGCAGGGCATGCTGGGCCTGGGCCACCGCCATGCCATAACCCGGCACGATGATGACCTTGTCCGCGTTGCGCATCAGGAAGGCGGCGTCATCGGCTGCCCCCTGGCGATAGGTCCGGTCCATGTCATCGCTGCCGCCAGCGGCCGATTCACCGCCGAAACCGCCGAGTATGACCGAGAAGAAGGAGCGGTTCATGCCCTTGCACATGATGTAGCTGAGGATGGCACCCGCAGCACCCACCAAGGCGCCGGTGATGATCAGCAGGTTGTTTTCCAGGGTGAAACCGATCCCGCAGGCCGCCCAGCCGGAATAGGAATTGAGCATGGAGATCACCACCGGCATGTCGGCCCCGCCGATGGGAATGATGATCAGGATGCCCAGTGCCAGGGTCACCAGGATAATCAGCCAGAACGGCAGTTCCGCCTGGGTCACGCAGACCCAGACAACCAGCAGAACCGTCATGATACCCAGCCCCAGGTTCAGCCAATGCTGCATGGGGAAGGACACCGGCTTGCCGCTGACCAGCCCCTGCAGCTTGCCGAAGGCCACGATGGAGCCGGTGAAGGTGATGGCGCCGATTGCGGTGCCGATGGACATCTCGATCAGGGAACTGACCTTGATGTCCCCGGGCGATCCGATGCCGTAGGCCGCCGGGTCGTAGAAGGCGGCCAGGGCCACGAGGACGGCAGCCAGGCCGACCAGTGAGTGGAAGGCTGCCACCAGCTGCGGCAGGGCCGTCATCTGGATGCGCAGCGCGATCACCGTGCCGATGGTGCCGCCAACAGCCACGCCCGCCAGGATCAACAGGAAGTTGACCTCAGGGACGACGAACAGCGTGGTCAGCACGGCAATCGCCATGCCGGCCATACCGAACCGCAGGCCGTTGCGGCTGGATTCGGGATGCGCCAGCCCCCGCAGTGCGAGGATGAAGCAAACCGAAGCCACGAGATACAGCAGGGCGGCGAAATCCTTGTCCATTGTCTTTTCCCCTGCCTATTTCTGCTTTTTCTTGAACATGGACAGCATGCGATGGGTCACGATGAACCCGCCGAAGATGTTCACGCTGGCCAGCATCACGGCGATGAAGCCCATGATCTCGCTGAAGCCGTAATCCCCCGTCCCAGCGGCGATCAACGCGCCAACGATGATCACCGAGGAAATGGCATTGGTGACGCCCATCAGCGGCGAGTGCAAAGCCGGCGTTACACGCCAAACCACATGGTAACCGACGAAGACTGCCAGCACGAAGACCGTCAACCCGACCACGAGCGTTGAAGTACCGCCCGCGCCGCCTGTGCTTTCCACAGCCATGCGGCTGGCGTCCTGTCCGAGGGCCGCAATATCCTTGGAAAGCTCGCTCGCGCGATTGGCCAGGTCCATGGCCTGATCGACAAGTTTTTCCTCAGCCATTGGCCTTCCCCTCTTCCGAAGTCTGCTTGCTGTCGGCGGCTTGGTCCGGTTCTGTCGCCTTTCCGGTCAACGCGGAATGCACGGCCTTGCCATCCCGTCCGAGCAAGGTGCCCTTCACGATCTCGTCGTCCCAATCGATCTTCAAGGCCTTGCTTTCCTTGTCATAGAGCAGGGAAAGAAAGTTGAAGAGGTTGTTGGCGTAGAGCATCGAGGCATCGGCTGCCAGGCGCGAGGGCACATTCAAGTAGCCCATGATCTTTATACCATGCTTGGTTGCCAGCTTGCCTGGCTGGGTCAGTGCACAGTTACCTCCGCCCTCGGCCGCGAGGTCAAAGATGATCGAGCCGGGTCGCATGGACTTCACCATGGCCTCATCGATCAGGCGCGGCGCCGGTCGGCCTGGAATCTGCGCCGTTGTGATGACCAGGTCCATGTCGGCAATGGTCTCGGCGATCAGTTCCGCCTGCTTCTTCTTGTAACTGTCCGACATCTCCTTGGCATAGCCGCCGGCCGTCTCGGCCGCCCTGAACTCCTCGTCCTCAACGGCAACGAATTCGGCCCCGAGGGATTCGACCTGCTCCTTGGCGGCAGGACGAACATCCGTGGCATAGACACGCCCCCCCAGACGCCGTGCCGTAGCAATCGCCTGGAGGCCCGCCACGCCAGCGCCCATAATCAAAACCTTGGCAGGATTGATGCGGCCAGCGGCCGTCATCATCATCGGCAGGGCCCGTCCGTACTCGGCGGCGGCATCGATGACCGCCTTGTAGCCGGCCAGATTGGCCTGGGAGGACAGGGTGTCCATGGCCTGGGCGCGACTGATGCGCGGCAGGAACTCCAGAGAAAAGACCGTCAGACCCTGATCGATCAGCTTCTCGAGCTCGGGCTGGTCCTGATAGGGGCTCATCTGTCCGATCAGCAAGGTGCCCTTGGGACAGGCCGAGACCTCGTCAGCCTCAGGGCGCGCAACACGCAACACCACATCGGCATCGGACAGCAGTGTCTTCCCGGATTTGGCAATCTCGGCGCCGGCCTCCTTGTAGGCCGTGTCGTTCAGGCTGGCCCCGCTGCCGGCACCGCTTTCGACAACGACAGACATACCCAGCGACACCATTTTCTTCACGCTGTCGGGAGTCGCGGCAACGCGCGCCTCTCCTGTCTGTCGCTCCTTGGCAACCGCGACTTTCATCTCTTGCCCCCCTGTTGACCGGGCCGGGAATGGGGCCCGGCACCATACAAGTATTAAGACAGCATGCCCCGCCAGTGGTTTCAGTACAAGGGGCTGCAGATCGCGAACCACCTACCAACGCACAAGATAACCCTGGCAAGAATGGGAGATCATACCAGATTAGACTCAGATCGAAATTCCTTGTCCGCTGCGCCCAAGCAGCGCGTAGAGCGCTTTCAGACAAGAATGGACAGGCCCATGAAGAAATCATTCCGTCCCCTGATCCCCGCACTTCTGGCCGGCATGGTCCTGGCGCCTGCATCTCTTGCCCAGGACAGGCATTCAACACAGCAGGCCGAGTTCCAGGTCCAGACCTTCACGGAAGGTCTCGAACACCCTTGGGCCCTGGCTTTCCTGCCGGACGGCCGCATGCTCGTGACGGAGCGTCCGGGACGCCTGCGCATCCTGGAAAGCGATGGCACCTTGGTCCCTGATCTCGTTCCGGGCACGCCCGATGTTGCCGCACGCGGCCAAGGCGGCCTTCTGGACATCGCGCTACATCCCGATTTCGAAAACAATCGCCTGATCTACATCAGTCATTCCATTTCCGGTGGGAACGGCATGACCACGGCGGTCAGCCGCGCGCGCTTCGAAGACGATCGCCTGGAGAACCTGGAGCGGATTTTCACGGCGGAGCCTTTCTCGGGAGCGACACGGCACTTCGGCTCGCGTCTGGCCTTTGACCGCGATGGCTACCTCTTCATCACGGTGGGCGATCGCGGCGAGAAAGACCGGGCCCAGGATATCGATGATCACGCCGGCTCGCTGATTCGTCTGCACGACGACGGCAGCATTCCCGAAGGCAACCCCTTCACCGACCGAGACGATGCTCGGCCCGAGATCTTCTCGTACGGCCACCGCAACCCGCAGGGCCTTACCCTGCATCCCGAAACCGGCGTGCTGTGGGAGCATGAACATGGCCCCAGAGGGGGCGACGAGCTCAATATCCCCGAGAAGGGCCTGAATTACGGCTGGCCGGTCATCACCTATGGTATGGCCTATTCCGGCGGCACCATCGGTGAAGGCACCGAGAAGGAGGGCATGGAGCAGCCACTGCTCCACTGGACACCTTCGATCGCGCCCTCGGGCATGGCTTTCTATGACGGAGACCACTTTCCCGAATGGCGCGGCGACCTCTTTGTCGGCGCGCTTGCCATGACCCACCTGACCCGCCTGGAAATCGAGGGCGAGGAAATCGTTGACGAGGAACGGCTGCTGGAGGATCGCGGCCAGCGGATCCGGGATGTCCGTAGTGGCCCGGAAGGGTACCTATACGTCGTGATCGACGACTCAGATGCCGAGATCCTGAGGCTTGTACCCGCTGAGTAACGGCTGGGAAACCGGCAATCCACCGGAACTTTCCCTTGTCGAGCCGGTGAAGGGCTGAATACCTTAGAGGTCAGAAATGATTGCCGGAACATGGCGGAGAGCAGTGTGAGCGCCCCCTTGGATGATGATCTGCTGGAACTCTACAGCAAGCGGCTGCATGAGCTGACACGCGAGGTGGAGCATGACCGTCCTCTTGAGCGGCCCGATGTCACCGTGGAACAGCGCAGCCCGATCTGCGGCAGCACCATGACGCTTGACCTAGCGGTCGATGGAGAAACCGTCACGGATATCGGCTACGCCGTTAGGGCCTGCTCCCTTGGGCAGCTGGGAACCGCGGTGCTGGCACGGCAGCTTCCGGGAAAGTCCTTTGCCGAAGCCGAGCGTATCAGCGAACAGGTGCGCCAGATGCTGAAACAGAAAGCAGATGCGCCACAGGGAGACTGGAAGGATCTGGAACTGCTGTTACCTGCCATCGACATGCGTCACCGCCATGGATCGGCTTTGCTGCCCTTCGAGGCAGTCTGTGAGGCGATCGCAAAACTGCGGGGCGGCAAAACGGGTTGAGACTTCAGAAGTCCTGCTTTATACGCCCCTCCACCTTCAGGTCGGGACTGTCCGGATCCTGACGGAGCAGAACAACCTCCCCAGAAGCGGGGTAGACACCGCTCAGAGCCGTGATGTTGACCTGGTGCGTGACCAGGACGAGCGGCCTTTCGCCCCGATCGAGATGTGCACGAATGAACGTTCGAGCCGCCTCGGTCTGTTCCACACCTCGCTCGCGGTTGCGGAAGAAGGAATCCAGGAACGGCGCTTTTCTGACCTCGCCGAGTTCCAGCAGTTCCGCAGTCTCCAGGCTACGGCACCAACGGCTTGAGCGCACGTCGGCCTTGCTGATCCCCTGCGCACGGAAAAGCTCCCCCAGGGCCCGGGCCTGCTGGCGGCCTTCTTCCGAGAGGGTGCGCTGCGTGCTGCAGTCCCCCAGCTCGAAGCCGGGTGGATCGCCGGTACCAGGCGCCAGGGCATGGCGCATAAGGGCAACCGCGTTTCCGCTTTGCAGCAGCGCCCATGAGCCTTCATCGTCCTCCTGCGCATGCGTCGGCATGGTAGTCGCCAGCGCAACCATCAGAGCCAGGCTCAGAAAGCAAAGGACACTCGTCAGCCTGCACATCGGCTTATTCAATCCCATATGAGTCCTGTCATCAAACTGGTGCACACCCGCCCTGCGGCAAGCACCTCCTGCCAAGGCGAGGAGCAACCCGTGACAGACAACAGCCTGATCTATGCCATTGGTGACGTTCACGGCCATGCAGGTCTGCTGAAAAGGCTCCTGGATTTCGTGGATGACCACGCAGTGCGGCAAGGCGGCCGGCCCAAGGTGATTTTCCTGGGTGACATCGTGGACCGCGGCCCGGAGAACCGGCGGGCGATGGACCTGGTGCACGACGCCCTGGTGGCTTGGCCCCGCTCACGCCTGATCCTAGGCAACCACGACAGCTGGCTTCTG
The DNA here is from genome assembly GCF_000420625.1 of Fodinicurvata sediminis DSM 21159. Lineage (NCBI taxonomy): Bacteria > Pseudomonadati > Pseudomonadota > Alphaproteobacteria > Rhodospirillales > Rhodovibrionaceae > Fodinicurvata > Fodinicurvata sediminis. The sequence goes on along the minus strand of NZ_ATVH01000016.1, from coordinate 142,648 downwards.
GAATTCTTTGAACAGGGCGTACCGGATCCCACCTGGCTGATGAATGGTGGCAGCGAAACGCTGGACTCCTATGGTTTTGCGTCAAGCGAACCGGAAGCGGTCCGGACAATCGTTGCCGAAGCCTATGCCCATCATCATGCCATGCTGCGCAATGCCTCGATCCAGGAAACCGAGGGCAACTACACCTTCGTTCATGCCGGCGTTGATCCCAGCCGTCCAATTCCCGAACAGAGGCCAGAGGACTGCATCTGGATCCGGGGGCCCTTTCTCAATCATAAGGGCCCGCTTTCCCATATCGTCGTGCATGGTCACACGCCCATGATCGACCCGCCCTGCCCGGTCATTACCGAGAACCGCATCTCCATGGACACGGGCGCCTTTGCCACGGGCGTGCTCAGCTTGATGGTGCTGGAGCCATCGACGGGCGCCGCTTCCTTCCATGCCACCAATGAAAAAGGGCGCGTTCAGCCCATCGAACCCATCAGAATGGATCGTGGATACGGCTGTGCGGCTTGAGCGGACATCTCTGCCCCTCTCAATCAGCGGGTCGGCGCTGTCCGCCCGAAGAAATTCGCCACACAGGCCAGTGCCGCGCTGGTCAACATGATGACGAACAGTGGATAGACAGCCCCATCCTGAAGGAAGCCCACGAGTTGGGATATCATGGCGCCCAGTGACATCTGGATGAAACCCGCAAGGCCGGAACCGACCCCGGCCATATCCGGTCGGACGCTGATGGCGCCAGCAAGACCATTGGGAATGGAGAGTCCGTTGCCCAAGGAACAGAGCAGCATGGGCACGAAGATTGTCAGCGGATGCAGGACACCGGCCACCACGAAGGCCATCATGATGGCCGTCCCGATCAGCGTGGCGGCAAGTCCCATAAGGATCATGGAATCGATTCCGCGCTGCACCGAATAGCGCCCCGCCAGACCATTGCCGGCCATGTAGCCCAGCGAGACCAAAGCAAAATAGATGCCGTACTCCACGGGGCTGCGCCCCAGTGTCTCGGTCATGACATAGGGTGCTCCCGCCAGGAACGAGAAGAAGACACCGCTGTTGAAGGACAGCTGCAATGCGTAAGACAGGAATTCGCGCCGCCTCAGCAGGATGGGAAAGCCTGCCACGAAGCCGCGCAGGCCGCTGGTGTTATGCCGATCGAAATGGGTTTCGTGCAGCCAGCGCAGGCAGGCCAGGAAGACCAGAGCTCCGGCAATCACCAGAAAATAGAAACTGGCCTGCCAGCCGTACCAGGTGTCCAGGATTCCACCGATCAGGGGCGCCACCATGGGCGCCAGCACCCAGGCCATGGTGATATAGCCGATCATGCTGGCCGCCTTGTCCCGCTCGTAAAGGTCGCGAACGATCGCGCGCCCCAGGACGATACCAGAACAACCGCCGACGGCCTGCAGGACACGGGCAACGATCAAGCCTTCAATGGAGGTCGCCAGCGAACAGGCCAGGCTGGCCAGCACGAAAAGTCCGAGACCGCCCAAAAGCAGCGGCCGACGGCCGTAGCGATCCGACAGGGGACCATACAACAATTGGCTGACCGCCAGGCCAATCAGGTAGAGAGTCAGGGTCAGCTGGACTGTGGCATAATCCGCGGAAAAGGTATGCTGCAGCCCCGGCATCGAGGGAATGAAGATATTGAGCGCGAGCGGTCCGATGGCACTTGCCGCAATCAGGATGCCGATTGGGGGTTTGGCGCGAACCTTCGTACTCTCCTCTGCGACAGCTGACATATCTTCCGACAAATATCCAAATGTGAACCGGCCCGCAGGACTGCATCCGGTTGGACACAAGCAAGTGCGACCACCCGGAAATCGGGTGGCCGCAGAAACCTGCATTACTGAAGGTATATTCTTGTCGGAAAAAAGGTGGCTGGGAAGCGTCACAAGCGGGCAACAGCCATGCGCCGCACGCAGGCAGTTGCCATTGGAAGTGCCTTAGGCGCCTTCCGGTGCCAGATAAACCCGCAAACCTTCGAGATCTTCCGAAAAGAGGATCTGGCAGCTCAGGCGCGAGTTGTCCTCCACGCTGAAGGCCTCGTCCAGCATTTCGTCTTCCTCGTCCTCTCGTTTCGGAATCCGATCACGCCAGGCCTCGTCTACATAGACGTGACAGGTGGCACAGCTGCAGCACCCTCCGCATTCGCCCTTGATGGGCAGTTCATGGTCGCGGATGATCTCCATGACACGCCAGCCATTCAGGGCGTCGAGGCGGTGTTCCTGCCCCTCGCGATCGACAACGACGATATAGCTCATATCACACCCAGTTTCTTCTGCAGATCCGTGGATGAAGTGGTGTAGCGGAAGACCAACTTCTCGTCGGGCCGGCAATAGCGGAAGGCCTGCTGCGCCATCAGCGCCGCCTCGTGGAAACCCGAGAGAATCAGCTTCAGCTTTCCTGGATAGTAGTTGATGTCGCCAATGGCGAAGATTCCCGGAACCGAGGTCTCGAATTTTTCCGTATCCACGGTAATCAGGTCACGGTCCAGGTTCAGGCCCCATTCGGCAATCGGACCCAACTCCATCTTCAGGCCGAAGAACGGCAGCAGGACATCGCAGGGTACTTCATAGAGCTCGCCGTCCGAGCTCTTGATCTGTATGGCTTCGAGTTGACCGCCCTCGCCCTTCAGCTCCTTGATCTGGCCGATCTGCAGGTCGACCTCGTCATTGGCCACCAGCTGGCGCATCTTGTCCACCGAATCCGGGGCCGCGCGGAACTGGTCGCGGCGATGCACCAGCGTTACCTGGCTGGCCAGGGGATGCAGGTTGAGCGTCCAGTCGAGTGCCGAATCCCCGCCGCCGGCGATCACGATCTTCTTGTCGCGCAGCGCCTCCATCTTGCGTACAGCATAGAGAATCGAGCTTCCCTCATACTCCTCGATGTTCTCGAGAGGCGGTCGGCGCGGCACGAAGCTACCCGCTCCGGCTGCGATCACGATCACCGGAGCATGGAAAACCGTGCCGGTGCTGGTTTCCAGGCGCCAGCGCCCATCCTCCAGCTTGGACAGGCTGTCGGCCTGTTGGTTGAGGTGAAAGGCAGGCTTGAAGGGGTCGGCCTGCTTCATCAGCTCGTCAACCAGCCCCTGCCCCGTGCAGTAGGGGAGCGCCGGAATGTCATAGATGGGCTTTTCCGGATAAAGCTCGGCGCACTGGCCGCCCACCTTGTCGAGGTTATCGATCAGGTGGCAATTAAGGCCCAGCAATCCGGCCTCGAATACGGCGAAAAGGCCAACTGGCCCCGCTCCGACAATGACAATGTCGGTTTCTATCGGCTGGTTCTTCTCAAAGGCTATCACGTTCTCGTCCATCTTCATTCTTCCCTGCCTCAGAAATATCTCACGCGTCGTTTCAGCGGTTCCACCGGCCCTGCGCGCGGGACAATGTCCTGGACAATCGCCCTGGAAGTCCCGGGCACACGTCCGCGAGAGCTGAAGCAGGTCATGTTGTGCACGCTATCAGGACAACTCTCGTATCGTCCATTTGGCGGCTTCATACCACAAGATAAAGACCTTTTGGGTCGCGTTTGCCGCAAGCGTCCATCTTGGTTTTTACATATGACCTTCCGGACAAAACGCAAACCACAGCGCAAACTTCGCGCTGCCTTCACGCTGGCAGCACGCTCTGACTGGCTGCCGGGAATCCGGTATCCTTTCAGCATAGGCAATTCCACCCGTTGAATAAACCCGCTCATTCCGTGGGCGGCACCGGCTTGTGTATTCCGCACTCGGTCTTGCCCAGGCCATGCCACCGTCCGGCACGAGAAATTTCTTCGGAAATCACTGGATTCGTGCAGGGTGCGCAGCCTATGGAGGGGTAACCAACTTTCGTCAGAGGGTGCGCCGGAAGGTCGCGCGCCTTGAAGACATTGCGAATCTCACGCAGCGACCAGTCTGTTAGCGGATTGACCTTGATACGGCCTTCTGCCGCTTCAACACGCGGCAAGCGTGCACGTTCACCGCCCTGATAGCGCTTGCGCCCCGTGATCCAGGCGTCAAACCCTTCAAGAGCCCGCTCCAGAGGCAGAACCTTGCGGATATGACAGCAACGATCCGGTGAATGCCGCCAGAGCGTGCCGTCGGAATCCGAGGCCTGCAAGTCGTCTTCCTCGGGCGTGATATCGCGTACATCGGTTAGTCCCAGCCGGCTGGTCAGACGATCACGATACATCAGTGTTTCCGTGAAATGCTTTCCCGTCTCCAGGAAGATCACGGGAATGTGCCGATTCACCTGAGCCACCATATCCAGGAGGACGGCGGATTCCGCTCCGAAAGATGAGACCAGTGCAATACGTCCGGGGAAGACACCGTGGATCAGATGATCCAGCAGTTCCAGAGCATAGAATTCATGCGTCTCCGCTTCCAGTTGCATGGCGTGAAACATGGGGTCCGCCGTGTCTGGAAGGGCGTCCGGACGCGAGGCTGTCGACAGGTCCTGCATCTCTTATTTCTCCTACTCCGCCGCCACTCGCAAACGCCGCCGCAGGGACGACACCGGAGCGCGATTGTCCGTTGCCGGCTGGTACCAGACCGAAAAGTCGTCCAGCGCCTTGAGCCAAGCCTCCACCGGCGCACCCTCCGGCAACTCGAAGGCATCGAAGCCACAGCGCTGCATGAAAAGAAGCTGGTCGCGCAAAACATTCCCCACGGCTCGCAGTTCACCGGAAAACCCGTAGCGTTCGCGCAGCAACCGGGCATAGGAATAGGCCCGGCCGTCCGTGAACTTCGGGAATTCCAGGGCAATCAGCGAGAACGACGGCAAGTCCGCCTCCACTTGCTGGGGGGACTGATCGCTGCGCAGCTGCAGGCCAAGCCCAGCCGTCCGGACCTTCAAGCCTTCCTTGTCCTCCTGCCAGCGTTCCAGGGAGATGATCGCATGCACATCTTCAGGCAGAGAGTCCTCGTCACCGATGGCCCGCCAGGGGTCTATAACCAGCTGTCCATTCTTAATGAGCGGCATAAAGCGTCTCCTTGAAAGGCTGCTGTCCGACACGGCGATAGGTCTCCAGGAAACTCTCGCCTTCCTCACGGATAGTCAGGTAGGTCTCGACGATGGTTTCCATCGCATCACCGACTTCATCAGCACTGAAAGCCGGCCCGATGATGTTCCCCAGCGTGGTCTCGTTCTCGGCGCTACCACCCAGGGTGATCTGGTAGTATTCCTGGCCCTTCTTATCGACTCCGAGAATTCCGATGTGGCCGACATGATGGTGGCCGCATGCATTGATGCAGCCGGACATCTTGATCTTCAGGGGCCCGATGTCGCGCTGGCGGGAGAGATCGGCGAAGCGTTCGCTGATCTCCTGCGCCACGGGGATCGAGCGGGCATTGGCCAAATTGCAGTAATCCAGGCCGGGGCAGCAGATCATGTCGCTGATCAGCCCGATGTTCGCCGTCGCCAGACCGGCCTGCTGCAGCTCCTGCCAGACCGCCATCAGGTCCAGCTTGCGTACATAGGGAAGAACCAGGTTCTGTTCGTGCGTCGCACGAACCTCGGAAAAGCTGTAGCGCTCGGCCAGATCGGCAACCACCTCCATCTGTTTCGCCGTGATATCCCCCGGCACACCGCCTTCCGGCTTCAGCGAGACGTTCACGATGGCGTAGCCGGGCTGTTTGTGAGCGGCGACATTCTCGTTCATCCAGGCTCCGAAGCCGGGACTGGTGCTCTGCCAGAGTTCCAGTTCGGGCGGTGTGTCCTCCAGTGTCTCGTAGGGCGGTGGCGCGAAATAACGGGCGATGGCGTCCAGTTCCTCCTGCGGAAGAGTCAGGTAGCCATCGCGCAGGTGCGCCCATTCCTCCTCGACCATGCGGGCAAATTCCTCGCGGCCGACGGACTGTACCAGGATCTTGATGCGCGCCTTGTGGATATTGTCGCGCCGGCCAAGCTGGTTATAGACCCGCAGGATCGCTTCCAGGTAAGACAGCAGATGCTCTTCCGGCAGGAAATCCCGGATCGTCACACCCACCACCGGCGTGCGGCCGAGCCCGCCGCCAACCATGACCTCGAAGCCCGGGTTTCCCTCCTCGTTGCGGCGCATGCGCAGGCCGATGTCGTGCGTGCGCAGGGCCGCACGGTCCTCCTCTGCACCGGTGACCGCAATCTTGAACTTGCGGGGCAGGAAGGAGAACTCGGGATGCAGGGTCGACCACTGACGAATGATCTCGCAGTAGTGACGCGGATCGGCGATCTCGTCCGCCGCAACGCCGGCATACTGGTCGGCCGTGGTGTTGCGTATGCAATTGCCGCTGGTCTGTATGGCATGCAGGTGCGCGTCCGCCAATTCCGAGAGGATCGCCGGGGCGTCCTCCAGGCGCGGCCAGTTGAACTGCATGTTCTGGCGCGTCGTGACGTGTCCGTAGCCCTTGTCGTAGGTCCGCGCGACATGCGCCAACTTGTGCAGTTGGTTCGAGGACAGCGTTCCGTAGGGCACGGCAATGCGGAACATATAGGCATGAAGCTGCAGGTAGAGCCCGTTCATCAGCCGCAGTGGCTTGAATTCGTCCTCGCTCAACTCCCCGTTCAGGCGGCGCTGGACCTGCTCGCTGAACTGGGCCACGCGTTCGCGTACCAGTGCCTCGTCGAATTCGTCATAGCGATACATGGTCTTCCTCCGGTCTATAGCCCCTTCAGGCTGCGTCGGTCCTTCGGCTTGGTCCTGTCGAGCGAATCTCCTCGCGGCAGCGCGTGGTCAGGTAACCGCTGTCCTGCTCCAGGACATCGATGGCATAGGGTCCCACCACTTCATTGCGCAGCACGCTGACCTCGGCCTGATCCAGCAGGGCCTCGAGTTCCGTTTCATCCCTGGCAATGCGGCTGTCCTCCAGGCTTTGCGACCAGTTTCCGGATTGGGAGAGATAGACGACGCGCCCGTCGCGCAGGCGATTTGCTGTAACAGCCTTGAGAGTCATTGCTTCTTTCCTCGTATTCAAACGGCAAGCGCCAGGGTCGCTTCAGCCGGCGCCAGCTTCCGGGCGCTTGCAGTGACAGAGCCAATCATAAGAACGGCCGGCCCCTGAACGCTCTCGCGCTGAAGCAGATCACCAAGATCGGCCAGGTGACTGCCGAGCACGCGCTGATCCGGCAGGCTGCCCTTCTCGACTACGGCAATCGGTGTCTTGGCGGACAGCCCCTTGTCCATCAGCCGCCTGGCAATCTCTTCGCCGTTGGAAAGCCCCATGTAGATGACAAGAGTCTGACGGGCGGCGGCCAGAGCCTGCCAATCCAGGTCTGGCAGGCCATCAGCGCTGTACCCGGTCGCAAAGGTCACGGCAGACGCGATGTCCCGGTGAGTCAGGGGGATACCCGCGGCCGCGGCACAGCCGGTGGCAGCCGTGATGCCGGGCACGACCTGGACCATTATTCCATGCGCCTGAAGATAGGCCTGCTCCTCGCCCCCGCGTCCGAAAATGAAGGGGTCACCGCCTTTAAGGCGCACCACCTGCTTGCCCGCGCGCGCCTGCTGCACGAGAAGCCTGTTGATCTCTTCCTGGGACATGCTGTGCGCTCCCTTGGCCTTGCCCACAGGAATGCGTTCGGCATCACGCCGGACACAGTCCAGGATGCCATCGCTGACCAGCCTGTCGTGGATCACCACGTCTGCCTCCTGCATCAGGCGCATCGCCCGGAAAGTCAGAAGGTCGGGATCTCCGGGACCACTTCCAACCAGGGCGACAGAACCTTGCGGATTTCCCCAGCTTTCCGGAGCGGAATTGACCAGGGTCAACATTCCCTCTGCAGCGCTCCGGTCATTGCCTTGCAGGACGGCCTCCGCCACGGACCCGCGAAAAAAGCGTGTCCAGAAGCGCCGGCGGCCATCCTCGCCTGGAATCATGGCCTTCACGGCAGGCCGGAAACGGTCGGCAAAGCGCGCCAGGTCTCCCAGTCGTGCCGGCAGAAGCGTCTCGATACGCTCACGCAACTGGCGCACCAGGACCGGTGCACTGCCGCCGCTGGCAATGGCAATCGTGACAGGATCCCGGTCAACCATGCCCGGAACGATGAACGACGATTGCGCCGGACGATCGACCAGGTTGACCGGTAATCGGCGCGCCCGGGCCAGTCGCGAGACCCTGCCATCGACACGATCGTCCCCTGAGGCCGCAATCACCAGACTCACGCCATCCAGGTCCTTTGCACGGAAACGGCGTGCATGCCATTGGACGTTTCCTGTACCGGCCATTTCGGCAAGCTCTTCACCCAGTTCCGGGGCGACAACGTGAATTCGCGCCTCAGTTCGCTGTAGAAGCCGCACCTTGCGCGCCGCCGCTGCGGTTCCGCCAACCACCAGGCAGGAGGCGTTGCGGAGATCGTGAAAGAGGGGAAAGTATCGCATGGCGATTTAACACTTTATCTATGTGATAAAATAAATTCTCCATTTATATTTATCAGTTTGATTTGCTGAGTCAACATATTCCACATTAGGAAATAATATATTATATATTAAACATTTTATAAATGTGTTATTTCTGACCTCGAAACCTTGCAAGTCAGAGACTGCGCCTTCATCTTAGAGTCATGGAAATACTGGGGTGCCGCAGCTTGTGCGGCTGAGATCACACCCATGGAACCTGCACTGGGTCATGCCAGCGAAGGGAGTTACGTGGCACAGGAAAACTTCAGGAACACGACGGATCAGCAGACGGTCATCATAGGCGGCGGCGTCTGTGGCCTTGCCATCGGCTGGGAACTGGCCGAAGCCGGACTGGCTGTGACGATTGTGGAACGCGGACACTGCGGCAGGGAAGCCACGCATGCAGCGGCAGGCATGCTGGCCGCAGCGGCGGAATGTGAGCCCGGCGAAGAGCAACTGCTGCAACTGACACGCTGGGCGCAGCAACTCTGGCCCAGCTACCTGGATCGTCTCGAGGCCAGCAGCGGGCTGCGACCCGACTATCGGGATGAAGGCACCCTCGTCGTGGCGCTCAACCGGGATGAAGTGGAGCGCCTGCGCTTTCGCCATGAATTCCAGACATCCCTTGGCCTGCCATTGACCTGGCTTGAAGGTCACGAACTGCGCGAACGCGAGCCCCACCTGAGACAAAGTGCGGCCGCCGCCATCTATAGCGCCGAGGATCACCAGGTGGACAACCGCCAACTGGCTGAAAGCCTGAAGCAGGCCTATCTGAATGCCGGTGGCCGCCTGCGAGAAGACTGTGAAGTCACGTCCCTGGATTGTTCAGAGCCCACGCGCAAACGCATCTCGCTTGGCAGTGGAGAGGTTCTGGAGGCAAAGACCCTCGTTCTGGCCGCAGGCGCCTGGACCCGAGGTTTGCCCGGCTTGCCGGATGCCGCCAAACCACCGGTCCGTCCGCTGAAAGGACAATCCCTCGCCTTGCAGATGGTGCCACAAGAATCTTTGCTCGCGCATGTTCTCTGGACTGAGCAGATCTATTGCGTCCCGCGCCGTGATGGACGCCTGATCATCGGCGCCACTGTCGAGGAACGTGGTTTCGACGACAGCATAACAGCCGGCGGCATCTATGCGCTGATCGAAGGGGCCCGACGCGCCCTGCCCGGCATCGAGGACCTGCCTCTGATCGAAAGCTGGAGCGGCTTCCGGCCCGGCTGCCGTGACGACGCGCCCGTACTGGGAGAAACCCCGGTTCCCGGCCTGCATCTGGCAACCGGCCATCACAGGAATGGCATCCTGCTCGCACCGGTAACGGGACACTGCATTGCCCAGGAAATCCTGACAGGGGCCCTGCCTGAAGCCGCCCGCCCCTTCACGCTGGCGCGCTTCAAGCCCTTGTCAGCCCGCAGGAAGAAATCCCATCTGCAATATCAATAGGATGGTTCAAGCATGTCATTGACGATCAATCTGAACGGTGAAGAAACACGCGTGGAACCGGGCAGCCTGAAGGACCTGCTGCATCAGCGCGGGATCGACCCGACGGCACGACGAATTGCCATAGCGCGCAACGGCGCCCTGGTGAAGCGCGACAGCTGGCCGGTCGAGTCCCTGGCCGAGGGCGACCGGATCGAGATCGTACGTCCACTGGCAGGCGGTTGAGCCGCAGAAAGCCTATATCATGTCCAACGACACACCCCTGACCATAGCCGAGCGACAGTTCACCAGTCGCGTTTTTCTGGGGACCTCGGCATATCCCAACCTGCAGGTGATGCTGGATTGCGTGGAAGAAAGCGGAACCGAACTGGTGACGCTGTCGATCCGCAGGCTGGACCTGGAAGGCTATGCGGAAAGCCCGGTCGACCTGCTGGAAGGCTATGACTTCCTGCCCAACACGGCCGGCTGCGAGACGAAACGCGATGCCATTCTTACGGCACAGCTGGCACGGGAATCCCTTGAGACGAACTGGCTCAAGCTTGAGATCATCGGCGACCGGGAAACGCTATATCCTGATGTCGAGCAGTTGCTGTCGGCAACCGACGAACTGGTCAAGGACGGCTTTACCGTCCTGCCCTACTGCAATGACGACCCGGTTATCTGCAAACGTCTCGAGGATCTGGGGGCTGCGGCCGTGATGCCGATGGGATCCCTGATCGGCTCGGGGATGGGCGTTGCAAACCCCGCCAACATCGAATTGATCTGCAGGCGTGCGGAGGTGCCGGTGGTGATCGATGCGGGTCTGGGCACCGCCTCCGACGTAGTGCAATCCTTCGAACTTGGCTGCGATGCCGTGTTGTTGAACACCGCCGTCGCCAGGGCCCGCAACCCTGTGGCCATGGCCCGCGCTGTGCGCCATGCCGCCGAAGCCGGTCGCGCGGCGCATCTGGCCGGGCGCATTCCGAAGCGTCCGCATGCCAAGGCCTCAAGCCCCCAAATGGGCCTGGTCGGCTCGTGATGGTCGGTAAGGTGCCCGAACTGCTGGTCATCAGCGATCGGCATCAGGCCCGGCATGACCTTGAGCAAGTTGCCGAACGGGCTTTCGCGGCCGGTCTTCGCAACTTCATGCTGCGCGACAAGGACCTGCCCACCCCGGAGAAGCGGGCGCTGGCGGAACGTCTTTGTGAACTTGCCCGCACACATCTGGGCCGGGTGCTCATAAACGGCGACTGGGGCCTGGCCGCAGAGGTCGGCGCAGCCGGTGTCCACTTGCAGCAAACGAGCGAGATTCCCCACGCCCGGGCCGTCCTGGGAGACGCCGCCGTGATCGGAGTATCGGCACACTCCAAGGAAACCCTCGTGGCAGCAGCTGCGGAAGGGGCTGACTATGTCACGCTGAGCCCCATCTTTGAGACCCAGAGCAAACCCGGCTACGGACCGGCTCTCGGACTGGAGGGCCTGCGGCGGCTGACAGATGGCATCGCTCCACCTGTCCTGGCTCTGGGTGGCATAACAGCCGCAAATGCCCGCGACTGCCTGGATGCCGGCGCGATCGGTATCGCCGTGATGGGCGAGGTCATGCGCGCCGATGATCCTGCAGAGACAACCCGGGCCCTCCTGCAGGCGGTCAGATGATCTGGCCCAGGAACTTCTGGGTGCGTTCGTCCCTGGGATTGGCGAAGAACTCCGCCGGTGGACCATCTTCCACGATCACGCCCTGATCCGTGAAATACATGTGATCGGCAACTTCCTTGGCAAAGCCCATCTCATGGGTCACCAGCATGCAGGTCATGCCTTCCTGGGCCAGGTCTTTGATGGTGGCCAGAACCTCTTTCACCGTTTCCGGATCCAGGGCCGCCGTCACCTCGTCGAAAAGCATGACCTGGGGATTCATGGCCAGTGAGCGGGCAATCGCCACACGCTGCTGCTGTCCACCTGAGAGTTCTCCCGGATAGGCATCTTCCTTGCCGTCCAGTCGCACCTTTTTCATCAGCGCATGGGCCCGTTCCTCAACCTCCTGCTTCGGTTGTTTCAGAACCTGCACAGGAGCCATCATGATGTTCTGCAAGGCGGTCCGATGCGGAAAGAGGTTGTACTGCTGGAAGACCATGCCAACACGCTTGCGCAGCTCCAGCTTGTCCAGGTTTGGATCGTTGACCTCGATCCCCTCGACCTTGATGGATCCGCTGTTGATTTCCGTCAGGGCATTGATGCAACGGATAAGCGTGGACTTTCCCGATCCGGACGGACCGATGATGCAGACCACCTCCCCCTTCTTGACATCGAAGGAAATGCCCTTGAGGACCTCGAAGTCACCGAAGGACTTGTGAACGTCCTTCAGCGAGACAATCGGTTGATCCTCGGTCCAGTTTGCTGTGCTCATGCGGAACGTCCTTCTTTGCCTTGGCCGGCTTGTGCTGCCTAGATCTTGACCGCGTACCTGCGCTCCAGGCGTACCGTCAGGCGCGCAATCGGATAGGAGTAGATGAAAAACAGGAATAGGATATAGCCATACAGCGGAGCCAACAGGTCCGTACGCCCTCCTTCCGCCGCCTTCACCTGGTCGGCGAGGGTCATCACCTCGTTGACACCCACAATGGAAGCCAGAACCGTCGCCATGGTCAGGATTGCGTAAAGGTTCATCCAGGGCGGCAGCATCCGCTTCACGCACTGCGGCATGATGATCTGCCAGATCTGCTGGCGGCGTGTGAAGGCCAGGGATTCTGCGGCTTCCCACTGTCCAGAGGGGATCGACTGGACGGCACCGCGCACCAGTTCCGATACGTTGGCCATGACCGGCAGGCTCAGTCCGATCACGGCCTTCACCCAGTCCGGGAAGGGAATGGTCACGCCCGCCACCTGGAACTGGAAAGGCAGCATGAACATGGCGTAGAACAGCAACACCAGCCAGGGCGCGTTGCGGAAGAACTGGGTCACAAACCAGCTACCGAAACGCACCTGTGGCAGCAGCGATATCTGCATGAGACCCAGGAAGGCGCCGCTGATTGTGCCAAGCGCCATGGACATGACTGAGATCACCAGATTGAAGACGAAACCCTGAAGCAGCAACGGCGACCACTTGATCAGGATCGAGAGGATCCCTTCGCGTCCATCGCCGCTCTGTGCCTCGGCCACACCGGCCGACAGCAACACCATCAACACCAGCACAACGCCGTGCCAGGCTTTCAGGTTCACGCGCGGCAGGGCCAGGGCATCGCGCCCGCCGGCACGTGAACCGGCAACCGCGGATCCGGGTGAAAGCAGGACGGGCAGATCCGTTCCGGATCGAAGCGAGTCCTGCAGGCGCTGTCTCCGGTTCGATGACCCGCTCATGTTCCGTATCCCGGCAGGCGCATGGCCCGCTCCCAGCGATTCATTCCCAGGACCACAATGCCAACCAGGCCCACGTAGATCAGAAGCAGCAGCGTCATCATCTCCGGCACATTGGCATAGTCGGACCAGATCTGTCCGGACACATACAGCAGTTCCGGCACGGCTATGGCATAGGCCAGTGTCGTCGTCTTCACCAGATTGACCAGGTTGTTGTTGAGCGCTGGCAGGCAGACCCGGAATGCCAACGGAAGGATCACATGGATGTAGGCGCCAAGGCGGCTGTAGCCGAGGGATTCCGCCGCTTCACGTGTGGTCTCAGGCACTGCCTCGATTCCGGAGCGGAAGATCTCGACATTGAAGGCGCCGGCAAAGAAGCTCAGAGAGATGCAGGCCCAGGCAAAGGACCCCAGTATTGGCTGCTGGAAGCCGAATTCGTTCTCCACTGTCGGCAAAAGCGCACTCAACCCGAAGAAGAAGAAATACATCTGCACCAGCGGTGGCGTATTACGGAAGAACTGGATATAGGCTTGAACGATTCGCCGCGTCCAGACCAGCTTCGAGCCCTGCAGCCAGGCGCCGACAACGCCGATCACCACAGAGGCGATCAGGCTGAGGACGGAGAGTTGGATGGTGACGAGCAGCCCCGAGAAAAAGCGCTCGCGATCGAACGTATTGTAGAAGACCGGAAGATTGATCCCGGTCGTCTCATTCAGTTGCTGGAACCAGCTGTAGATGATGTCCACGCGTGTCTACCGCTTTACTCTGGCTGCCTTTAAAAAGCTGGGAAAGAAAACGGCGGATGAGCCTGCTATCAAGACTCACCCGCCGTCATCATGACCCAAGGATATCAGTTATCCTTGTATTCCTCGTGCATCCGCTTGGCATACGGCGTGTTGTTGATGCCGTACTCTTCCTCAAGTTCGAGAATCTTGCCCGAACCATGCCAGTCGATGACGATCTCCGTCAGCTTTTCGCGGAAATTGTCCTCGCCAGTGGCCACAGCCATGCCCCAGGGCGATTCGTCGATGGTCTCGAGAGGCATCTCGAACTCGGACCAGGCATCCTTATCAAGCTGGCCCAGAAGCGCGGCGTCATCATAGACGAAGGCCAGGCAGCGGCCCTGCTGAAGCGCTGTGTAAGCCTCCGCCGTGCCCTTGAAGGCAATCATTTCAGCACCGTATTCCTGCTGGGTACGGCGATTGTAGAAGGCACCCTGCACACCACAGACCGGCTTGCCTTCCAGATCGCCCCATTCAGTAAAGCCTGCCTTCTTGGGGGCCAGGATGTTGGTGCCCGAAGCATAGTGACCCGGCTCCACGAAATCCACGACCTTCTCGCGCTCTTCCGTGTTCGTCATGGTGGCGATCACCACGTCGATCTTGCCCTGGTCCAGGAACTCCATGCGGTTCGAGGCAACAACCGGGACAAGCTCGATATCCACGCCCAGGCGCTCAGCAATGTCCTCGGCCAGATCAATTTCCAAGCCAACGATATCGCCGTCATCGCTGCGATAACCGAAGGGGGGATAGTCGGCCTTCACGCCAGCAATCAAGGTGCCACGCTCCTCGACATCCTCCAGGACGTCCGCGGCGGCGATGGAAGCGCTGACACCAAGTGCCGCAACGCTCATGACCGTAGTGGTCAGCAATTTCTTGAACATGATTTATAGTTCCCTGTTCCTTGTGATCAGGCCCGAAAACCGGGCCACAATCCGAGAAGTTAAAGCTATGGGTGATTCTTGGCGAGAGTTCAACAGGCCAAGTACAACTAACCTGTGTCTTTACCGAAAGCAGCCGGCCATGGCAACAGGCGGCAAGTGCCTGTTCATAGGCTAGTTGTTCGCTCACCCCGCCCTTCTTTTTGGATTCGGACAAGACCTGGCATCGATAAAATCGATAAAAACAAACGAAGAATGCGATGGGTCTCGCGTTATCATCAAGGGTGCGCTTATCTAGAGCCAGACCACGAACACCGGATAGGGTGACATGCATTTCTCCGCTTTCTCGCTCGCGCGGCAGGCCCTGAAGGGTCACCGCGGCTGGACGCGCACCTGGCGCGCCATCGCGCAGCCCAAGGCGCACTATGACGTCATTATCGTGGGCGGCGGTGGCCACGGCCTGGCCACAGCCTATTACCTGGCGAAGGAACACGGCATCACGAATGTCGCGGTCATTGAGAAGGGCTGGATCGGGGGCGGCAATGTCGGACGCAATACCACCATCGTGCGCTCCAACTACCTGCTGGCGCAGAACAACCGTTTCTATGAGTGGGGCATGAAACTCTGGGAGGGCATGAGCCGCGACCTGAACTACAACGTCATGTTCAGCCAGCGCGGCGTCCTGAACCTGGCCCATTCCCCCGCTCAACTGGAAGGCTACATGCGGCGCGGAAACTCCATGCGCGTCAACGGCATAGATGCCGAGCTGCTCGACCGCGAGGGGGTCGCCCGGATGGTTCCGGGCATGGACGTCTCGGACAAGGCACGCTTTCCCGTCGCAGGCGGCCTGCTTCAGGCACGTGGCGGTTCAGCCCGGCATGATGCGGTGGCTTGGGGCTATGCCCGGGGCGCTGATTCCCTTGGTGTCGACATCATCGAGAATTGCGAGGTGACGGGCTTCCTCTTCGAAGGCGATCAGATTGCCGGGGTCGATACCGTCAAGGGACCGGTACGCGCAGGCAAGGTTGGCGTTGCCGTTGCCGGCAATTCCAGCCGTGTCCTGGCCAAGGCCGGTTTCGACCGCCTGCCGATCGAAAGTCATGTTCTTCAGGCTTTCGTTTCCGAACCCCTGAAGCCGCTTATCGACACGGTGGTCACTTTCGGCGCCGGTCACCTCTACATCTCCCAGTCCGACAAGGGTGGACTGGTCTTCGGTGGCGACCTGGACGGCTACAATTCCTATGCCCAGCGCGGCAACCTGCCCATCGTGCAGGACGTCGCCTCAATGGCTGTCGCACTGTTCCCCAACCTATCGCGCCTGCGGCTACTGCGGCACTGGGGCGGTGTCATGGACATGTCCATGGATGGCAGCCCCATCATCGACAAGTCGCCGAAGGAAGGCCTCTACATCAACGCCGGCTGGTGCTACGGCGGCTTCAAGGCCACACCGGCTTCCGGTTGGTGCTTTGCCCATACCATTGCCCGTGACGAGCCACACGAACTCAATGCCGCTTTCCGGCTCGACCGCTTCCGAACGGGGCGAACGCTTGACGAGAAAGGAGCCGGGCCGGTGCCGCGACTGCACTGACGCGCTTGCACCCGAACCCAAGACGGCTTCACCAACCAGGACATCGTCTCATGTACATCAACTGCCCATTCTGCGGCCATCGGCACCTTGAGGAATTCACCTATGAAGGGGATGCCACGATCAGCTGGCCGACACCCGACACCCAGGACATCGACAGCTGGGCTGACACGGTCTACCAGCGCCGCAATCCGGCCGGCCCGCACAGCGAATACTGGCAGCATGTCCACGGTTGCCGCCAGTTCCTGGTGATCGAACGGGACACCACCACCCACAGGATTCACCAGGTGAAGGCCACTGGCCCCTGGGCAAGCGAAGCCGGAACGCAAAGTACGGAGGCCAAGCAATGAGCGGCTTTCGCCTGAACAACGGCGGCCAGATCAATCGGGATCGCAAGCTGCGCTTCACCTTCGATGGCCGGCCCATGACCGGCTATGAAGGCGACACTCTGGCTTCTGCGCTCCTGGCCAATGGGCAGGAAACGGTCGCCCGCAGCTTCAAGTATCATCGCCGCCGCGGAATCTATGCGGCCGGTGCGGACGAACCCAATGCTCTTGTTGGATTGCGCCACGGGGCGCGTCATGAACCAAACTGCCGCGCCACCGGTGTCGAGCTCTATGACGGCCTGACGGCCGAAAGCCAGAACTGCTGGCCCAGCCTGGATTTCGACATTGGCGCCATGAACGGTCTGCTCTCACCCTTCTTCGTGGCTGGCTTCTACTACAAGACTTTCATGGGTCCGACCCGCCATGCCTGGATGCTCTATGAAAAGCTGATCCGCAAGGCAGCGGGCATGGGCCAGGCATCCCTGGAGCCCGACCCGGACCACTATGAGGCACGACGCGCCTGGTGCGATGTGCTGGTGGTCGGCGCCGGTGCTGCCGGACTGGCGGCCGCGCGCAGTGCAGCAGACGCCGGGGCCCATGTTCTACTTGCCGACGAGTTGCCCGTACCCGGCGGGTCCCTACTGAGCGAAACCACAAAGCTGGATGGGAAGACAAGTCTGGAGTGGACCCGCCGGGAAATCGAGGCACTGATCGAGACGGGGCGTGTGGACTACCTGCCCCGTACCACGGTCTATGGCTATTACGACGACAATATCCTGGGGGCGGTGGAACGTGTCAGCGACCACCACCCCCTGCCCCCGGCCGGCCAGCCGCGCCATCGCCACTGGACCATAAAGGCCCGGCGGGTCGTTCTGGCCACCGGTGCCATGGAGCGCCCGCTGGTCTTCGCCAACAACGACTTACCCGGCGTCATGCTGTCGGGGGCCGTGCGCAGCTACACCAACCGCCATGCCGTTGCCGCGGGCCGCAGGGTGGTGATCGCCACCACCAATGACAGTGGCTATCGCACGGCCATCGATCTTGCCCGCGCAGGTGTCGAGGTTGCCTGCCTGGCCGATGCACGTAGCGAACCGCCCGCGGATCTGGCTGCCGAAGCGGAAGGCCTGTCCATCCCCCTGAGAACGGGCAGCACGATTCTGGCGGCAGAAGGCCGCAAGGCCGTGACAGGGGCAGTCCTTACCGAACTGGACGCGCAAGGCCGTCCAAAGGGAAAACAGGAGAGCATCCGCACCGATTGCCTGGCCATCAGTGGTGGCTGGAGTCCGGTCATTCACCTGACAGCCCAGGCCGGTGGCAAGCCGCAGTATGACGAGGAACGCGGACAGTTCATGCCAGGCGAAGCCCTGCAGGACTGGCAGGCTGCGGGCGCCATTGGCGGTGCTGACAGTTTGGCCGAAGCTTGGCAACAAGGCGTACAGGCCGGCAATGACGCCGCACGGGACTGTGGCTGCTCCCCGAATTCCAACCCGGCAAAACCGGAAGGACTGGATAACCGCAAATCTGGCCCAACCCGCCTTCTCTTTCAGGTCGAGGGCGGCAAGGGCAAGGCTTTCGTGGACCTTCAGCACGACGTTACGGCCCGCGATGTGCGTCTGGCCCATCAGGAAGGCTTCGTGTCCGTCGAGCACCTGAAGCGCTATACCACGCTGGGCATGGCCTGTGATCAGGGGAAGACCAGCAATATCAATGGCCTGGCCATGATGGCTTCGCTGCTGGACGTGCCGCTGGACGTGGCAGGCACAACACGCTTTCGCCCGCCCTACACGCCTGTGTCACTTGGCGCATTGGCGGGTCACTCGACCGGGCCGAACCTTCGCCCGTTACGCCGGACGCCCCTGCACGACTGGCATGTGGCGAACGGCGCTGTCATGGTCGAGGTCGGTCTCTGGCAAAGGCCGCGGGCCTATCCGCGCGAAGGCGAGAGCCTGATCGAGGCCATCCGCCGGGAAGCCCGCGCTGTGCGCGAGCGCGTGGGCCTGACCGATGTTTCCACGCTCGGCAAGATCGAGATCAAGGGCCCGGATGCACCTGAATTCCTGGATCGTGTCTATTCCAACCGCATGGGCAACCTGAAGGTGGGGCGTGCCCGCTATGGCCTGATGTTGCGGACGGACGGCATGGTCTTCGACGACGGCACCCTCTGGCGGCTCGAAGAGAACCGTTACCTCATGACCACCACCACGGGGAATGCGGGTGGCGTCATGAAGCACCTGGAGTTCCTGCTGGCGGCCGTCTGGCCCGAATTGAAGGTCCATCTTACTTCGGTAAGCGACCTGTGGAGCGGCTGCGCCATTGCCGGCCCGAACAGCCGTGCGGTCCTGCAGAACTGCGTTTCCAGCACCGAACTGGAGAACGACTCCTTCCGTCCCATGGACGTGAAGCCCGCGGAGATCGACGGTGCCCCGGTCTGGATCGCGCGCCTCAGCTATTCCGGCGAGCTGGCTTACGAGGTCTATACACCCGCACCGCATGGCGAGGCCGTCTGGAAGAAGCTGCTTGAAACCGGCAAAAACCAGAACATCGTCCCCTATGGGCTGGAGGCCCTGGGTTCGCTTCGCATCGAGAAGGGGCATGTCGCCGGCCCCGAACTGGATGGCCGCACGACGGCCGACGACCTGGGACTGAGTGGCCTGATGTCCAAGAAGAAGCATTTCCTCGGTGAGGCGTTGGCTCAGCGCGAAGCCCTGCTCGAAGCCGACCGGCCACAACTGGTCGGGCTGGTCTCCGGCAATGGTCAGCCCATCCCCCCCGGGGCCCAGCTACTGGACAGCAGCATGCTCCGTGAGAAGACCCCGCCTCTGGAGTCCCAGGGGCATGTGTCTTCGCCGACCTATGGCGCGGCCACCGGAAAATACATTGCACTCGCCCTGCTGCACGACGGGCGTGCGCGCCATGGCGAAAGCCTGACCGCTTCGTCTCCCTTGACAGGAGAGGACGTCCCCGTCGTCGTAGTCAGCCCGCATTTCTATGACCCCGAAGGAGCACGGATGAATGCCTGAGGCAGCCCGTACCGTCCTGAAACGCTTCCCGGCGGAGTCCGCTGAAGCCTCTGGCCTGCAGCTCAGACTGGAGCGTCCGCATAACCTTCTGCAATGCATGGCCTGGCCGGGCCAGAAGGATGCTCTGGCCACGGCATTGAAGAAGGCTCTACCATCGCTGACATGGCCCGAGCCTGGAGAGCTGTTCCCCCTCGAGGAAGGAGGCAGCCTCTTCTCGACAGCCCCCGGCAGCGCAATGCTGGTGGACCTTGCACCTGAGCTGGCAAACCGACTGCCGACAGGCATTCCGATGGAAACCGGTTCGCTCTTCGATCAGAGCGACTCGCGTCTGCTGCTCGACCTGCAGGGGACGGGCGTGCAGGAAGTCCTGGCCAGCGGGCTCATTGTCAACTTTGCCGCCTGGCCCGATCGTTGTGCGGCAGCAACAATGATCGAGCACACAGATGTGACGGTCCTGCGCTGGCAAGCGGAACACTTCAGCCTGCTGGTAACCCGCAGTTATGCCCAGTCGCTTTGGGACTGGGCCTATGAAACAGCTGCGAATTTCCTTGCCCGCCAGGCCGGCTGAGGCCTAGAGAGACAACCGGCGGCCAGCATCAGGCCGATGGCATTCCACACCCCCTGCAGGAATGCGGGGTATGTGCGATAGCGGGGCGTGAAATGGAACTTCCGCAGGGTTTCGATCTGCGCAACCTCCGGGTCTTCCAGATTGTCGTGGAAGCCGGCGGCATGAGCGCCGCCGCCCGCAGGCTCTCACTGACCCAGTCCACGGTCTCGCAGAGCATCTCGAATCTCGAGGCGGCTCTGGAAACACGGCTGTTCGACCGGGATACGCGACCGCTTGCCATGACCTCTGCCGGAGAAGAGCTTTACGAAGCCACGCGTCACCTTCTGCAGAAAGCCGCGGAAGCGCTGGAGACAACCCGAAGCGGACATGATCATGCCGGACTGAGTTCGCTGACCTTTGCCATGGTCGAAAGCTTCGCCAATTCGATCGGACCGCTGTTGCTCAACGACTGCCGGCACCTGGCGCGGCGCTGGCGCATCTGGTCCGGCATTTCCCCCGATCATCAGCATGCGCTGATGACCCATGGCGTGGATATTGCCGTCATTGCCGGCGACGAACTGGACACCGTAGAGGGCCTGGAGCGCCACCTTTTGATCAGCGAACCCTTCGTGCTGGTCTTCCCGGCTGACTACCCTTCCCCCATGGATCACCTGCAATTCATCGAGGACCTGCCCTTTCTGCGCTATTCCCTGCGCAGCGCCATCGGCCGCCATATCGAGCGACAGATCAATCGGCTGCGCCTGGACCTTCCGGCCTTCGCAGAATTCGACACGGCAACCGGGCATCTGGCTGCCGTAGCCAACGGCATGGGCTGGAGCCTGACGACGCCGCTCTGCCTGCTGCAGGAATCCCACCAACTGCCCCACCTCCAGGTTCTGCGCCTTTCTCGCAACAGCTTCTCGCGCCGCATCACCCTGATGGCCCGCAAGGGTGAGATGGGCCACGCACCGGCACGCCTGGCCCAGGCCGCCCGGCGCCTGCTGGCTGACCGGATGAGCACAATCTTCCAGGGCGAATACAGTTGGCTTCTGGAAAGCAGCCGTATACCCAGCGAGACGGTGGAACCGCCCAGCCCGGAGCCTCAAGCTGCGCAAGTGCGTAGCACCGATTGATAGGTTACAACTTGGTCCACAATGACCGATGACACTCCACCCTTCTGGGAACGCAAGTCACTGGCCGAGATGACCCACGAGGAGTGGGAATCCCTTTGTGACGGCTGCGGGAAATGCTGTCTGAACAAACTGCAGGATCCTGACGATGGGCAGATCGTGCACACCGACGTCGCCTGCAAACTGCTCGACCTGGGCACTTGCCGCTGCAGTGATTACGCGAACCGGCGGCGTTATGTACCCGGGTGTATCAGCCTGACGCCAAGAGCGGTACCGGAACTGTCATGGCTACCGCCCACCTGTGCCTATCGCCTGATTGACGAAGGCAAGCCGCTGTATGACTGGCACCCGCTGATCAGCGGCCGCGCGGACAGCGTTCATGAAGCCGGCATTTCCGCGCGTGGACGGATTGTCTCCGAAACCGATGTCCCCGAAGAGGACTGGGAGGAGCATATCGTATCCTGGCCTGAGGACGAGGCGTGAGGCCTGGCCTCACGCCTGTCTCGTAGCTCTACAAGGATATCCGTGCAGCGGATTCGGCAATGGCCAGGCCGAACTCCTGGGTGGTGGCATTGCCGCCCATATCCGGTGTGCGTATATGGCTTTCTGCCAGCACCGTCTCGAAGGCGCGTTCCGCCAGGCGCGCCGCAGCGGTCTCTCCGAGATGATCCAGCATCATCGCCCCGGACCAGATCTGGCCGATGGGATTGGCAATGCCCTGCCCGGCAATGTCGGGCGCCGAGCCGTGGACCGGCTCGAACATCGAGGGATGGTCCTTCTCGGGGTTCAGGTTGGCCGAGGGCGCAATGCCGATGGTACCGGTCGCCGCCGGCCCCAGGTCGGACAGAATATCGCCGAACAGGTTGCTGCCCACCACCACATCGAACCAGTCGGGATTGAGCACGAAGTGCGCCGTCAGGATATCGATATGGAACTTGTCGGTGGTGATATCCGGATAGGCTTTCGCCATCTCCTCAAAGCGTTCGTCCCAATAGGGCATGGTATGAATGATGCCATTGGACTTGGTGGCCGAGGTCACATGCTTCCTCTGCCTCTGCTGGGCGAGCTCGAAGGCATATTTCAGGGCACGGTCCACACCCTTGCGTGTGAAGATGTTCTCCTGGACGGCCATTTCCTCGTCGGTGCCGGCATAGAGGCGTCCGCCAATCTCGGAATACTCACCCTCGTTGTTCTCGCGCACGATATAGTAATCGATGT
Organism: Fodinicurvata sediminis DSM 21159; assembly: GCF_000420625.1. NCBI lineage: Bacteria > Pseudomonadati > Pseudomonadota > Alphaproteobacteria > Rhodospirillales > Rhodovibrionaceae > Fodinicurvata > Fodinicurvata sediminis. The sequence goes on along the minus strand of NZ_ATVH01000016.1, from coordinate 120,040 downwards.
CTCCCGGATGCCGGTTGGCCAGTGGCGAGGCCACGCCGTGCAGCAGGCGTACCGGACGCAGGTTGATGTACTGGCGGAAGCGGCGACGAATGGGGATCAGCAGGCCCCATAGCGAAACATGGTCCGGCACACCAGGAAAGCCAACGGCCCCCAGGTAGATCGCGTCGTGTCCCGCAATCTGTTCCAGGCCATCCTCCGGCATCATCCGGCCCGTCTGATGATAGAGTTCGCAGCTCCAGTCGAAATGATCCCATTCGAACTCGATTCCGCAGCGCCCACCCACGACATCGAGCACGCGGATACCTTCTTCCATGACTTCGGTGCCGATCCCGTCTCCCGGGATCACGGCGATGCGATATTTGGCCATCGGGGCTGTTCCTCCTTGATTTGTGGGCTGCACTTTCCGTGACAGGCTATCGTAAATCAAGGACCAGCATGCGTGAGGGACAGCCCTGTTCCATCTTCATGCCATAGACCTATGAATATAAACACTTGACCTTCTGCAGATTCTGGCGCTTGATGCGTTCTGCAATCTGAGTTTTGGCCACTGCTACCGGCGTTTCTCCAAGAGGCCCCTTCAAGCTATCCAAAAATCGAGGTTGTGCGCGGCGAACGCCATTGGGCGTTTTGCCTGATTTCTAATTGCGTACAAAAGGAGGCCTAGACATGGCAAACGGTACGGTTAAATGGTTCAACACCACCAAGGGCTATGGCTTCATTCAGCCGAATGACGGTGCCCCGGACGTTTTCGTCCACATCAGCGCCGTCGAGCGCGCAGGGCTCAACAGCCTGAATGAAGGCCAGCAGGTCAGCTACGAGATCGTGACGGAGCGCGGCAAGAAGGCCGCTGCCAACCTGCAGGTCGAGTAAGCTACAAACTGTACTCCGGCTCTTCGGGGTCGGTAGCAGTCACAAGAAACGGCGGTCCCTTGCGGGGCCGCCGTTTTTTCTTGCCCGGATGCAGGACGAGACAAGAAATAGGGGGCGAAGCCATCAAGCTTCGCCCCCTATCTGAATCAGCTATGGAACGCTAACCGCTGCTCAGTTGGCAGCGGCGCGGGCTTCCTCAAGCCAACCATCAACCGTGTCGCGGTTGGTCTCGATCCACTCCTGGGCGTGACGCTTGATGTCGTCCTCACTGTCTTCGCCGTCGTTCATCTTCGCGTTCTGGGCAAAGATGTCATCGATGGGGATGGAAGCCGCTTCAAGCAGCTCGTGAGCAGCCGGGTTCTCTTCCAGAAACGCACTGTTGGCGACCGGACGGATGTCGTTGGCCGGCCAGCCCATCTGGCAGGGATCATCGACACAGCCTTTGACCCCAGCAAGCTCGGTTGCGTCCTCGAGCTCCTTCTGGTTATCGGGCAGGTCCGCGTGGGAGACTTCCAGCCAAACCACATCGACACCCGGCTCCAGAACGCCAACGGTCCAGTTCGGGGTCCAGGTAAAGAAGAATATTGGCTCGTCGCTGTTGTAACGGCTGATGGCATCGGCCATCGAGGCGTTGTAGCTGGCCTTCACCAGGTTGACATGATCGCGCAGGTCATAGGCATCCATGTGATGCTCGATCACTTCTTCGCAGCCCCAGCCCGGCGGGCAGGCGACCATGTCGGCCTTACCATCGCCATTGGCGTCGAAGAGTTCCTTGATCTCGTCCTTCTTGAAGTCCTCAAGGCTGGTGATGTCGTATTCCTCAGCCGTCTTCTTGTCGACCAGATAGCCCTGAAGCGCACCTGCTTCGACGACCATGCCGGAAATCTCGGCCCCGTTCTCGAAGGTGTCCTCGTAGGTGTTGTGCAGCGGGAACCAGCCTTCGACCCAGTAGTCGATGTCACCCTGAGCCACGGACTGATAGAAGGCCGGGTTGTCCAGCGTGACGGGGTCGGAGACTTCGTAACCCAGCTCGCGAAGCAGTTCGTTGTAGATCTCGGTGGTGAACCAACCGGTATCCCAGCTGGGACGCGCAGACTTGACACTCACTCCGTCGCCGGGCTGCTCCTGGGCCGCAACCGCAGTCGCGCCCATGACAGTGATGGCTGTTGCCAAGCCGGCGGCTTTTGCAATCTTCCAGTAATTCATCTTGGTCCTCTTTATATTGGTTTGTAGGACGGGCCCGCCAGCAAAGCCTGGAACAGCTCCGGCGGGCTGGAACGCGGCCTCACAAATTGACAAGGCCGCTCGCAAAAAGGGGCGGAGACTGGCTCCGCCCCTTTGTCTGCATGAGGCTTTGAGCTTACCGCTCAGTTGGCAGCGGCGCGGGCTTCCTCAAGCCAACCGTCGACCGCGTCGCGGTTGTTCTCGATCCACTCCTGGGCGTGACGCTTGATGTCGTCCTCGCTGTCCTCGCCCTCGTTCATCGTCGCGTTCTGGGCGAAGATGTCACCGATGGGGATGGAGGCCTCCTCCAACAGGGTGCGGGCAGCAGGATTCTCGCTCAGGAACTCGCTGTTGGCCACTGGCTGAATATCATTGGCGGGCCAGCCCATCTGGCAGGGATCATCCACACAGCCCTCGACACCAGCCATTTCGGTGGCGTCCTCAAGCTCTTTCTGGTCTTCCGGCAGATCCGGATGATCAACCTCGATCCAGACCACGTCGGTGCCAGGCTCCAGCACACCCACGGTCCAGTTCGGCGTCCAAGTGTAGAAGAAGATCGGTTCATCGTTGTTGTAACGGCTGATGGCGTCGGCCATCGAGGCGTTGTAACTGGCCTTGATGGAGTTGACATGATCGCGCAGATCATAGGCATCCAGATGGTGCTCGATCACGGTCTCACAGCCCCAGCCCGGCGGACAGGCAACCATGTCGGCCTTGCCGTCACCATTGCTGTCGAAGGCTTCCTTGACTTCATCGCGCTTGAAGTCTTCAAGGCTGGTGATGTCGTATTCCTCGGCGCTTTTCTTGTCGACCAGATAGCCCTGGAGCGCGCCGCCCTCGGCGACCATGCCAACAACCTGGGCACCATTGGTAAAGGTGTCCTCGTAGGTGTTGTGCAGCGGGAACCAGCCCTCGACCCAGTAGTCGACGTCACCCTGGGCGACGGACTGATAGAAGGCCGGGTTGTCCAGAGTCACGGGATCGGAAACCTCGTAACCCAGTTCGCGCAGCAATTCGTTGTAGATCTCGGTGGTGAACCAACCGGTATCCCAACTCGGGCGAGCGGATTTGACGCTTACGCCATCACCGGGTTCGTCCTGGGCCGTGACCGCAGTCGCTCCCATGACAGTGATGGCCGTCGCCAGCCCGGCCGCTTTTGCGATATCCCAGTATTTCATTTGGTCCTCCTCGTTTGAAGGTGATCGGACAGACCCGCCGCCATTCCTGTCTTGGCTTTTCTCGCGGGTTCAATCCGGCGTCTCAAAAACAGAAACGCTAGGGGAACACGGACCCGAAGGCCCGCCGCTCCATCTCTATTTCTTCACTGCCGTTGGCCGGCAGTTTGTTTCGACCCCATGAAAACGCGTTTGAATGCGCCTGTGAAGGTCCAGTTTTCTTTTCGCTCGGCTCCGCCTTCACCCATGGCCTGGGTGATGCGGTCCATGACAATGGCCAGGAGCACGATGCCGATACCACCAATAGCCGCCCGTCCAACATCCAGGCGTCCAAGGCCGGTAAACACCGTTTCGCCCAGCCCGCCGGCACCGATCAGGGCGGCAATCACCACCATGGACAGCGCCAGCATCAGAGTCTGATTTAGGCCCGCCATGATCGTACGCAAGGCCAGAGGTACCTGAATATCCCAAAGTACCTGGCGTTTCGTGGCCCCAAAGGCGAAACCGGCTTCGACCATTTCCGACTGCACCTGGCGGATACCCAGGTTCGTGAAACGGATGATCGGTGGCAGGGCAAAGATAATGGTCGCGATCACGCCCGGCACAAGGCCAACCCCGAACAGCATGACGATCGGGACCAGGTAAACGAAGGGCGGAATCGTCTGCATGATATCCAGGACTGGTCGCAAGCTCGTCGCAAAACGATCGCTCCTGGCCGCCGCGATCCCGGTGGGCACTCCGACAAGGGCACAGAATATAACAGCCGTCAACACCATCGCGAAGGTGGTCATGGTCGGGTCCCACATCCCGATCAGATCAATGAACAGCAGGGCGATAAGCGTGAAGATCGCTATCCCCTTGCCAGCCACACGCCAGGCAAAAAGCGCGACAAGCAGCACGAAAAGCAGCATGGGAATGCCCTGAAGGAAAACGTCCAATCCCGAAAGCACCTGATGCACGGGCCACTGAATGGCCTGGAAAAAGGGACGGAAGTTCGGAACAAGGAAATCCTTGACGAACCACTCGATCCAGTCGTCCAGGGGAAGTGTGTCGTAATAGGACAGGCTGAGGGACTCCGGCAGATCTGCAATGAACTTGCCGAGACCGCTTGCCTGTTCGTTATCTGGCCCGTTCGCCATAACTCATATTCTCCGGCTGTATTTTCTTGCGCAAGGATGCCCGTGCAAAATGCGGCTCTACTGTGCGGCGCCGGCAGGAGCCTTGTCCTGGCTCTCTGTCGCGGTCTCGTCGCTCACCAGTTCGGTGAAGACCTGCGAGGGCTGCACGACGCCCAGGAACTTCCCGTCCTCGGACTGGACCGCCACGGGGACACCCTCTGCGCACTGTTCGTAAAGTTCGAAGAGAAGCCGATCCGGATCGGTCCGTGGATAGCTGCTTTCCATCACGTCGGTGATCTTCGTATCGCCCGACAGGTCGGCGAGCATGGCCCGACGTATATATCCCGCGGGCTGGCCTTTCTCGTCCACCACATAGAGGCAATCCTGACCGGCCTCGTCCATGCGAGCTAGGGCACTGGAGGCCGTATCCTTGCCGGCCTGCAGTGTCACCGGCGCCTCCATAACGGATTCGGCACGCAGGACACGTCCACGATCCACATCATGGGTGAAGGCCGAAACGTAATCATCCGCCGGTGCGGTCACGATTTCTTCGGGTGGTCCGACCTGAACGAAGCGCCCATCCTTCATGATCGCGATGTGATCACCCAGCTTCAGGGCTTCATGCAGGTCATGGGTGATGAAGATGATGGTGGTCTTGTACTTTTCCTGAATGCCTGCCAATTCATCCTGCATCTCACGACGGATCAGCGGGTCAAGGGCGCTGAAGGGCTCGTCCATCAACAGGACCTCGGGGTCCACGGCCAAGCCGCGCGCCAGCCCCACACGCTGCTGCATGCCACCACTCAGATTGTCTGGATAGGCATCCGCCCAGGCATCCAGTCCCACCGCCTCCAGTGCCGCCATGGCCTTCTCGCGCCGTTCGCGACGCGATATACCGCGCACCTTCAAGCCATACTCTGCATTCTCACAGACCGTCTTGTGCGGGAAGAGCGCAAAGTGCTGGAAGACCATCGACATCTTGTTCTTGCGCAACTGGCGAAGTTCCTCCTCGCCAGCGTTCGTCAAGGACTCGCCGTCGATCAGGATCTCCCCGCTGGTGGGATCGATCAAACGGTTGAAGCAGCGGATAAGCGTGGACTTGCCGGAGCCTGACAGCCCCATGACAACGAAAAGCTCCCGCTCCTTGACGGACAGGGATACATCGTTGACGGCAACAACACTTTCTGTCTGGCGATAGATTTCGTCCTTGGCAACACCCTGCTTTGCCAGTTCGACTGCCTGGTCAGGGTCCGGTCCAAAGACCTTGAAGAGATTCTTTACAACTAGCTTGTCTGTCACGGCTTTTCCGATATTCAGTTTTCCGTTCAGGCGAGAGACAAAGAATACCGCATGCGCAAAACCAAGCGCCTGCTATACACAGATGTGGAGAGGACTGCGGTATAGGGTTCACTGGAACACGCTTCCAAACCGCCTGTCATACCCTGTCAGTCATTCTTTGCTGCTACGGTCTGTCCCGTCAGCCTGTCTAATTTATGTCACAGTATAATAGGCAACGACAGCGTCTTTTCAAGAAACGACATGGGCTGGCGGTAATCGGACAGTTGGCTCGTCGCTCGAGAAGCCCGGAAAACTGCCTTTTCCCAAAGATGCGAACCAGAGAGATTTCTTTGCCGAAATCGCTTGCGCCCTTATCGAAAAGGGCCTGGATTCCGAAAGCAATCGCCCTGGAACCACACTTGGATCCCAGGGCGATTACTTAACGTTGCAAATCCCTTATGGGATTCAAAAGAAATGGCAAGGCACGTTCAGGAACGTTCCTCCCAAGCGCGCACTTCCTTTTCGGCTTCCTCCTGCGCCAGGCCATAGCGCTCCTGGATACGGCCAATCAGTTGATCGCGCTTTCCATCGATCACGTCCAGGTCATCGTCGGTCAGTTTGCCCCAATGCTCCTGGAGCTTACCGCGAAACTGGCGCCAGTCGCCCTTGATGGTATCCCAATTCATATCCTCACCTCCTCAATTGCTTGGTTTGGCTGCATCGCCGTCATTCAGTGGTGTCGGCGAAACCTGTATTTGGGCTCAAGGCAACGGATCGACGACTGGAACATCCGTGACGTTTCGAGGGCAAAAGAATCACTTTTCAACCTGATGGACGATTCTCGGACCCAGCTGGTTCATGACATCGCGCGCATCATAGGCCCAATCGTTCCCCTCTGGCTTCTCGCCGCGATGAAGGACGATATCCGCATACGCTCTGTAGCGTGTGACAGGACGGCTCGTGCTGGTGGACAGTCCCCACCCGAAACCGCTGCCGCCATAGCCATAGAAACCGTATCCGGGCGGCCAACCGGCATAGGGCGAGCCATTGCCGTAATAGGAGGTGCGCGGTTCGGTATCCCGTGAGGTTATAACGAAATGGTCGTACCCGTTCTGCAGGGTAAGCTCGGAAGCGCGGTAGAGCAGATAGTCCTCGACCTCTTCGCGCGACGTCGCACTGTTTCCGGAGTAGGAAACACGGTAGCGATTATCCTCCAGCCGCTGCTCCGAATAGCCATACCTTCCATCTTCGGCCGGCGCATAGACCGATGGTGTGGTGCTGCAAGCGCTCAGAAACAGCCAGGCAGCGGCAATCGTGATGGAGCGTTTCATGCAGACTAATGTAAGCGCTCCTTTCACCCGGGCAAGCTGGCTGAAATCCCATAGGCCTGCGCCCAGTCCAGCCCTTCCAGGGTCCCGCCCAGCGGATGATACTCGCAACCGACCCAGCCGTCGTAGCCAAGTTCATCCATTACACTGAAAAGATAGGGATAATTGACCTCACCCACCGAGGGTTCATGGCGTTCCGGCACCCCGGCCACCTGGATGTGGCTGATCTGTGGCATCTGCGTGCGAAGACGTCTTTCCAGGTCACCCTGCATGATCTGGCAATGATAGAGGTCGAATTGCAGCCTCAGATTGTCTGCGTCAACCTCGCTCAGCAGCGTCATCGCATCCTCCTGCAGGCTGAGATAGTATCCTGGCATATCTCGCTGGTTGATCGGCTCGATCAACAATCGACACCCTGCCTTCGCGGCCTCTTCGCTCGCGTAACGCAAGTTGTCCAGATAAACCTCGCGGCAAAGCGCAGGCGGTTCGTCTGCATTAGGGATCCCGGCCATGACGTGGAGCTGCGGACATTCCAGAATCGCGGCATACTCCAACGCCCGCTGAAGCGTCTCCCTGAACTCCGCTTGGCGTCCGGGCAGGGCCGCAAGTCCGCGCTCACCCGCCTCCTTGTCACCGGGTGACAGGTTGAACAACACCTGCTGCAGGCCTGCATCCTTCAGTTTTCTCGCCAGTTCCTGTGGAGGAATATCGTAGGGCGAAAGGTATTCAACGCCTTTGAAGCCGCAGGCAGCCGCCACGTCGAAACGCTCCAGAAACGGCCATTCCGTGAACATGAGGGAAAGATTGGCTGCTAAGCGGGACATGGCATCTCCTCGCGACGATCAATCCGACGTTGATGAAGCGGCTTCCTGGGCTGCAGGCCCATAGGAACGGAACTTCTCGACCACACAAGCAATCTCGGCATCGGACAGGATAACAGGTTCGCCCACCTGCAGGCAGGCATGGTACTGACGCGCCAGGGTTTCGACCTCCCCGGCCAGCCAGAGAGCTTTTGCAAGGTCAGGCCCCACTGCGATCATGCCGTGGTTGGCCAGCAGGCAGGCCGCGCGCCCTTCCAGCGCCTCCACGGCATGCCGAGACAACTCTTCGGTGCCGAAGGTGGCATAGGGCGCACAGCGGATGGTCGGTCCACCTGCCGCCGCAATCATGTAATGAATGGCCGGTATTTCACGCCCCAGTATGGCAAGCGCCGTGGCGTAGGGTGAGTGAACATGGACCACGGCGCCAGCCTCCGGACGTGCATGCAGGATATCCCTGTGGAAGCGCCATTCGCTGGATGGCTTCCAGCGGCCGTGGGGCTGTCCCTGCATATCCAGGAAGATGATATCCTCGGGCCGAAGCTTCTCATAGGCGAGACCGCTCGGGGTTATGAGCAGGCCATTCTCGTGCCTTGCACTGATGTTGCCGGACGTGCCCTGATTCAGCCCGTTCCTGTTCATCTCCAGGCAGGCCTGTATGATCGCGCTGCGCTGTTCCCGGTCTGTCATGCCTTGCCTGTCTGTTTCGCTTGCAGCTGCCTTGTGGCACCAAGGCGGACTTTCGCGCTATGACTTGCCGGGCACAGCCTGTCAAGCTGCAGGTCAAAAGATCACTGCCGCCACTAAAGGAGCTTTCCATGACCGTCTGTCTTTTCGATGCCTACGGTACCCTTCTGGATGTCCATTCCGCCGTTGCCCGTCATGCAGACCTGCTGGGACCCGACGCAAGCGCAATTTCCGCACTCTGGCGCAGCAAGCAACTGGAATACTCATGGGTCCATGCCCTCATGGGCCATCACCGGGATTTCTGGACCTTGACCCAGCGCGCCCTGGACCATGCGCTGATGATGCATGGCGTGCGCGACGAGATGATACGGGACGAACTCTTGCAGGCCTATCTGAACCTCGAGCCCTATCCGGACGCCGTGACCTGCCTGCAGGACCTGAAGGAGCGCGGAATCAAAACGGCCATCCTGTCGAACGGAGCACCGGAAATGCTCGAGCCCGCTGTCCGGACAGCCGGTCTCACCGATCTGCTTGACGCCGTCTTGTCCATAGAGGAGATCGGAATCTACAAACCGGATCCGCGTGTCTACCAGATGGGCTGCGATCATTTCTCCGTCAGCCCCAGCTCCGTGGTCTTCCTGTCGTCCAACCCCTGGGATGCTGCAGGCGCGGCCGCCTTCGGGTTCCGTGCAACCTGGATCAACCGCAGTGGCCAGCCGCAGGAATATCCGGACAGTCCACCGCTCGACGAATTTGAGGACCTGGATGCCGTCGCCGAGCTGATTGACTGACAGTCCACTGAACACCGCTTGGCCCGCATGCCAGAAATACGGCAATAGCGATTTACCGCACCGCTCTCACGTGCATGATGGGCTCCGCCAACCCGTTGATCCGGCTGGATCACATAATCGGAAGACAGACACGAGGAAGGGCGCGAGGGACAGGTCAGTCCCGCGACAACACGCGAAAGCATGAAAAGAACAAAAGATGCCGCCCGGAAACTGAGCGATTGGTTTCAGGCGTTGCCCGAGCTGCTGCCAGGCCTGCTGTTCAGTATCCTGATTGCCATGGCCGCACACTTCATCACCGATCACTACGGTGGGCCGACGATCCTCTTTGCCCTCTTGCTGGGCATGGCCTTCAATTTCGTCTCCGCCGAACCCCGCTTTGCGCCGGGCGTGGGCTTCACGGCAAAGCAGATCCTGCGTATCGGCGTGGCCCTGCTGGGCGCGCGCATCACGGTGGAGCAGATCCTGGCGCTGGGGGGCGAAGTCATGCTGGCCGTGGCGGCCGCTGTCGTGCTGACCATCGGTTTCGGCTTCCTGGCTGCCCGGACACTGGGGCTCAACAGCCGTTTCGGGATCCTGTCCGCCGGTTCGGTGGCCATCTGCGGCGCCTCGGCCGCGGCCGCCATCTCATCGGTCCTCCCGAACTACAAGAGCAAGGAACGCGACACGGTCTTCACCATCATCGGCGTGACCACGCTCAGCACGGCCGCCATGATCCTCTATCCCGTGATTGCCGGACTTTTCAATTTCGACGACACCCAGACCGGCGTCTTCCTGGGCGGCACCATTCATGACGTCGCCCAGGTCGTGGGCGCAGGCTACAGTGTCTCGGACGAGGCCGGCGATACGGCCACCATCATCAAGCTTCTGCGCGTTGCGCTGCTGGTGCCGGTGGTCCTGACCATATCCCTGGCAGCACGCCGCATTTCGGATGGCAGCGGCGGCGGCAAGGCCGGAAACCTGCTGCCCGGCTTCCTGATTGCCTTCCTGCTGATCGTGGGCGCCAACAGCCTGACACTCATTCCCGAGAGCGTTCAGAACGTGCTCAGCGAGGCCTCACGCTGGTGCATCATCACCGCGATTGCCGCATTGGGGGTCAAGACCTCCCTGGTCGAGATGGTGAAAGTCGGAGGCCGTGCCATCGGCATGATCGTAGCCGAAACCGTCTTCATCGCCTCCATCGTGATTGCCGCCCTGATGACAATCTGAAGCCTTCAACCACCGGGATCACGCACAAGGGTTCTGGAGATCGCATCCTGCCAGCCCTCGTACTTGCGGGCCCGATCCTTCTCCGACATCTGCGGTGCAAACCGCCGGTCCAGGTTCCAGCGTTCGGCAAAGACCTTCGGCTCTTCATAGAAGCCTGCCTTGTAACCGGCCAGGTAGGCGGCGCCAGAAGCCGTCGTCTCCAGGACCGTCGGTCGGTCGACGGGCGCATCCAGGATATCCGCCAGGAACTGCATCAGCCAGTCGCTCGCGACCATACCGCCGTCCACGCGCAGAACGGTGTCGCTCAGGGATCCGCCTCCCCAATCCCCGCGCATGGCCTCGAGCAGATCGCGGGTCTGATAGCCCACAGCTTCCAGGGCCGCACGGGCAAATTCGGGCACTCCGGTTCCCCGGCTCAAGCCGAACATGGCACCCCGCGCCGCTGAATCCCAATAGGGGGCCCCCATGCCGGTAAAGGCGGGCACCAGATAGACATCCTGGTTCGGATCAGAGCGATCCGCCAGTTCTGCCGTCTCGGCTGCCGTCTCGATCAATCCCAGTTCATCGCGCAACCACTGGACCGCAGCTCCCGCGACAAAGATCGATCCCTCCAGGGCATAGGTGGGCTTGCCATCCAGTTGGTAGAGCACGGTTGTCAGAAGCCGGTTGCGGGAAATCACCGACTGCGAGCCCGTATTCAGCAGGGCAAAGCACCCTGTGCCGTAGGTCGACTTGATCATGCCCGGTTCGAAACAGGCCTGCCCGACCGAAGCCGCCTGCTGGTCACCGGCAACACCAAGGATGGGGATCTCTTCCCCGAACAGTTCAGGTTCGGTCTCGCCGAATGCGGCAGCCGAGTCCAGAACCTCCGGCAGCATGCTTTCATGGACGTTCAGTATGGAGAGCAACTCCCGGTCCCAGGTCCCCTTGTGGATATTGTAAAGCAATGTCCGCGAAGCATTGGTGGCATCTGTGACATGTCGCTTCCCACCTGTCAGTCGCCAGATGAGAAAACTGTCCACGGTGCCGAATACAAGCTCGCCGCGTTCCGCCCTTTCACGCGCTCCGTCCACATGATCGAGAATCCAGGCCACCTTCGTGCCGGAAAAATAGGAATCCAGCAGCAGGCCTGTACGCGAACGCACCTCGCTTTCATGTCCGGCCTTCTTCATCGCTGCACAGTTGTCTGCCGTGCGACGGTCCTGCCAGACGATGGCCTTGTGTATCGCTTCGCCCGTATTGCGATCCCAAACCAGAGTTGTCTCTCTCTGGTTCGTGATCCCGATCGCTGCAATGTCAGCGGCCGCAGCCCCCGCCTTGTTCATAGCCTCCCGACAGGTTTCCAACACGCTGCGCCATATGTCCTCGGGGTCATGCTCCACCCAGCCTGAGCGCGGGAAATACTGCTTGAACTCCTGCTGCGCCACGGCGGCAATCTGATGGTCCCTGTCGAAAAGGATGGCCCGTGAAGACGTGGTTCCCTGATCAATTGCCATCACATACTTGGCCATGACTTTGCCTCCCTATGCATGAACCCGTTACATGGTTGTATAACCAGCCTTGCGGATAGAAAAGGGCCGGAAATCCATATGGTTTCCGGCCCAGATCCTTGTGGAAATCAGCTCAGTCTTCCTGAGCGTCCTGCCACTGCTGCACAAGTTCATCGTACTTGACGGTCTCGCCCTGGGGCTTCTCATTGTCCAGCTTGGGCTTTGGCGCACCCTCCTGATCGAACCAGTACTGCGCATCGCGCGGTTCGTTCAGCTTGGGTCCGCAATCGCCTTGGACGCCGGCACGCTCCAGGCGCGCCATGATTTCGTCCTGCTGCTGAGCCAGGCTGTCCATGGCCTCCTGAGCCGTCATTTCACCGGTCACCGCCTCGGCCACGTTCTGCCACCACAGCTGGGCCAGACGCGGATAGTCCGGCACGTTCACGCCAGTGGGAGTCCACTGGACGCGGGCTGGGGAACGATAGAACTCCACCAGGCCACCCAGCTTCGGCGCCCGCTCGGTAAAGGACTCATGCCGGATATCGCTGTCCCGGATCGGGGTCAGGCCGACATGGGTCTTCTTCAGGCTGACGGTCTTGGACACCGTGAACTGGGCATAGAGCCAGGCGGCCTTTCGGCGATCCGGCTCGGTGGCCTTCATCAGGGTCCAGGAACCGGCGTCTTGATAGCCCAGCTTCATGCCCTCTTCCCAATAGGGCCCGTGCGGAGAGGGAGCCATGCGCCATTTCGGATTACCGTCCTCGTCCACGACCGGCAGGCCTTCCTTGGCCATGTCCGCGGTGAAGGCGGTGTACCAGAAGATCTGCTGGGCGACATTGCCCTGCGCCGGCACCGGCCCGGCTTCAGAGAAGGTCATGCCAGCGGCTTCCGGCGGTGCATAGGCTTTCAGCCAGTCGATGTACTTCTGCAGGGAATAGACCGCAGCCGGACCGTTGGTGGCACCGCCACGCTCAACGGATGATCCGACAGGACGGCACTCCTCCATGCGAATGCCCCATTCATCCACTGGCACACCATTGGGAATGCCCTTGTCGCCGGCCCCCGCCATGGACAGCCAGGCGTCGGTGAAGCGCCAGCCCAGCGAAGGATCGCGCTTGCCGTAGTCCATGTGGCCATAGACCTGCTCGCCGTCGATCTCACCAACATGCTCGCTGAAGAACTCGGCAATGTCCTCATAGGCCGACCAGTTGACCGGAACACCCAGTTCGTAGCCGTAGATCTCCTGGAACTGCTCCTGGAAATCCTCGCGCTGGAACCAGTCGTAGCGGAACCAATAGAGATTGGCGAACTGCTGGTCCGGCAGCTGATAGATCTTGCCGTCCGGCCCAGTGGTGAAGGAAATCCCCATGAAGTCGTCGATATCCAGCATGGGGTTGGTGACGTCCGCGCCTTCGCCTTCCATATAGTCGCTGAGCGGGATCACCGAATCATAGCGCGAGTGGGTCCCGATCAAATCGGAATCGTTGATATAGGCATCATAGATGCTGCGGCCCGACTGCATCTCGGTCTGCAGCTTCTCGATCACGTCACCTTCGCCGATCAGGTCATGGGTGACGTTGATGCCCGTGATTTCCGCAAAGGCTTTCGCCAGAACGTTGGATTCATACTCGTGCGTGGTGATGGTTTCCGACACCACATTGATATCCATGCCCTTGAATGGTTCCGCTGCCTCGATGAACCATTCCATTTCCTTCATCTGTTCTTCCTTGGACAGGGTCGACGGCTGGAATTCCTCGTCGATCCAGCGTTCCGCCGCCTCCATGTCCGCCATGGCGTTCTGGATTCCCAGTGCGAGTACCATGGCGGAGGCGGTGAAGAGTGTTTTTCTCAACATCTGATTTCCTCCCTATATTCTGCTTATTCTACGCGTCCGGGCTTTCCATGGGCGCCCGTTCAGCCCCTTCATCAATCTAGACCCACCGGAAAACCGCAATCGCATAGGCGATGCTGAGCGCAGAGGCCCAGAGCAGGTCGAGATCGACAAAACCGATCCAGAGTACGTGTATGTACGCACTGCCAAGCAGCGAGATGAAGAAGCGGTCTCCGCGTGTCGTGGCAATACCCAGGACACCGACCCGCTCAATCGTGGGCGAGACCTGCTGCCAGAGGGACATGGCCACCAGACCCAGGAAAATGCCTGCGAAGAACAGGCCCGTCTGCCAGGTCCAGGCCATCCATTGAAGATTGAGTTCCATGGCAAAAGTCCCTTACACGCGGCCCAGGGCGAAGCCCTTGGCTATGTAGTTTCGCACGAAATAGATCACCAGCGCGCCGGGAATGATGGTCAGCACCCCGGCCGCCGCCAATACGCCCCAATCCAGGCCCGAGGCCGAGACCGTTCGAGTCATGGTTGCCGCGATCGGTTTCGCATTGACCGAGGTCAGGGTGCGTGCCAGCAGCAGCTCGACCCAGGAGAACATGAAGCAGAAGAAGGCGGCAACGCCGACGCCCGAGGCGATCTGCGGCATGAAGATCTTCACGAAGAACTTCGGGAAGGAATAGCCGTCGATATATGCCGTTTCGTCGATCTCCTTGGGAACTCCCGACATGAAGCCCTCCAGGATCCAGACCGCCAACGGCACGTTGAACAGGCAGTGTGCTAGAGCCACGGCAATGTGCGTGTCGAACAGGCCAACCGAAGAATAGAGTTGGAAGAATGGAAGCGCGAAGACGGCCGGCGGCGCCATGCGGTTCGTCAGCAGCCAGAAGAACAGGTGCTTGTCACCCAGGAAGCGATAGCGCGAGAAGGCATAGGCCGCCGGCAGGGCCACTGCCACCGAAATGAACATATTGAGCAGGACATAGATCGTCGAGTTGATGTAGCCCGAATACCAGGACGGATCGGTGAAGATGACGATGTAGTTGTCCAGTGTCGGGTTCAGCGGAACGGGAGAAAGAACCGACAGAATCTCCTGGTTGGTCTTGAAGGACATGTTGACCAGCCAGTAGATCGGGATCATCAGCAGGACGATATAGATCGTCGGGATCAGCCAGCGCCCTTTCATAGGTTCATCTCCATTTCCTCGCGCCGCTTGGCCGTCATTACTGTGTAGAACACCCAGGACAGCGCCAGTATGATAAGGAAGTAGATGATCGACATGGCGGCAGCGCGACCCAGGTCGAACTGGCCGATAGCCATCTTCACCAAATCCACCGACAGGAAGCTCGTGGCACTTCCCGGACCACCCCCGGTCACCACGAAGGGTTCGGTATAGATCATGAAGCTGTCCATGAAGCGCAGCAGTATGGCGATGACCAGAACCCGGCGGATCTTGGGCAGCTGGATGTGGCGGAAGACCGCCCAGCGAGAGGCCCCGTCGATCCGCGCAGCCTGGTAATAGGCCTCAGGAATCGAACGCAGGCCGGCATAGGCCAGCAGCACGACCAGGGATGTCCAGTGCCAGACATCCATCAGCACCACGGTCACCCAGGCACTGAGCGGATCGGTCGTATAGTTGTAACTGAGGCCTAGACTGTTCACGGCCCAACCAAGCAGCCCGATATCCACACGCCCGAAAATCTGCCAAATGGTGCCGACGACGTTCCATGGAATCAGCAAGGGTAGGGCCATCAGGACCAGACAAACCGGCACACCGAGCCCACGCCGCGGCATGGAAAGCGCCACAATCACGCCAAGGGGAATCTCAATCAAAAGGATCAGGCCGGAAAAGAGGAACTGACGCCAGAGTGCATCATGGAAGCGGCTGGAATTCAGGATGTCCTCGAACCAGGCCAGTCCGGCCCAGAAGAATTCATTTCCGCCGAAGGTATCCTGAAGGGAATAATTGACCACGGTCATCAGCGGGATAATCGCGCTGAAACAGACGATCAGGACCACCGGCAGGACCAGAAACCAGGCTTTCTGATTGACCTTGCGTTCCATGACTCAGGGCCTCCCTTCACTGAGATGACCGTCCATGTACACGTGCAGGTGCCCGGACTCGAATTGCACCCCTGCCGTATCCGACGGAAGCGTGCTCCCTTCAGGCAGTATCGCGGCCACCTCCTGGTCATTCAGGGTCAGGCGCGCGATGCGATAGCGTCCAACATCATCAACGCGTTCCAGACGGGCCGGCAAGCCCTCTTCCGGTTGGGTCACGCTCACGAATTCCGGCCGAATGCCAATCTGGACCCTGCCCTCCAGGCCGGCGGGGATATCGTGGCCTGTGGGCAGGTCAAGCTTGTGTTCTCCAAACCAGGCCTGCTTGCCCTCTATCTTGCAATCCAGGACGTTCATGCCGGGCGAGCCGATGAAATAGCCCACGAAGGTATGCGCCGGTTTCTCGAAGAGTTCTTCAGGAGTGCCGATTTGCACGACCTCGCCTTCATACATCACGACCACCTTGTCGGCGAAGGTCAGGGCCTCGGTCTGGTCATGGGTCACATAGACCATGGTATGATTGAAATCCTTGTGCAGCTGCTTCAGCTGGCCGCGCAGAAGCCATTTCATGTGCGGGTCGATCACCGTCAGCGGTTCATCGAAAAGGATTGCGTTGACGTCGGGACGCACCAGGCCACGCCCCAGCGAGATTTTCTGCTTCATGTCGGCCGTCAGGTTTTCCGCCCTGCGCTTCAGCCGATCCGTCAGGTCCAGCATCTCGGCGACCTCCCTGACGCGGCGGTCCACCTCCGTGGCCTGGAATTTCCGGTTGCGCAGCGGGAAGGCCAGGTTGTCATAGACCGACATGGAATCGTAGATGACAGGGAACTGGAAGACTTGGGCGATATTGCGCGTTTCCGGCGGCTCGCGAGTCATGTCACGATCATTGAAAAACACCTGTCCCTGAGAAGGGACCAGCAGGCCCGAGATGATGTTGAGCAGTGTGGTCTTGCCACAGCCGGAAGGCCCCAACAGCGCATAAGCGCCCCCGTCCTCCCAGACATGAGTCATCTCCTTCAGGGCATAGTCGGCCTCATCGCGCGGCGTGTCGAGGTAGGAGTGTGCCAGGTTCTTCAATTCGATGCGCGCCATTGTCTTCCCTCCTGCCCTATGCCGCCGCCTGCAAGCCGGGGGCCGCCTTCAGGCGCTGCTCGGCATCGAAGATGAACAGTCGTTCAGCGTCGATATAGACCGGCACCCGATCTCCAGCCGACAGATCTCGCACGCCATGCGCCAGCACGACCCAGCGCTCACCTGCAAAGCCAACATGGACAAAACTCTCGGAGCCTGTGATCTCGGTCACCGTCACCTCCGCGGTGACCTCGACAGCGCCCTCGGTGGGCCGTTCCAGGGCAAGATGGTTGGGCCGCATGCCAAGCGTATAGCGGCCATCCGGCAGGCCCTGCAGAAGGCCGGCAACAGGCATGTGCTGTCCATCGGCCAACTGGAGCTGACCGCCCGCAAGCTGCACCTGCATCAGATTCATGGGGGGGTCCGAGAAAACCTGGGCCGTCAGCAGGTCATGCGGGCGGCGATAGACATCCAGCGTGGGTCCGAATTGCGTTACGCTGCCCTCGTGAAGCGTGGCGGTATTACCCCCCAGAAGCAGGGCCTCCGTCGGTTCCGTGGTGGCATAGACCAGAACGGTTCCGCTTTCGCTGAAAACCCGGGGCAGTTCCTCGCGCAGTTCCTCGCGCAGCTTGTAATCCAGGTTCGCCAGGGGTTCGTCCAGCAGGACCAATTCAGCCCCCTTGACCAGGGCGCGTGCCAGGGCGGTCCGCTGTTGCTGCCCACCAGACAGTTCAAGCGGGGTGCGGTCCAGCATTGCTGTAATCTTCAGCAGATCGGCCGCCTCTTTCACCTTGCTGTCGATCTCGGCCTTCGGCCGCTTGGCGACACGCAGGGGAGAAGCGATGTTTTCGTAAACCGTGAGTGTGGGATAGTTGATGAACTGCTGATAGACCATGGCCACGTCACGCTTGCGCACGGGTATGCCCGTCACGTCACGGTCATTGGCAAAAATTCGTCCGGACGTGGGCTCATCCAGGCCCGCCATCAGGCGCATCAGGCTTGTCTTTCCGGAAAGCGTGGGGCCGAGAAGGATATTGAGGCTGCCGGCCTCCAGCTTCATGGAAACCGACCGGATATGCGTTTCCGATCCGACAACCTTGCTGACCTCTACAAGCTCCACGGACATGCCCCTACCCCTTGGCCTGCTTCAGCTGTTCTTCCTGCCGGTCCAGCTGGGAGGCGATCCAGCTTTCAAGTGCCCCGACCTGCTCGCCCGTCAGACGTAGCCCCAGCTTGCTGCGCCGCCAGAGCACATCCTGGGCATTACGGGCCCATTCCTCACGCATCAGGAAGGCCACTTCGCGCCCATACAGATCGGCCCCGAAATGCTGGTCCATGTCCTCAAGAGCCTTCGAATCGCCAAGCATCTCCCTGGACCGCAAGCCATAGGAACGAATCAGGCGACGCGCCCAAGGCTCCGTCAGGAAAGGATAGTCGCGCAGCAACTGCAACTTCAACTCGGATTGCCCCTCCACATCGAACTCGCCGCCTGGCAGGGTGGCTCCGGCTGTCCAGTCGCCAGACAGGCCCTGCAGATGGGTGGAGAGTTTCTGCAAGGCATGCTCGGCCAGTTTCCGATAGGTCGTGATCTTGCCGCCGAAGACATTCAGCAGGGGGGCCTGGCCCTCGTAACCCGCATCCAGCGAGAGCACGTAATCCCGGGTCGCCTGCTGGGCCGCGCCAGCCCCGTCGTCGTAGAGAGGCCGAACGCCTGAATAGCTGTGAATGACATCATCGGTGGAAAGTGGCCGCTCCAGATACTGGCTGACCGCGGACACCAGATACTCCGTTTCCTTCTGCGAGATATGGACGTCCTTGGGGTCCCCCTGGAAATCCTCGTCGGTCGTGCCGATCAGGGTGAAATCCTGCTCATAGGGAATCGCGAACACGATGCGTCCATCGGAATTCTGGAAGATATAGGCCCGGTCATGCTCGAACAGGCTGGGCACGACAATGTGACTGCCCTTGACCAGCCGCGTGTGCTCGGAACTGTTGATATGAAGCCGGTTTGCCAGCACTTCCGAGACCCAGGGGCCGGCCGCGTTGACCAGGCTTCGGGCCCGAATTTCCCGCTGCTGACCGGTTTCACCGTCCTTCACCTCCACATGCCAGAGGCCATCGCGCCGTTCGGCCGAAGTACAGGCCATGCGCGGGTGAAGTTCCGCGCCATGACGCGCCGCATCCAGGGCATTCAGCACAACAAGGCGCGCATCATCTACCCAGCAATCGGAGTATTCGAACCCGCGTGCAAACTCGCTCTTCAGCGGTGCCCCGATCGGCGAGCGCCGCAGGTCGAGGGACCTGGTGCCCGGCAGTATCTTGCGCCCGCCCAGGTGATCATAGAGGAACAGTCCAAGCCGGATCAGCCAGGCCGGGCGCAGGCCCTTGTGGTGCGGCAGCACGAACCGCAGCGGCCAGATGATGTGCGGCGCGGCGCGCAACAGGACCTCGCGCTCGATCAGCGCTTCGCGCACCAGACGGAACTCGTAGTATTCCAGATAGCGAAGACCGCCATGGATAAGCTTGGTGCTCGCCGAAGAGGTTGCGCCGGCGAAATCGCCTTGCTCGCAGAGAAATACGCTGGCGCCGCGCCCGGCCGCGTCGCGGGCGATCCCGCATCCATTGATGCCGCCACCGATGATGGCAAGGTCATAGATATCGGGCGTCTCGTTCGCCAAGGGCTTCCCTGCTCCCTGATTCTATTTGATTATTTTTATTTTCGTATAAACTCTAAACGAACATTACCCGAAAACAAACGAACATTCAATTGAAGAGTCTTCAAGCCGGGAAAAACGGCCCGACCTAAGCCGCAATCTCGATCCTGACGCCCGATTCCTCGCAGATCCGGCGCAGGCTCGGTGGGGGCATCTCGTCGGTGATGAGGCGGTCGACCTGCGAGAGATGCCCGATCCGAACCGGCGCACTGCGCGAGAACTTCATGTGATCGGCCACGAGGAAAACCGTTCGCGCATTCTCGATAATGGCCTGCGAAACACGCACCTCGCGGTAATCGTAATCGAGCAGGTCGCCCTCCTCCTCGATGGCCGAGGCTCCGATCACGGCATAGTCCACCTTGAACTGGCGAATGAAGTCCGTGGCCTGCTCGCCCACGATACCGCCATCTGAATGGCGCAGCACACCCCCCGTCACGATCGTCTCGATTTCAGGTTGGGTGTGCAGGATGTTAATAACGTTTATGTTGTTGGTAATCGCCATCAAGCCGCGATGTCCCGCCAGCGCGCGGGCCACTTCCTCGGTGGTCGTCCCGATGTTGATGAACAAAGAACAGTTGTCGGGAATCAGCTCTGCCGCACGACGTCCGATGCGCTGCTTCTCCTCAGAGGCCAACAGTCGGCGCGCCTCGTACTTCACGTTTTCGATTCCCGTGGCCAGTACGGCACCCCCATGAACGCGCTTGAGAAGGCGCTGGTCGCAAAGCTCATTCAGATCCCGCCTTATGGTCTGGGGCGTTACCCGGAAATGTGTAGCCAGTTCTTCCACGGTCACCCGCCCGGCTTCGCGCGCTTGCTCCAGAATCCGTTCTAGCCGCGGGGAAAGGTCCTGCACGAAAGCCTCCATTTTCGCTTATTTTCGTTTTTCACGGTTCGAGCATACAGAAATTTTCGCTTATGCAAAACAATCCGCAGGCGGCAAATGCGCGGAACGCCTGCAGCCCGCCTCATGCGCATTGACAGACCCGCCCCGCCGACGGAGCTTTAATCCAGGAAATCCAGCAGAAAGCGAAAACAATGGGGACGTCTTTGAAACAGGATTGGAATGCTGAACGCTACCAGCAGGACGCAGGCTTTGTCGCACGCCTGGGCCAGGGTGTCGTCGACCTTCTGGCTCCCAAGGCCGGTGAGCGCATCCTGGATCTGGGCTGTGGCGATGGGGCGCTGACCGAGGTGATTGCCGCCAGCGGCGCCGAGGTCGTTGGCACCGATTCCGCACCGGATATGGTAGCCGCCAGCCAGGCACGCGGGCTGGACGCACGCCTGATGGACGGGCAGGAACTGGTGCTCGATGCCCCCTTCGATGCAGTCTTCACGAATGCAGCCCTGCACTGGATGACAAAGCCGGATCGCGTCCTGGTGGGTGTCGCCAAGGCGCTGAAACCTGGCGGGCGCTTCGTCGGCGAGTTCGGAGGGCACGGCAACGTGGCCGCCATTCGCACGGCGCTCCACGAAGCTCTCAGCCGGCGCAAACAGGACCCACTGTCCCTCAGCCCCTGGTATTTCCCCTCCGCCGATGCCTATGCACGCCGCCTGGAAAACCATGGCTTCCGTGTGGTGGAAATCTCGACTTTTCCCCGCCCCACGCCCTTGCCGTCGGACCTCACGGCCTGGCTGGAAATCTTTGCCCAAGCCTTTCTGGCACCCTTTTCAGACAACGAGCGCGCCGAGATCCTGCGGGAAGTCACCGATCGACTGCGCCCCATCCTCTGCGACGAGGAAGGCAACTGGACCGCCGATTACGTACGCCTGCGCTTTGCAGCCAGGCGTGAAGGCTGAGCGGATGCTTCCAACCACCCGGATACCACCCCGGGGGATTCGAACATCCGGTGGGGTTTGAACTTCCCGGGCAAATCACCGATGTTCTTCCCATGAACCCGGACAAGGATGGAAGAAACGGTTTCCGACATGCCCAAGGATCTTGAAGGCCTTCTCGTTGTCACGCTGGAACAGGCGGTGGCAGCTCCCTATGCTTCGTCACGCTTGGCCGATGCCGGAGCACGCGTCATCAAGCTGGAACGCGAGGAAGGCGATTTTGCCCGGCGTTATGATCGCTGCGTCAATGGTCTCAGCGCCTATTTCGTCTGGCTCAATCGCGGCAAGGAGTCCGTCCGCTTCAACCTGAAGGACTCGCAGGATCAGCAACTGCTGCATAACCTGCTCTCCAAGGCGGATGTTTTCATCCAGAACCTGGCGCCCGGCGCCACCGAGCGCGCCGGTTTCGGCAGCAAGAGCCTGCGTGAGCACTATCCGCAGCTGATCACCTGCGATATCAGCGGCTATGGCATGGAAGGACCCTACCGCGATATGAAGGCCTATGACCTCTTGGTCCAGGCCGAAACGGGCTTGGCCAACATTACCGGAACGCCGGAATCAGGGGCTCGGGTTGGCGTATCCGTCTGTGACATTGCCGCCGGCATGTATGCCCAGCAGGCCATTCTGCAGGCGCTTTTTGCCCGTGAACGCGGCAACGGAGGGCGCGGCATCGAGGTTTCGCTCTATCACAGTCTGTCAGACTGGATGAACGTGCCCTACCTGCAGCACCACTATGGCCAGAAAACACCTCAGCGCGAGGGACTGCGCCATCCCACCATTGCCCCCTACGGTGCCTATGATTGCCGGGACGGCAAATCCGTTCTGCTCTCCATCCAGAACGAGCGCGAATGGAAAAACCTCTGTGAGATCGTTCTGCAGCGCCCCGACATCACCGAGAATCCGCGCTTTGCCACCAATCCGGACCGCGTGGCCAACCGACCGGCCCTGGACGAGATCATCAACGGCGTTTTCTCCAAACTGGACCGCGAAGAGGTGATCGCGAGACTGAATGAAGCGAATGTCGCCTACGGCAAGCTTTCCACCATGGAGGATGTCGTCACCCATCCCCAGAACCGCTTCATCCAGGTCGAGACCTCGGCCGGCGAGGTCAAGGTACTGGCACCGCCGCCCATTACTCCTGAGATCGAGGATCATTACGGAGCGGTTCCGGACCTGGGCGCCGACGACAAATGCGTTCGCGAGGAATTCTCGGGCTCCTGAGACCACGGGAAACGCGTTCAGACTCTATTCCTCGCCCTCCTCGGCAGCCTCACGGCCTTCCTCGACCGTCTCCCGCGCCTCTTCTTGGTCTTCCGGCTCCGCATCGGGTGCGTTCTCCTGACCTTCATTGGCCGGTTGATGGCAGAGTTCGACCAGAATGGGGAAATGGTCGGACCCGACTGGCTCAAGCCGACTCATCTGCATAAGCATAAAGTCCGCACTAAAGAAGACATGATCGATGGGCCAGCGCAGGAAAGGCCACTTTGCATGGTAGCTGGGATAGAGATTGCGCCCGATACGGGGATCGAGCAGGCCACTCAATTCCTGGAACAGCCGGGTTGTGTCCGACCAGGCCACATCGTTCAGGTCACCAGCCACGATCACCGGCGCATCCACTTCGCGCGCCTCACGGCCGACCAAGACAAGCTCGGCATCGCGCTCCTCGGTGTCCTGACTTGGCTCAGGCGGGCGCGGATGCAGGCCATAGAAAGCCACTTCCATTTCTGAACGTAGACGAACGCGTGTATGGACCGACGGCACTTCATCTTCGACCAACCGCCGGATTTTTGGCTCGATCAGATCGAGACGCGAGAAGAACAACAGCCCGTACTTGTTCTCCTGCGGCTGCGCCACGATTTCTGCGTAGTCCTCTTCCAGAGGCGCCAGGGCATCCGCCCACCACGCGTTGGTCTCGATCAGCAAAAGCAGGTCCGGTTCATGCGCAGCGATGCGCTCCAGCACGGCCTCGCTGTCCCGGTTATCCTGCAGGACGTTCACCACCATCAAACTAAGCCGCCGGTCCTCCGGACACTCAGCCTCTGTAGCCGTCAGTGCCTGTTTCGGCCAATAGCTTGTATAGGGCAGCATGCGCGCCGACTGATAACCAAGACAGAGCAGAACAGCGCCAGCCAGAACCCAGAACCTTGCCTGGCGCCAATCGAAGGCAAAGAGGCACAGCAGGAATACGACGGCCAGAAGGGCGGCCAGCTGCATGCGCGGAAAGTCGAAAATGCGGATCCACCAGGCTTCGCCCGGGAAGAAGGGCAGCAGGGTCGCGACCACAAGAATCGCCCCCAATCCCCAAAGTACGGCACGCAGCAAACGCAGCATCTGTCGATCCCATGTCTTTGTAACACCTGAAGGCTAGCGCCCTTCCGGCCCGTGGCAAGCGGGAACACGGCAAGCTCGATGTCAAAATCATGAGCGGCCGGCCAACTGGCCAACACTCCACTGCACGTGGAAAGCACAGCAACGCCCTTGCAGGATCGGGATAGGACGTCGACAATTCCCCCAAGTGAGCAAGACGACACGCCCCCTGGGGCGAATATGGAGGATAAAGACATGTCCACGCTGAAGATGCAGCAGTCTGGCCTGCCGGAAGGCCTTGAGGAAATGCTTGGTCCAAAGGGTCTGCTAACCGGCGAAGAAGCCCAGAACTATGGGCGCGACTTCATGGGAGAAGTGGACAATGCGCCCCTGGCTGTCCTGCGTCCGGAAACCACCGAACAGGTGGCCGAAGCTTTGCGCCTCTGCACCGAACACGGCCTTTCGGTCGTTCCCCAGGGCGGGCGCACCGGACTGACGGGCGCCGGCGTGCCTTCTCGTCCCAATCACGAGGTTATCCTCTGCCTCGCACGCATGAACAAGGTGCGCTGGTTGGACGACAGGAACCATGCAATGGCCGTGGACGCCGGCTGCATCCTGGCCGATGTCCAGAAGGCGGCCGCCGACGCCAACCGCCTATTCCCGCTCAGCTATGGGGCGGAAGGTTCCTGCCAGATCGGCGGTTCGATCTCGACCAACGCAGGAGGCACTGCGGTCCTGAGATATGGAAATACGCGCGATCTGATCCTGGGCCTGGAAGTGGTGCTGGCCGACGGAACGGTCCTCGACATGATGCGTGCGCTGCGCAAGGACAACACGGGCATCGACCTGAAGCAGCTCTTCATAGGCTCCGAGGGCATCCTGGGCGTCGTGACGGGCGCGGTCCTGAAACTCTACCCGGCTGTGGCCGAGCGTGAATGTGCCCTTCTGGCCTTCCCCTCATTGCCAGCCGTCATGAAAAGCTTTGCCATCGCCCGGGAAAGCACGAACGACCGCCTGTCGGCCTTCGAGATGATGCCTCAGAACGGCATCACTCTGGCCTGCAACCGCGTGCCCGATGTGGTAGATCCTGTCGAGGGCGACTATCCCTGGTATGCCCTGCTTGAGGTCTCCGCCAGCAAGAAAGGCTCCGGCCTTCAGGAGATGCTGGAAAGCCTGATCGAACGCCTGATGGAGGAAGGCCTGGTCCTGGATGGAACGGTTTCCAGCAGCGAAAGCCAGCGCGCCCAACTCTGGCGCATTCGCGAAGCCCTCGTCGAGGCCCACAACGACATGCCGCACCTTCTCAAGCATGACGTCTCGGTACCCATCTCCGACATGGCCGACTTCATCGAGACCGCCACGGAGAAGGTCAATGCCATTGCGCCAGACGCCATGCTGATCGCCTTCGGACACGTCGGGGACGGCAACGTGCACTTCAACATCTGTCACGACGAGGACACCCCCAACGGCAGTCTGGCAACGCGCAAGAAAGAGGTCACCTGGGCGGTCTATGATCTGGTGCAGGAGTATCGGGGAAGCTTCTCGGCCGAGCACGGTGTCGGCTCCATGAAACGCGACGCCCTGCGCCGTTATCGCAGCGAAGCCGAAATCGCCGTCATGGAGAAGCTGAAGAAGGCCCTGGATCCCGAAGGCCTGCTCAACCCCGGCAAGGTGCTCTAAGACGTTACCTGTGGGAAATTTGCGGGCACTCGAAAGCTACGCTATCGTCCAGCTCTGTCCATTGAATGCAAACGGGAGGACTGAGCCATTCGTGCCCTGCTATTGACCCGCGGCGAGGACAAGAAGACCCACGCCGAACTCACCGAGGTGGATGAGGCCGAGCTCCCCGAGGGCGACGTTCTCGTCGACGTGAAGTACTCCACCCTCAACTACAAGGACGGCCTGGCCATCACCGGCAAGGGTCCGGTGGTGCGCAGTTTTCCCATGATCCCCGGCGTCGACTTCGCCGGCGTCGTGGCAGAAAGCGACCATTCCGAATTCAAGGCCGGAGACGCGGTCATCTCGACAGGCTGGGGTCTGGGCGAAGAGCGCTGGGGCGGCTACGCGGAACGCGCCCGCGTCCAGGGCGACTGGCTGGTTCCCCTGCCAAAGGGCATGACGCTTGCCCAGGCCATGACCATCGGCACGGCCGGTTTCACGGCCATGCTCTGCGTCATGCGCCTGAATGCCCTGGGTCTGAAACCCGACAGCGGCCCGGTCGTGGTCACGGGCGCCTCGGGCGGCGTCGGCAGTGTCGCCGTAAGCCTGCTGGCCGGACGCGGCTATCAGGTCAGCGCCATGACCGGCCGGGTCGAGGAAGAGGGCTACCTGAAGGACCTGGGGGCCAGCGAGGTAATCGACCGAACCGGCTACAGCGAGCCCGGAAAGCCTCTACAGAAAGGGATCTGGGCCGGCGCTGTCGATACGGTGGGCGGACAGATCCTGGCCAACATCCTGGCCAGCACGCAGCAGGATGGCATCGTCGCCGCCTGCGGGCTGGCAGCCAGCATGGACCTGCCGACGACGGTGGCGCCCTTCATCCTGCGCAACGTGACCCTGGCCGGTGTGGAAAGCGTCTATACACCGCGCGCGCTACGCCTGCAGGCTTGGGAGAACCTGGCCCGGGAGCTGGATGCGGAAGCCCTGGAACGGATCAGCCACACGGTGGGGCTCACTCAGGTGATTCCGGCCGCCAGCGATATCCTGGCCGGCAAGGTGCGCGGCCGAATGATCGTCGATATCGCAGCTTGAAACGGCGCCGCCTTTCGGGTGGAACGCCGGAAAGGACGGAGACATGCCCTATTTGACGCGAAGGATTTTCCTGCTGAGCGGGCCGCTGGTCCTGGTCGGCACAGCCCTTGGTGGGCGGCTGCCTGCCCTTGCGCGCACGGCGCCTGAGGGCTTGACCCCCGCCCAGACAGAAGGGCCCTTCTATCCCGATTCCCTGCCCGAGGACCGGGACAGCGATCTCGTCCGGATCGCCGAAACGAACGGCCGGGCCGAAGGAGAGATCCTGGACCTGAGAGGCAGGGTCTCCGACCCGCAAGGCGATCCCTATCCGGACTGCCGCATCGAGATCTGGCAGGCCGATGCCGGCGGACGCTACCTGCACAGCGGCGATGACAGGTCGGGCGAACGCGATCCCCATTTCCAGGGCTATGGCACAACACGCAGCGACAGCGAAGGACGCTATGCCTTTCGCACCATTCGCCCCGTGCCCTACGGTTCTCGCACACCGCACATCCACTTCAAGGTCCATTCCCCCGCGGGGCAGACCCTGACCACCCAGATGTATGTGGCCGGAGAGCCGCTGAACGAGAATGACTGGCTTTACAACCGTCTCGATGACGCAGAGAAGGCACGCCTGACCGTGAAGCTAGAAGCCCGCGAAGACGAGGTCGGAGCCCTCTGGGAAGGTCACTTTTCCATCGTTCTGCCGCGCTGAGGCCCCCTGCCCGAACCCTATTCCTCGATATGCACGGCCGTATCGTACTTGACGCGGCGCAGGGTAAAGCTGGTGCGAAAACGCCGGATGTTGTGCTCGCGCGCCAGCACATCGCGCACGAAATCGTTGTAATGCTCCATGTCACGGCAGGAGACCAGCAGCAGGTAGTCGCTCTCGCCCGAGATGAAATAGCACTGCTGCACCTCGGACTGGGCTGCGATGTGCCGCTCGAACGCCGCCAGGGCATCCTCGCGCTGACGGTCCAGCTCCACGCTGACGAAGGCGATGAGTGCATGCCCCGTCTTGGCCGTATCCACCAGGGAAACGTCACGCAGGATATAGCCTTCCTGACGCAAGCGCTTGACCCGGCGCGAACAGGGCGCCGGCGACAGACCGACCTTCTGGGCCAGCTCCTCATTCGTCATCCGGGCATCCTGTTGAAGATGATTGAGAATCCGACGATCGATCCGGTCCAGTGCCGACAGTCCGAGCTCACCTTCCTCAACTTTATTGCGCGGACGGGCGTCCTTGTTCATTTCAATTTCTCTTTTCACGGCACAAAAGGCAATCTAGCGCAAGGAGCCGAACAAAGAAAGCAGGGAATTCATGACTGATTGCGCATAGACTGACTTTCCTTACGTCAGATTTCGTTCACAAGGCTTTCGGAGACATTCAGATGAAACTCGAGCAGTTCAAGCGCCATCCACTGACCTTTGGCCCCACCCCCATCGAGCCTCTGCCCCGGCTCAGCGCCCACCTGGGCGACAAGGTGGATATCTGGGCCAAGCGCGAGGATTGCAACAGCGGACTCGCCTTCGGCGGCAACAAGGTCCGCAAGCTGGAATACCTGGTCCCGGAGGCGCTGGAACAGGGTTGCGATACGCTGGTCACCATCGGCGGCATCCAGTCGAATCATACTCGCCAGGTCGCCGCCGTGGCCGCGAAACTGGGGATGAAATGCCGGCTGGTGCAGGAACACTGGGTCGACTGGAACGACGCCGTCTATGACCGGGTCGGCAACATACAGATGAGCCGCATCATGGGGGCCGAGGTGGAACTGGTAAACGCAGGCTTCGACATCGGCATCCGCGAAAGCTGGGAGAACGCGCTCGAGGATGTGCGCCAGCGGGGTGGCAAGCCCTACGCCATCCCCGCCGGGGCTTCGGACCACAAACTGGGCGGCCTTGGCTTCGTGGGCTTTGCCGAGGAAGTGCGCCAACAGGAGGCCGAACTGGGTTTCAAGTTCGATTACATCGTCGTCTGCGCGGTCACCGGCAGCACCCAGGCCGGCATGGTGGCCGGCTTTGCCGCCGATGGACGCGCTGATCGCGTGATCGGCATCGACGGTTCGGCGGAACCGCAGAAAACGCGCGACGCCGTCCTGCGCATCGCGCGCAGCACGGCGGAGCTCATCGAGTTGGGCCGCCCCATCGAGGATGACGAGGTGGTGCTCGACACCCGCTATGCCTATCCCGCTTATGGCCTGCCCTCGCAGGAGACGCTGGAAGCGATCCGCCTGTCGGCCCGTCTGGAGGGCATGATGACCGACCCGGTCTATGAAGGAAAATCCATGCAGGGCATGATCGACATGATCCGACACGACGAAATACCGGCCGGCGCGCGGGTACTCTATGCCCACCTGGGCGGCGTGCCGGCGATCAATGGTTACAGCTACCTGTTCAGGGACGGGTGATGCAGGAAAATGCGGAAGAGGCTATGTACGATCAGATCCGGACACGCCCAAGCGACACCTTGTCGCTTGCCGGTAAAGGCTCTAACCTTGCGCCCAACATAGCCACACCAAAGCAAACTACAGGGGGAATAGGATATGGCAAAACTGGCGTTTCTGGGACTGGGGGTCATGGGCTACCCGATGGCTGGACATCTGGCCAAGGCCGGACACGAAGTCCGGGTCTTCAACCGCACCAGTGAGAAGGCCGACAAGTGGGCCAAGGAGCACGGCGGCAGCAGCGGCAAGACACCGGCGGAAGCAGCGGCCGATGCCGATATCGTCTTCATGTGCGTCGGCAACGACGATGATGTGCGCACGGTGGTCTACGGCGACAACGGCGCCCTGACCGGAATGAAGAGCGGAGCGATCCTGGTCGATCACACCACCGCCTCGGCAGAGGTGGCCCGCGAGGTGGAGAAAGCCTGCAAGGCCGAAGGGAAAGGCTTCCTGGACGCCCCCGTATCCGGTGGCCAGGCCGGTGCCGAGAATGGCGTACTGACCATCATGGTCGGCGGGGACGAAAAGACCTTCGAAAGTGCCAGGAGCGCCATGGAATGCTTTGGCCGTGCCGTTACCCTTATGGGCACGGCCGGCTCCGGCCAGTTGACCAAGATGGTCAACCAGATCTGCATCGCCGGCCTGGTCCAGGGCTTGGCGGAAGGCGTGAACTTCGCCCAGAAGGCTGGCCTGGACTGCGAAAAGGTCTTCGATGTCATCGGCAAGGGCGCAGCCCAGTCCTGGCAGATGGACAACCGGCACAAGACCATGCTGGAAGACAAGTTCGACCACGGCTTTGCCGTCGACTGGATGCGCAAGGACCTGAACATCGCCTTGGCGGAGGCCCAGCGGAATGGTTCTCAGCTGCCGGTCACCGCGCTCGTCGACCAGTTCTACGCGGCTGTCCAGGGCATGGGCGGTGGCCGTTGGGACACCTCCAGCCTGCTCAAGAACCTGAAGGACTGACTCGATTCACATGCAGGATGCCTTTGCACGCTTCCTGGAACGTGGACAGGCGGCGGCACGGTCGGCCACGCCGGCCGAAGCCGTCGCCGCCGAGCTTTCAAAACTGATTACTACGGGCTGGCAAGCCCCCGACCCGCGCTATCGCACCCTTCAGCCCGGCCTGCCTTATGGTTCCTACTTGCTGCACCTTTCGCCAAAAGGCGATTTCTGTGTGGTTCAGGACGTTTTCGCCCCAGGCCAGGTAACCGGGATTCATCACCATCGCACCTGGGGCGCTGTCGGAACGCTCGAGGGCCGTGAGCGCAACAGCCGCTATGCCGTCGATCCCGA
Source organism: Fodinicurvata sediminis DSM 21159 (assembly GCF_000420625.1). Taxonomy (NCBI): domain Bacteria; kingdom Pseudomonadati; phylum Pseudomonadota; class Alphaproteobacteria; order Rhodospirillales; family Rhodovibrionaceae; genus Fodinicurvata; species Fodinicurvata sediminis. Next base: position 89,759 of record NZ_ATVH01000016.1, on the reverse strand, counting down.
CATGAAGGAGGCCCCGCACTTCCTGGATAGCCATCTGCTCTCCGCAGGTGAGGTCACGACAGTAGGCCCGGATGAACTGGATTTCCACGAAGTGGAATGCGCTAGCGAAGTTCCGAGCATCAGCCTGCACGTCTATGGCGCGGACATTGGCCGCCTGGAACGCATCATGTGGGACCCTGACCAGCGCAGTTATCGCAGTTTCACCTCGGACTATTCCAACCAGGCAGTCGGCCTGCCGCTTCCATAGATCAAGTTCACCAGAGCATCGAAGCCCCTGTTCGCCTGGCTTGACGAAGCATGTGGAGACCCCACGTCCATAGTCTGGCAGGAGTGTAAAGATGCTGGGTGCAATCGCTGGCGACATCATAGGCTCACGCTTTGAAGGGCATCCCTGCCCGCCGAAAGACTTCACGTTCTGGCATGCCGACTGCCGCTTCACGGACGACAGCGTTTGCAGCCTGGCGGTGGCCGATGCCTTTCTCGACCAGGCCCATTATGCCGCGCGCCTGCGCCACTTCGTACGGCGCCACCCTCATGCCGGTTACGGGGGTATGTTCATCCGCTGGGCCATGACCGACGATGCGGGTCCTTACGGCAGTTGGGGCAACGGCGCCCCCATGCGCACGGCAGCCATCGGATGGTTGGCCGACAGCGAGGAGGCCGTTCTGGAGCAGGCTGCAGCCCAGGCCGCCGTCAGCCATGACCATCCTTCAGCCGTTGCCGCAGCACAGGCGGTTTCCCTTGCCATTTTCTGCCTGCGCAAGGGCCATGAGCCTGCCCGGGTCCAGCAGCGCCTGACAGAAGATTTCGGCTATGACCTGAGCCCGCAGCGGGCGCTCAGAGGCGGTGGCTTCGATGTGTCAGCCGCCGGCACCCTCCCCCCAGCCCTGACGGCCGCTTTCACCTCCGAAAGCTGGATAGAGGCCGTGCGCACCGCGATCTGCCTGGGTGGGGACACCGACACCCTGGCCTGTATCACGGGGGCCGTCGCCGAGGCGCTGTATGGCCTGCCGGATGAAGTCGCCGCGCAATCCCGGGACCATCTGACACCCGACCTCCAGGACGCCCTGACTCGTTTTGAGCGGGCCTGCGGTCGGTAGACCTTCAATTTTTCAAGGCACCTGCATCAGGGCCACATCCTTGCCCGGGATCTCGCAGCACCAGCCGTGACGCTCGGCCAATAGCTTCAGGGTCTCTTCGCGATAGAAGACCACATGGGTCGGATCGCGGCGGTAATGCCAGTTGGCAAAACGCGCATCCTCGGTCTGGAAACAGGTCATGATCGCCAGCCAGCCACCCGGGCGCAGCAAACCGCCGAGATACGCGAACTCCCTGGCCGGATCATGAAAATGCTCCACCACTTCCGTACAGGTCACGGCGTCATATCCTGGCTCCAGGCTCGACTCGTCAGCATGAAAGAAGGGATCGTAGAGCCGCACAAGATGTCCCGCCTCGCGCAGCAGATCGGCCAGGGCGGGCCCGGGTCCACAGCCATAATCCAGAATCTCCGCCGCTTCCGGCAGACGCGTGCAGAGTGGATCGGCCAGCTTTGACAGGAAGCGGCGATAGCCAGGATCATGGGGATCGTTCTCATGCTCCAGGTAAACCTGCTTCTCCGCCTCAGCACTCAGACGTGCAACTGGGTCGAGGAATGTCGCCAGACAGGCCTCGCAGCGCCAATAAGACTTTTCCTCGATGCGCCCGAAATGACGCACATCTAGCCCGCGACAAACGGGACAGGCAGGGGCTTCACGGCCACTCATCCGCCAATCAGGCCCAGGATAACCAGAAGCGCCAGAAAGGCGGCCAGGAGCAGCCGATAGACAACGAAAGGCATGAAGGAGGCCTGCTTCAACCAGGCCATCATAGCGGCAATCGCGGCCAGCGCGCTGACAAAGGCCAGGAAGCCGGCCAGTACGGCATCGAGTTGCAGCGCAACATCCCCTGTATCCGCCAGCTCCAGACCGGCAAGCGTTCCGGCGGCCAGCGTCGTGGGGATGGACAGCAACAGGGAGAAACGCGCCGCCTCGGTGCGCCGCAATCCAAGGAACAGGGCCGCCGTGATGGTGATGCCGGAGCGGCTGACGCCCGGCACCAGGGCCAGCGCTTGGGCCAGGCCGATGATGACAACCTCGCGCCAGCCAAGTCCCGGCATGGTTCCCTCTGCCTTCTGTGCGCGCCAGTCGGCCAAGGCCAACAGCAGGCCGAAACCCGCTGTTGTGCCGATGATCAGGGTCGTACTGCGCAGCTGAGTTGCGATCAGATCCTTCATCAGGAAGCCTGCGATCACCACTGGGATTGTCGCCACGACGATCTGCAGCGCCAGACGGGCCTCAGAGCCGTACTTCAGGCCCAGAACCTGGAAGCCTCCCCGGACCAGGTACAGAACATCCCGGTGGAAATAGGTGATGACCGCAAGCAGAGTGCCCACATGCACGGCCACATCCATCAACAGGCCCTGGTCCGGCCAGCCCGTCAGGACAGGGACGAGGATCAGGTGGGCGGACGAAGAGATCGGCAGGAACTCGGTAATACCCTGAACGACGGCCAGAACAAAGATCTGCAGTATATCCATCAGGCCACCCCGCCCTTTATCGGTTCCGCTGCCTTACATCCCCTGCCTCAATCCCCCGGCCGGGCAGTGCCCATGGCATAGCCTCTCCTGCCCTCCAGGAAAAGCATGGAACGGGATGCAGGCTCGATTGTTCATCCGGACCTGTTGCGGGCCAGATAGACGCACTGGGTGAAGTCCTTGCCCTGCAGCGGATTGTGAAATGTGACCGCTTCGCCGCGCGCCTGATCGAAGACGCAGGACAGACGTTCAGTGAAGGCCGCATCCGGTGGCTCATTGGACCAGAGGCCGAAGACCCCGCCGGGGGAAAGCTGGGCGGCAAAACGCTTCAGGCCATCGGGGCCATAGAAGTCGGCGTTTCCTGGATCCAGCAGGAATTCCGGGGAATGATCGATATCCACCAGGATGGCATCGAACGGACGCTCGGGAGAGAGGCCGGACAACCCCTTGTCCGAGGTTGCCAGGGCGAAGAAATCGCCGTGCTGAAAGCTGCAACGGGGATCGGATGTCAGCGTCTGTCCCAATGGGACCAGGCCCTGGGTGTGCCAGTCGACCACGGCCTCCAGGGCCTCCACGACCACCAGGTTCGATACCGAAGAGTGTTCCAGTACAGCATGTGCCGTATGGCCAAGTCCCAGGCCACCCACCAGCACATTGAGTTCCGCCCCGCTTAATTCCGCCAGCCCCAGGTTTGCCAGCGCCACCTCGGAGGCCGTGAACAGGCTGGACATCAGGAATTCCTCGCCCAGCTTGATCTCGTAGACATCAACACCCAGGGAAAGTTCCCTGCGTCGGCGCAGGGACAAAGCACCGATATCTGTCGGGCGATAATCCAGCTCTTCGAACAACAGACTCAAGCAAGGCCTCCAAAGGGTACAGCTTGTCCCTCAAGGACAGGACGCGAAACAGGCAGAAGAAAAATCACCCGGGCAGTCTATTACAACCGCCCGGGTGATACACGTTGCAACCTGGTGAATTAGCGGATGGCAGTCGGATTGATGATCGCCTGGACACCGCCCGTGAACTTCGAATGTCCCATGACGAACATGAATTCCCAGGCCTCGTCGGCCGCCAACTCGTCTGTTTTCATGTTCTCCAGGATATAGATGCCATTCTTGGCGATCAGTTCCTGATGCACCTCGAAGACTCCCGTGCCTTCCTCGAAGGGAATGACCTCCAGTCCCCAGGTGTCCGCGCCCACGGCAAGCACGTTCTTCTCGACCATGTACTTGGCGCCGTCCAGCCCCAGGCCCGGCTCACCGGCGATATAGCGGTCGTCATCCTCGCCCACCAGCGACAGCCAGCCCGTGTGGAACAGGACCACGTCGCCCTCGCGAATCTCAACCCCCTGCTTTTCGGCCTGGGCCTCGATCTCCGCGCGATTGAAGGCGGTGCCCTCGTCCAGCACGTCCTGGTCGAAGTGATCGGTCATGTCGAGTACGACACCGCGAGTGACGAAGTTGGGGATCTTCTCGATACCCAGTTTCGTCAGCCCGTCGGCCTGGACGAAATCACTGTTGTGGTGGCAGTTGTAGAAGACGTTGTCGACGCCGATGTGGCCCAGGCCATCGATCTGCGAGCCCGTGCCGACATACCCCATGTAGATGTCATCATTGTAGTTCATCTTGTTGGGGCCCAGGCCGACGCCGCCCACCTGGCCCGGCTGGTTGATCACCAGTGCCCAGCTGCGCGGGCCGAAGGCCGGGGTCTCGGAATTGGTTTCGGCGCCCAGGGAATAGGTCTTGCCGGTCTTGACCAGCTTGGCCGCCTCGAGAACCAGCTCTTCAGACAGCAGATTTGCAGACCCGATCTCATCCTCGGCGCCCCATTCGGATTGACACCATTCCGGTGCATCCGCTGCGTTGGCGGGCCACTCCTGCTCATCGTCCTGCGCAAATGCGCTGGACGCGACAAGTCCCGCAGACACGACGGCCGCAAAGGCCAAAGCAAACGGTTTTCCTGACATCCTTTTCCTCCCTTTCTTGAAAATTGGAATGGGAAAACCGTTTCTACGGCCTTCCCTATTCGTGTTGTAAACGCCCCATAACCATCAAAAGCTGTCTTCCATCTCTCTTATCGTTGACCAAGGGAATTCAGACTGTGCGCCCGCCATCAACCTCGAAGACGACGCCGGTAATGAAGTCAGCTTCGTCGGATGCAAGGTAGAGACAGGCATTGGCAATATCGCGGGGTTCCGACATGCGACCCAGAGGAATCGTGGAGATGAACTTCTCGCGATTCTCCGGTGTATCGGGCACGCCCATGAAACTTTCCAGCAGGCCCGTCGCCCCCATGACCGGCGCCACACAATTCACGCGAATCTTGTCGGGAGCCAGTTCGACCGCCAGGGAACGCGACAACAGGTTCACTGCACCCTTGCTGGAGTTGTACCAGGTCAGGCCGGGCCGCGGGCGAATGCCGGCCGTGGATCCGATGTTCAGGATCACGCCACTGCCGGCCTGTTTCATGACCGGCACGACGGCGTTAGTCATGTGATAGATCGCCTTCACGTTGACGTCGTAGATGCGATCGAATTCCTCCTCGCTCACCTCGAGGAGCGGCTTGTTCTTGTGCGTCCAGCCGGCGTTGTTGACCACGATGTCGACGCGCCCGCTTTCGGCCGCCGTCTTGACCGCATTATCCACGTCGCTGCGCTTGGTCACATCGCCTGCAACGGCTTTGGTGCCGTCACCGATCTTCTCGGCTTGCTGCTCGGCTCCGTCCTTGTTCATATCCATGATCGTGACGGTCGCACCTTCACGTGCGAAGGTGGCTGCTATCTCGGCTCCGAAACCCGAGGCACCGCCGGTTACAAGGGCAGTCTTTCCTTTCAGGCGCATGGCTTGTATCTCCCTTCTCGTCTGTTTGTCCTGCCTCGAAGCTCCGGATGGTACAGCTCACAGAGCCATATCCGGAGCTGGGTCAACGCTTATGCGTCGACCTTAGAGACATCCTCGATACTTTCGATCTCACCGCGTTCAATGGTGATCATGCGGCTGGCGAAGTTCTTCAACAGCCCTGGATTCGATTCCGTTATGATTACCGACAAGGAACGATCCGTGTCACGCAAGGCCCGCAAGGCTTCGGCATAACGATTGGCCAGTACAGGCGCCAGTCCCTGGAAAGGCTCATCCAGCAGCAGAAGATGCGTTCCGAGCATGAGACCGCGCCCCAGCGCGACCATCTTTCCCTGCCCGCCTGAAACCGAACCGGCCGGCCGTTTCGCCATTTCCTTCAGTTCCGGCAGGATGCCATAGACGCGCTCAAGCCTGCGGTTGGTTTCTTCCTGCGTCAGCCGCGCAACGCGTGCCGGCAGCAGGATATTTTCCTCGACCGTAAAGGCCGAGAACAGGCGCCGATCCTCGGGCGCATAACCGATTCCCAAGGCTGGGCGTTCATGCGCCTGCACCTCATCGATGGCCCGGCCATTCAGCTCGATCGACCCCTGTGCCGCGACCAGCCCCATGATGGCGCGCAGAGTCGTCGTCTTGCCGGCTCCATTACGGCCAACGAAGGCAATGGTTTCGCCTTCCTGAACCTCGAAAGAGACATTCCTGAGGATTGGGATTCGGGCAATGGAAACCGACAGGTCCTTGAGTGCGAGCATCGCCCTATACTCCGATCACGGTTCTGACGACTTCAGGATCCTGCAGGACTTCGTCCGGCGTTCCCTGGCTCTGGATGTGCCCGGCATTCCAGACAGCGACCCGGTTGGCATAGCGTGAGACCATTTCCATATCGTGCTCGACAAAAACCGAGGTTACCTGCTGTTCCCGCAATGCGGTGATCAAGGTGTCCATAATTTCGAACTTCTCCGAAGAAGCGACGCCCGAAGTTGGCTCGTCCATCAGCAGCACCTTTGGCTTGAGGGCGAGCGCCAAAGCGATGTCGACCAGCTTGCGCTTGCCCTCTGGCAACTCCGAGGCGGGACGGTCCGATACATCGTCGCAGCCGACCAGCTCCAGGAGATGCTCGGCGTCCTTGCGCTCCGGTATGTTCATGAGCGGCGTGAAGGGAGCAAAGCGGCGTGCCTGCGAGGCAACGGCGATCAGCATGTTCTCCAGAACGGTCTGCTCCGTGAAGAGCTGCGGTATCTGGAAGGCCCGCGCGATTCCCATGCGGGTGATGGCACGCGGAGAGGCCCCCAGTATGCTCTTGCCCTGGAAGGTCACGCTGCCGGCACTGGGTTTCAGGTAGCCTGTACAGATGTTCAGGAAGGTGGTCTTGCCGGCACCGTTGGGTCCTATGATGGCAAGATGATCGTCCTCGAAGACGTCAAGGGAAACACCTTCGGCAGCAATAACGCCGCCAAAGCTGATGGCCAGGTCCTTGGCGGAAATCAGAGCGGTCACTGTTCTTCTCCCCTCTGCTTTTCCGTCTTGCCCGCAGGTCGCTTGTTGTGTCCGGAAGCGACCGGATCCTTCTTCAGATAGCCCCGAATGTCATTGATGACGCCGACGAGCCCACTGGGCGCAAAGAGGATGATGACCAGCAGCACGAGGCCCAGGGTCAACTGCCAGGTATCCCCGACATAGGCCGTGGCAGTCACCCGGATGTATTCAAATACGAACGAGCCGGCCAGCGCGCCGAAGACATTGCCCGTACCGCCCAGGATGGCCACGAAGACGAACTCGCCCGAGCGCACCCAATAGGCATATTCCGGTGTGGCGATCCCCTGGAAGACAGCTACCAGCGCTCCGCCAAGACCGGCCAGGAACGCCGAGATGATGTAGGCGATCAGCAGCACGCGCCGGGGCGAAAGGCCAAGGTACTCGATACGTGTTTCGTTCGTCTTGATGGCTTTCAGGGTGTGGCCCAAGGGGCTGTCGAGAAAACGGTGCACGCCGTAGAGGCAAATTACAAGAAGGGCCAAAGCCAGGTAGTACAGGACGAATTCGTACTCCGAACGCTCCATCGCCTGTCCCAGGACCTCGGGTCGAGGAATGCTGAGGCCATCCGAACCGCCCGTGATATGGATGAATTTCTCCAGCAGGGAGAAGAACACCATCGAGAAGGCCAGATTGAACATCGCGAAGAAGATATAGCGATAGCGGACCACGAAAACGCCGACCAACAAGCCCGCGACGACCGAGGCTCCGATGGCTGCGGCAAGCGCGATGACAATTTCCCCGCCCGGGATCGCGCGTATCACGAAACCGGCCGTATAGGCGCCCGTGGCAAAGAACATGGCGTGACCGAAAGACACCTGCCCCGCCTGCAGAAGCAGGATGATTCCCAGTACCGGCAGGGCCTTGGCCCAGACCAGGGTCAGGAAGGCATCCCAACCGCTTGTCACAAGCGGCAGGACGATGGCGATGAGGACGACGACGGGCAGAACGATGCGCATCAGCATGGATCAGATCTTCCTCGCCGTGGTTTTGCCAAACAGGCCTTCGGGCCGGAACAGCAGGACGATCACCATGATCAGGTAAGGTACGACGACTTCCAGTTCCGGCATGAAGAAGACAGCACTCGAGCGCCCCAGTCCGATCAGCAGTGCAGCGATGGCCGCCCCCCCGATCTGGCCCAGTCCGGCAGTCGCCGCGACGGCAAAGGACAGGACGATCATATCTGCCCCCATTCCCGGCAGGACCGAGGTTGTCGGTGAATCCAGCGCGCCACCCAGGGATGCCAGGGTCGTTCCGATGATGAAGGTCAGGAAGAAGACCTTGCGCGCATTGATGCCGATCGCGGTTGCAGCCTCTCGATCCTCGGTGACCGCAACGATCAGGGAACCGGCCAGGGTCTTGCGCAGGAACCACCGCAAGCCGAAAAGAATGAACAGTGCGACCAGCGGCAGAAAGATGATCTGGTAGGCTGTATAGGGAATGCCAACGATTGTGACGTTCCCCATGAGACTCAGCGGCTCGGTGTAGAAATAGGGCTGAACGCCCCAGACAAGGCGCTGCACATTGTCCAGGATCATGAAAATGGCAAAGGTCACAAGCAGTTGCAGATACTCTTCGCGAACATAGATGCGCCTGAGGATAAAGCGCTCCATCAGCCCGCCAACAGACACGCCGACGGCAACGGCCGCCACAATGAACAGCGGGTAGGCGAACCAGGCGGATATGCCCCAGGCGGAAAGCACCAGGCCGAGACTGGCCGCGGCATAGGCACCAAGCGCATAGAAGCTGCCATGCGCAACATTCAGGATCCGCATGACACCAAAAACCAGTGTCAGCCCGACAGCCACCAGGAATACGAGTGAACCGTAGGCTATGCCGTCCAGGACGGTGAGTACAAGAATCTGCAGGGACATGGATTTTACACGAAACTCTGGATTACGCAGAAAAGCTGGGGCCGCGTGGATGGAACAACCACGCGGCCCCGATCAAAGGATCACTCTTCGTGTTGATACTCGTCAGCGGAGACTTCTTCCACGAAGCTTTCGTCCAGGGTTTCGATCCATTCGATCGAATTCTCACCCACCGGCGGCATGAGATCCGCACCATCGAAGATCATCATGTTGTCGATGATCGGGAAATCATATCCGTCGACATGCTTGGTGGTGCCGATCAGCTGGGCCTCGATGGCCTGATTGTCTTCACGGATCGTCAAAGGACGGCCGTGACCGCGGTATTCCAGGCCTTCCATGGCATCGACCAACTGCTCGCGGTCGGGCCAGGCACCGTCATTGGCTTCAATCGCCTTGTCATAAGCTGCTTCCAGGGCTGCGAAGGCCTGGGCCATGTGGAAAGCGGGATAGATCGGGTAGTCGCCGGTACGTTCGCGGTACTGGGCAACGAAATCCTGAAGTTCTTCACCATCCTTGTACTCGGGATGCAGGAAGTAGTGGTCGCCACGACCGCCAACAATCACGCCGTCCGGCAGGTCGCTGCCAAGACGTTCAAGCGACGATTCCACCAAAGGCAAAACAAACTGCGAGTTGTTGAAAAGACCACGCTGGTTGGCCTGACGCACGAAGGTATCCAGGTCGCCGCCCCATGACGTCGAGAGAATGACATCTGGCTGCGTGGCCAGCAGACGGGAAATCTCCGCGGAATAGTCCGAGGCACCGAAACTCGGGAAGAACTCGCCGACAACCTCGACATCCGGCTTCAGCTGCTTGAGCGCCGTGGAGAACAACTCCCAGCTGTCACGCCCCCAGGCGTAATCCTGGTTGACCACGGCAATTGTCTCGAAATCCGGGTTGTTCTTCAGAAGATAAAGCAGCGGCGCCAGCATCTCTGGCGTGGCGTTGGCCTGGGTCCGGAAGTTGTAGCGGTAATCAGCCTCCTCGAAAATACGCTGTGTCCCGCAATCCCAGAGGATATTCAGCATCTCCAGGTCTTCGGCCAAGGGCGCAATGTTGATGCAGTTGCCCGACGAGATCGACGCGAACATCACGTCCACGTTCTCGTCCTGGACAAGCCGCCGATACTCGGTGGTCAGGGTCTCGGCCCCTGCGCCTTCGTCAATGAAGCTCAAGGAAACCGGAACGCCCTGTATGCCGCCGGCCTCATTGAGGTTCTCGGCGAGCATGCGAGCTGCCTCCTGGCCTGGCACACCGAAGACAGAAGCCGGTCCGGAGGTGAACGTCGTAATGCCGATATTGATCTCCTCGGGCTTGTCCTGAGCCACCGCCTGGAATGGCAATAGCGCAGCAAGTCCGAGCGCTGCTATGGATACGGATTTCATCTTCTCATTTCCTCCCTTGTTTTTTCTTGATGCTTACCGGAACAGTTACAGAACGAATTGCTGTCACCTTGTTCCATTTTTATCGATTTAGAAGCGTGGTTGAAGTTTAAATCAGATGCAAAGATTATTTCGCTTTATTCGCCATAAGAAATTCTTATGGCGGCAAGAAGATGAGGTATAGGCGGGGAAAATGCATTCGGAACCCGCACCCTGCATTCACATTATCACTGGCTCTGTCTGCGTTCTTTCCCAGCACGGTTGAGTTGCGCAGGGCCGCATGATCAGTTTGAAAGCGCGGGCCATCCGACAAATACGCGCGGCTGCATCGGGATTTCGTAAATGTCGTCTCACATACCCACCTCGAAAATCCTCGAAAACCTGCTGCAGGAGACGCCCACTGGCAGTGTCGCGCTTGGCTGGATCGTGGCCAACCTGAAAGAACGGTCTTTCGGTATCGTGATACTGCTCATTGCGCTTGTTGGGCTGCTGCCTGGCGCCTCCCTCTTTGCAGGCCTGCTGCTGTTCATACCTGCAATCCAGATGATTCTCGGACGGGCCGCGCCCACATTGCCCAGGAGAATCGCCCAGCGCAGGTTTTCCACGGTGCGCTTGCAGCGCCTCGTATGGCGTATTCTTCCCCCCCTACGCCTGCTCGAGCGGGTCGTTCGGCCGCGCTGGAGGATTCATTTCCAGGCGCGAAAACGCACGGTTGGGTCTGTCATGCTATTGCTTGGGGCGACAATGCTGATCCCCGTCCCGTTCAGTCATGTGGTCCCTATCCTCACCATCATGCTTCTGGCATTCGCCTTTCTGGAAGAAGATGGCATTCTGCTCGCAATCGCCTATGTCACTGCCCTTCTTTCACTTGCTCTCAGTGCAGCAGCAATCTGGTCGGCAATTGAAGTCGGGCTTCTTTTATAGGCCGTCAATCTTCTTCCAGCCGCCCCTCCCATGTCCCTTCCTGCACAAGCTGATGCAGAAGCTCATAGCACAACTTCTCGATGGCAAGTGTGGCCGCGGATATGGGCCGGTCTGCGGGCACTGAAATAAAGATGTTCCTGCGAAGCTCCGGATTGGTGATGGACCAGGAAACCAGACGTCCTTGCTGGCACTCCGCCTTTATCGCCATGGCCGGCAGTATGGAGAAGGCCAGCCCCTCCTCGACCAAGGTTTTAATCGGTGCATAGGAATCGATTTCGGTATGGGCTTCGAATGTTCGGCCACAGTGCTGCGATGCCACATCATCCAGCAGGTCACGCAAGCCATGTCCTCGGCTCGGTATGGCCAGGGGCAACCCTATGGCTTCCGAGAAGTCCACAGACTCCTGGTCGGGTTTTCCATTGCCAAGCCGCGCATCCGCCGGCCCAAACAATCTCAGTTCTTCGGACAGGACCTGCTTCAAACGAATGCCGCGGCTGTGCACGCCGCGATAGAGAACCGCCACATCGATCTTGTCTTCACGCAACCAGTCGAAGATGAAACCGCTCATGGCCTCCGCTATGCGCAGGCGTATCGCCGGATAGCGTCGCGACGCCTCCTGAATCAAACGGGCGCTGAGCATCTGGCTGACCGTGCCTGGAACACCGAAGCGCACCTCTCCCGAGGGCTCGACATCCTCTGCACGCACGACCTCTTCCAGTTGATCGAATTGATCAATCAAATGGCGCGCATGCTGCAACAATCGCTGGCCAGCTTCCGTCAACTGGACGCCCCGCGAAGACCGGAAAAGCAACTCGGTGCGCAGGTCCCGCTCCATGTTGCGCACATGCTGGCTGAGTGCCGGCTGGGCGACATGCAGGTGTTCCGCCGCTTTCGAAAGAGACCCCGCTTCGGCGATGGTTACAAAATAGCGCAGGTGGCGAATATCCATGGCGCTCAGCCATATCATCTTCTTATTGAGGATAGCTATATATTATCTTTGCATTATAGCATGGACCATCCCAAGTTCTTTCACCACGCATCGGTTATACGGATCAGTGAGAACAACAGGGCTTTCCCCGAGATGAACGAGACCACGACAGCGCCCGAAAACGCCGAGATCGAAGCCATTCGCGACACAGTACGCGCCCTTTGTGCCCGCTTCCCCAACGAGTACTGGCGCAAGCTCGATCGCGAACGCGCCTACCCGACCGAATTCGTGAACGCGATGGCCGAAGCCGGCCTGCTCGCCTCGCTCATCCCCGAGGAATACGGCGGCAGCGGCCTGCCGCTCTCGATAGCCGCCACGATCCTGGAGGAAGTGCATGCCTGCGGCGCCAATGGTGCCGCCTGTCACGCCCAGATGTACACCATGGGCACCCTGCTGCGGCACGGCAGCGAGGAACAGAAACAGGCCTATCTGCCTGGCATCGCCTCGGGCGAGTTGCGCCTGCAAGCCTTCGGTGTAACCGAACCCGGGGCGGGCACCGACACGCTGTCGATCTCGACCACGGCCGAACGCAAGGGCGACAGCTACATCATCCGCGGCCAGAAGGTCTGGACCAGCCGGGCAGAACACTCGGACCTGATGATCCTGCTGGCGCGCACGGCGCCGAAAGGCTCATTGGAAAAGCGCACCGACGGCCTGTCGGTCTTCCTGGTCGACATGCGCGAGGCCCCGGCCGACAAGCTGCGCATCCAGCCCATCAACACCATGATCAACCACTCGACGACGGAGATCTTCTTCGACGACCTGGAGATTCCAGCCAACGCCCTCATCGGCGAGGAGCACAAGGGCTTCCGCTATATCCTGGACGGCATGAACGCCGAGCGGATCCTGATCGCCTCGGAATGCATCGGCGACTGCCGCTGGTTCATCGAGAAATCCACCAACTACGCCAACGAGCGCAAGGTCTTCGGCCGGCCCATCGGACAGAACCAGGGCGTACAGTTCCCCATTGCCCGCAATCATGTGGAACTGCATGCCGCGCACCTGGCCGTGAAGCACGCTGCAGACATGTATGACCGCGGAGAATCCTGCGGAGCCGAGGCTAATATGGCCAAGCTGTTGGCCTCGGAGGCCTCGTGGCACGCAGCGGATACCTGCCTGCAGACGCACGGCGGCTTCGGCTTTGCCGAGGAATACGACGTGGAGCGCAAGTTCCGGGAGACGCGCCTCTATCAGATCGCGCCGATCTCCACCAACCTCATCCTCTCCCATGTGGCGGAGAAGGTCCTGGGCCTGCCCCGCTCCTTCTGAGGAACGGGGCCTGTCTCATACTTGTCGCTACGGCGTAATGACGTGGCGCACGGCGGTGCCGTCGGCCAGGCGGTCGAAGGCCTCGTTTATGTCTTCCAGCGTACCGCGGCCGGTCATCAGGCGGTCCACCGGCAGGCGCCCGGCCCGGAACAGCTCAATATAGCGCGGGATGTCGCGTGAGGGAATGCAGCTGCCGATGTAGCTGCCCTTCAACGTGCGCTCCTCGGCCACCAGTGAAACTTGCTGGATCTCCAGCTTCTTCTCGGGATTCGCCAGCCCGCCGGTCACCGTGGTGCCGCCGCGCCGCGTGATGCGATAAGCAAAGTCCAGGGCCGGAACCGATCCTGCCAATTCCACGGCAGCATCGACCCCACCGTTGGTCCATTCCTTGACCTGCGCCACGGCTTCTTCATCGCGCGGGTCGATAGCATGCGTTGCGCCCAGCTGGCGGGCGAAGTCGCGCTTTTCCTGCAACAGATCCACGGCAACGATGCGTGCAGCACCGGCTGCCTGTGCCCCCAGAATGGCCGCCAGGCCGACGCCGCCAAGACCGATGACGGCCACGGTCTGGCCCGCCTTGACGGCCGCGGTGTTCACCACGGCTCCGACGCCGGTCAGCACGGCACAGCCAAACAGCGCAGCATGGTCGAACGGCAGCTCACGGTCGATCTTCACCATGGAATGGCGCGAGATCACGGCCCGCTCGGCAAAAGCCGAGACGCCCACATGGTGATAGACGTCCTGACCATTGCGATGAATGCGCATGGCGCCACCCAACAGGGTTCCCGCACCGTTGGCTTCCGCTCCGGGTTCGCAGAGTGCCGGACGTCCCTCTGCACAAGGCATGCAGTGCCCGCAGGACGGCATGAAGATCATCACCACGCGGTCACCCGGCTCCAGATCCTTCACGCCAGGGCCCACCGCCTCGACCTCGCCGGCCGCTTCATGACCCAGCGCCATGGGCACCGGGCGCGGCCGGTCACCATTGATCACCGAGAGGTCTGAATGACAGAGGCCTGCAGCACGAATACGAACACGCACCTCCTCGTGTCCCGGTTCATCAAGCTCCACCTCCTCGATCCTCAGGGGGCGTGTTTCGGCATAGGGGCGTTCGACAGGCGATTCATTCAAAACCGCGGCGCGTGTCTTCATGGCTGTTTCCTTTGTTCAAGATGAACGGCCCAGTGATGGCCAGGCGTTCCCATTCCGGAATGCTAATCATCACGCGGAGAATGGCAAACAATCCAGGAAAGTATTCTTCAGCAAGGCTTGTGCGTACAAGCCCGCAGCTGGCATTCCGGGGGACGCCTCCGGGAAGCTCGGCAATTTCGACAAGAAATTTACGAAAATACCTTATTCTAAGGACAGATTTCCTCTATTTCCTCACGGCTGAAAGTAAAATAGACTGGGCTTTCGGCCAAAAGTTGTCTGTAGACCGAGATTCAGGAGGCAAGATGGACGGAAGCAACAGAACGTTGCTCGAAACTTTTCCCTGGCATCAAACGTCTCTTGGATGCGCCGAAACCTGGCATCCCGACATGAAGGCCATGATCCGCATGGCCATGGCTTCGGGCTTCCCGGTCTATACCGCATGGGGCAAGGATCTCGTCCAAGTCTACAATGACGCCTACAACCCGATACTCGGAGACAAGCATCCTCAGTCGTTCGGCATGCCCGCTCATGAAAGCTGGCAGGAGATCTGGGCTTTTCTCGGGCCGGCCTTCGAGAAGGTTCGCACGACGCAACAGGAACTGACATATTCAAGCCGCCTGCTGCCTCTCGCGAAGAAAGGGGTGCCGGAAGAGTGCTATTTTGATTTCTCCTACAGCCCAGCCCTGACCGCGGACGGTGAAACGCTCGGGGTTGTCTCCATTGCCACGGAGCGAACCGGCGACGTGATCGCCAAGCGACGGCAAGCGATAAACGGCCTGGACGCTGGCTTGGCGAATGACACAAGCTTCCGGGAACTGGCCAGCCGCCTGCATGAAATCCTCGAAGCAAACGAAATGGATTGCGCCGCAGCTGCCCTCTATTCCATCGACGCGCATACCTCCAATCCGGAAGGTGAGATTTGCAGTTTGCGCCTGGACGATACCACGGCACGCGCCTTGCGACCGCTGGCGGCTCAGACCCTGCGCAGCGGCAGCAATGATGTGGTGCCGGTCCCCCTCGATGGACTGACGACAGATGATCACTGGGCAGACAAGGCCCATGCTATCGCACTTCGCGGCCATAACGCACAGCTGCGCGGCATCCTCATCCTCGTACCCAACAAGCTGGTGCCCATCGAACGCAGTCATGCCTCGTTTGCGCACAGCCTGGCTTCGCGTTTCCACAGCATCCTCCATGCCGTGGAAACGCGACAATCGGAAATCGGCAAGGCCCACGAGGAAAAGGCCGAACAGGAATCACTCTACCAATTCCTTTTCGACAACATGGGCGATGGAGCTGTCTATCTGTCCACCAGCGGGGCCGTCGGTGATGACGAGATCGTTCTGGCCGCAAATCGACGCGCATGCGAAATGATGGGTTATACGCCGGACGAGGTTATTGGAAGAAGCCGTGAAGCGTTTTTCTTCCCCCAGGACCAGAGCGCCAGAACAGCCCTGAACGAACGTGCCAAGCACGGCTTCTACCTTGGTGAACTGACTTTCCGGACAAAGGATGGAGACAGCCTCGAAACCGAAATCACATCGAACCTCGTAAGCCTGAAGAACGGGGAAAAACGCGCACTGACCATCATTCGCGACATCAGCCACCGTTCGGCTTTGGAACGAGAGCGGGCCGAGCGCGTGCGCCTGGAGACGATCGAAAGCCTGACCGGAGGCCTGGCCCACGACTTCAACAACCTGCTGACCGTTATTGTCGGCAGCCTGGAAGCCTTGCTTGATGATCTGGATAAAACCTCTGGTCAGTACAAACTTGCATCAAACGCCATGTACGCCGCTGAGCGCGCGGGTGGTCTGACCAATCAGCTTCTCGCCTACTCGCGCCGCCAGGCCCTTGTCACACGCTCCATCGACCTCAACGCCTTTCTGCAGGAGGTCAAACCCTTGCTGCATTCCTCCCTGGGCGAGATCAATCGTCTCGAGATTGACACGGAGCGGGACTGTCCGGCCTGCAAGGCGGATTCCGCCCAGTTGACGACTACACTCCTGAATCTCGCCGCCAATGCGCGCGATGCCATGCCGGAAGGCGGGTGCCTGCGCTTGCGCACCTTCCGCATTGATCCACAAAAGCTGACGCCGGCCCGAGACCTCCATGAACTCTCTCCGGGCGATTATGTCGGCCTGCGCTTACAAGATGATGGGACAGGTATTGAGCCGGATATCCTCGACCGAATCTTCGAACCCTTTTTCACCACAAAAGACGTGGGCAAGGGCTCGGGCCTGGGTCTCTCCATGGTTCAGGGATTCATGCGCCAGTTGGGCGGCGACGTGCGCCTGACATCAATACTCGACCAGGGCACCACAATCGACCTTGTTTTCCCGATGGCTTCGGAGGGACAGGGGGTCACGCAGGCCCAGCCGCAGCGCGCCGGTGCAAATGGTGAAAGGCTTCTGCTGGTCGAAGACAATGAACTTGTGCGCGAACAAACCCGCCTCATGCTCGAGCAGATCGGCTTCACAACCACGACCGCGGAAAATGCCCAGGATGCCCTCCAGCAACTGGAAAAGGGCCTGACCGTTGACTTGGTCCTGACGGATATGGTCATGCCCGGAAGCCGCTCTGGCCTTCAACTCGCCAAGGAACTGCGCAGAACACACCCCGGGCTGCCCGTCATCATCACGACCGGCCACGATCCGGGCGCGGCCCTGTCGCCGGACAGGGCACAGGGCTTCGAGGTGCTGCGTAAACCCTATACCCGAAATAGCCTGGCGGAAACGCTCCTGCGCCACATATCCAAAACCTGATCCACGGCACGCCAAAGAGAAACGTTATGCCCTCTCGCCGAAATGGAATTCACGATTGTGGCGTGGGTGGCAGCTCCAGTGCTGAGCGGAGTACGCCTTGGGTCCGTTCATAGAGCAGGTTGGTCCGGGCCTGGTTCAGCAGGTCGGCATAGGGAACGAACTCCGGGATTTTCTTGTTGAAGGGAATGCGGCCACATCCCGGCACCTCGCAGTCCGCCTTGCCTTTGGGACACTCGTTATAGCGACAGAGACGCCCCAGGTATCGCCCACTCTCCGGTTCGAACAGGAAGGTGTCCACCAGATTGCCAGGCGTGGAAACGTCCTCGCCGGACTCATTGGCCTCCCGCAAGCAACGGTCCTTGGCCCGGCGCAAATCTTCGAGCCGATCCTGGGAGTCCAGCCAGAGCGCAATATCCAAGTCGCCGCATTCGTGCCAAACCTCGATGCGCGCACGCCTGAATTCGCGAAAGCGCGGAACCTCTTTCCACAGCGGCCCGGCCACCGAGCCGACGACGGCGATGGCCTGCACCTCTTCGAAAGGCTTCCAAGCGCGCACCACGACATCCGCCGCCTTGCGGAAAAGCTCCTGCTGGCGAATCAGGTGGCGGTTCTGCTCGTCGATGACGGCCTTCTTCATGCTCTCTGCTCCAGCAGCTTCATGAAGTTCCTTTTGCGCCGATAACGCTGCACAAGTCCTTCGACGTACTCCTTGTGGTAATTCGGGCTCTGCAGCTTTTCGAGTCTGGAAATCAACCCACAGGCATTGCGATAATTCTCGTTGCCGCCCGAGTTCACAAGGCGCTCGACCTCCTGCTCATAGACCGCACGCGCCCTGTCTGGATAGGCCGCCTCGCTGGCCTTGGCTAGCTTCATAAGGCTTGCTGCAGGAAGCTTGTTGTCAACCGCCACCGTCCAGGCCTGCTCGAAATCCTGCCGCCCCATCAGGATACGTAGCAGGACATCCGCCATTCGGCTGCGCTTGAATCCCTGTTCCTCCCTGAGCCGGGCACGCAGGTCGGCGACGGCCTTTTCGGCGGCCGCCTCTCCGCCCAGATGGGCAAGCCGGCCATAGATCTGTTCGTCCGGTTCAGAGCTGAAGGCCTCCAGCAACAGGTCAATGCCCCTTGCCTTCTGTCCCAGCCTTTCCAGCAGATCACAAAAATCAAGGGCCTGATTACGATGGCTTGTGGCTTCGGGAAAAACCCAAAGGCCTTCCTCAAGATAACCCAAGGCCTCTGCCGGGCGCCCCTGCTCCAGGCAGAAACGCACGAGCTCCTGGTACTTCCGGATAGACGAAAGGTCTCGCTTGCGTGCAGCAATGCGCGCATCGACATCACCGTCCAGCTCGCCTAAGTAATCCTTAATCGCGATCAGGCGGAATAGCTGACGCCCGTCCTGCCTATCCGGCATTTGAAACCAACTTCGATCAACGGGTGCCTTGGCCGGAGTCTTTTGCCAGGCTTCCTCCGCCAAGCGCCTGTATTCTGCGAGACCTGCCTTGCCCAGTACCTCTACATAGAAGGCCGCGCCACAGGCGGAACCGAAATAGGCCCCCTTCATCTCGCGCCCGAAGATGTCCGAAGCCAGTTCCACGGGATCGGGAGCAGCGAGCTCACAGGCCATGAGGTTTACCCGAGCCGCCTCTTTTATCAGCGCCCCGCAATCGCCCGAAGCCCAGGCATAGTCATCCATCTCCTCCAGCAGGCGATCGATCAGATGGCCGGACAGGCGCAGGGCAGCAGTCGCCTGTCCCTGTGCAACCCAATCCTCCAGGCTTGATATCAGCTCGCAGAGCTCGCGATATCCGGTGTCGTCGTGGCGGTCCTCCATCGCGTGGAGCAGATGGAGAGATACTTCAATATGGCTTCGCAAACGCACCTCGGCCTCCGGCTCCTCACTCGGCATCAACTGCAGCCTTCGCCGCAGCATGCGAAAGAAGCCCACATCGTACTCGGCGAAGTCCGCCACCAGCTTGACCAGAGCCTCATGACTGCAGTCCTGCAGGGATCTCCTGATTTCCCGGATATCACTGAGCCCCGACGGCCCGGCAGGCGTCTCTGGCGCTGCATTGGCGGCCAGCCCCACGGCGACCATGTGCTTGCAGAAACCCCAGTCCTCGAAGGCGGGACAGCTGCACTCCCCGTCGAGGCCGTCCTCGTCGTTATCCAAAAGCGTTTCGTAGACTTCGCTGCCGTACACCCTTGCCCAGATCTGAGTCTCCTCAAGGGACAGCAATACGACGCAGCCGTTCCGGAAATACTCTTCGCCGCGTGCAAAAACCTTCGGACCAGCCAGTTCTTTCAGGAGCTCGGTGTCACAGTACATCGTCAATCATGCCTCACATGGGCGGATGCAGGACCTCGTTCTCCCTGATTTCCTGCAGGGCATCCTCGAGCTCCAGTTCCGGCTTGATGGGCCACCACTGTCCCGTATGCCGCTTCCACATCACGTCGAACAGGACCCTGTCCGGCTTCTCCTCGACGTGATCGAGACGCGCGAAGGGGGCATCGAACTCTTCTCCGTCGGTATCGGGAAAGCCTGAACGGTACCGCACAATGAAGCTGTAGCGGTGACCGTGCCACTTCCCGAATAGATCCACTGGATAGTTCCATTCGCTCGGCCGGATTTCCGGAATAAAGGTGGGACGCAGAAACTCTTCGAGAAAGCGTTCGCACCGGCACGCCATATCCTCTTTCTCCTCACGCGTCAGTTTCCTGATGCGCACCCATCTTTTCTCGGTCTTCGCCATGAAACCCTACTCCTTTGCCTCCGCTTCAGGAGTGATAAAGCCCTGAATAAACCGATTGCAAACGAAAGAACGGCCCTCATTTACCTCTACAACTGCCTGCAGCCGAACCAGTCTCATTCAAGGACCTTCACACGCGCGCGTTCTTCCTGGCTCAGGACTCTCGGCACGACAGCGGGTTTGCCCGTGTGTGCATCGAAGAAGGGGCTGTGGCGATGCGCAGATTTCAGCCAACCCCTCCCGATGATACGGAGAACACATATCGCACCACGGAACAGGCCTCTAACCTTCGGTGCAGGCGCTTGCAGCGCGTATTTCGTAAACACCTGCATGCGGATGGGACCGACAGTGTTCTGCAGCATGTCTTCATCAGCATCCAGGCAAGCGCGGACAAGACCGACCACCGGAAAGCCGCGGTTGGGAACCGTGTTGCCTATGGGGGTGCTGCAGCAGGTCGCGTACCAGCGCAGGGTCCCCTTCTCCGTCAGGCGCATGCAGGCCAGTTGGCCCCTGCCCTCGGCAAGGCTCATCTCGTCCTGGGAGAGATGGAGGATTTCCGTACCGCCGTAGGGGTCGAGCATCTCCTCCTGCCGCCCCAGGAAGCAGGCGAAGGCCTGGCAGTCGTCGCAGTAGCAGAGGCATCTGTTCACGCAGCCGCGGGGACGCACAGTCCCCTGCAGGCAGCCGCAATGGCAACGAATGCCCAGGCTCGTCATCGGCACTCCCGCTCAGATTCCACGCCCCACTCCAGCAGCAGCGGCCTGCCTGGTCAAAAGTTGACCTGGTCGCCGCCCTTGAGGGACAGCATCTCCCGCGCCTCCTCGGGTGTCGCGATCTCCAGGGAGAGGCCCTCAAGGATCTGGCGCACCCGCTTTACCTGTTCGGCATTGTTTTCCGCCAGTTTCTTGGGCGCCCCCCAGAGGGAATCCTCCAGGCCCACGCGCACGTTGCCGCCCATGGAGGCGGCGATCGAGGCCACCCGCATCTGGCTGGCGCCAGCGCCCAGGACCGACCAGCGATAGTCGTCGCCGAACAGCCTGTTGGCCGTGCGCCGCATGTGCATGATGTCCTCCGGATGCGGACTGATCCCGCCCAGGATGCCGAAGACCGACTGCACGAAGAGCGGCGGTTTCACCAGGCCACGGTCCAGGAAGTGCGCCAGGTTGTAGAGATGGCCAATGTCGTAGCACTCGAACTCGAAGCGCGTGCCGTTGGCCTGGCAGGTTTCCAGGATGTGCTCGATGTCGGCAAAGGTGTTCTTGAACACCAGGTCCCGGCTGTTTTCCAGGTGCTGGCGCTCCCAATCGTGCTTGAACTCCTTGTAGCGGTCCAGCATCGGAAAGAGGCCGAAGTTGATGGAGCCCATGTTCAGCGAGGCCACCTCGGGCTGGTAGTGCCTGGCCGGTTGCAGGCGCTCGTCGACGCTCATGTGTGGGCTACCGCCGGTGGTGATGTTCACCACGGCATCGCTCGACTGTTTGATCCGCGGCAGGAAGCGCCCGAACATCTCGGGGTCCTGGGTGGGACGTCCCGTCTCCGGATCGCGCGCATGCAGGTGCAGGATCGCAGCACCGGCCTCGGCGGCCGCGATGGACTGCTCGGCGATCTCGTCCGGCGTCACCGGCAGATTCGGCGACATGGACGGCGTATGGATGCCGCCGGTCACGGCACAGGTGATGATGACTTTGTTCTTGCTTGTCGCGGCCATGGGCTTGTTGTCCTCCAAACTGATCTGGTTATTTCTCACGCTCGTCCTGGTCCCGCTTGTGCAGGGCCAGGGCCTGCAGGCGGGCATCGCGCCAGCGCTGGCGCGCGGGCAGTTTCTCGGCGGGCAGGATCTCCCGCCGCTGGGCCTCGGCCTTCGCCAGCAGGGCGTCCGACCAGGGTTTCGCCTCCGAGCCCGCCATATTGGCGTACATCTCCCGATAGCGCCGGCCGTAATCGGCCAGTCCGTCGGGCGCATTCAGGTCGATGGTCTCGAAGGGTCCCATGAAGGACCAGCGCAGGCCAAGCCCATCGGAAACGGCGGCATCCACATCCTCGACCCGGGCATAGCCCTGCTCGACCAGGGAAAAGGCCTCGCGCAACAGCGCACCCTGCAGGCGGTTGAGGATGAAGCCATCGATCTCGCGTTTCATCATCAGCGGCTTCTGGCCGACCGCCTGCATCAAGACCCGGACCTTCTCCATGGCAGCCTCCTCCGTCCAGGGGGCCGGACAGAGTTCCACCACGGGTATCAGGTGCGGCGGGTTGACCGGATGGGCCACCAGGAAGCGGTGCCGGCCAGCGAGCTGCTCGGACAGGGCCGAGGGCAGCAGGGCCGAGGTCGAGCTGGAGATGGTGGCGGCTTCGTCGGCCAGGCTGTCCACCTCTTTCAGGAGCTCCTGCTTGACTTCCAGGCGCTCCGGTCCGTTCTCCTGGATATGATCGGCGCCCTCGATGGCCTCTGCCATGTTGTCGCTGACCGAGATGCGCGCGATGGCGCGCGCCGCATCCTCGGCCAGCCCGGCGGCCTCCAGCTCTTCGAGCTGCGCTTTCAGCAGGCCTGGCAGGCGTTCGCGTTGCTCTTCGGAGGCATCATAGATCCGGACGTGACAGCCGGCGCGCGCAAAGATCGCCGCCCAGCTGTAGCCGATCAGCCCGCCGCCGATCAGGGCGACTGAGGTCGTCTCCATACTCACATCAACACCTCGACATTGCCGCAGACACTGATCGCCTGGCCGCTGATGTTCGCCCCGCCGGGCGATGTCAGGAACAGGCAGGTGGTGGCCACATCATCCGCGCTGACCATGCGGCGCAGGGAGACATTCGCCAGGTAGCGCTTCTCCATCTCCTCGTAGGAAACCCCCAGCGCCTGAGCCCGGGCCGAGATCACGCCGCGAATGCGCTCGCCCTCGACAATACCGGGCAGGATCGCGTTCACCCGCACGCCGTCCGGACCCATTTCCGCGGCCAGGCTCTTGGTGAAGCCGACGATCCCCCACTTGGCCGAGGCATAGGGCGTGCGATAGGCGTACCCCAGACGCCCCGCCACCGAGGCGATGTTGATCAGGCTGCCGCGGCTTTCCTTCAGGTCCCGGGCCGTTTCGTGGGCAATGTAGAACTGGCTATCCAGGTCGGTGCGGAGCGTGCGCTCCCACTCCACGGGATCCAGATCCTCAACCGTACCTGTGGGGCCAGATATACCGGCATTGTTGACCACCACGTCGAAGCCACCCAGCGCCTCGCGGGCTTGACGAACCATGTCCGCCACTGCTTCGCGATCCGCCACGTCGCATTTGACGGCCAATGCATCGGGTATTTCGCTGCGAAAGGCTGAGAGGGCATCATCGGAAACATCGCAGACAGCGATACGGGCCCCAACCTCGCGATAGCCCTCGACGATACGTCGGCCGATGCCACCGGCTCCGGCGGTTACAAGCACCCTCAGACCCGAATCAGGCCTCAGTAGGTTTGCAAGTGTCATCTATTCCATCCCTTCTTGGTTTCTTGTTCTTGAGTCCTGCGTCTGCTCGGACACACGCAGGCCCCCATAAGTGCCCCAGGAAGAGCCGGCCAGCCAGCCTGCATCCACCGGCAGCGTGATGCCGGTGATCGCCGCGGCCCTGTCGCTGACCAGAAAGGCAATGGCCTCGGCGATCTCCTCCGGTGTGACCATGCGCTGAAGCGCCGCCGATCGGGACAGATCCTCTGCATCCCTTAGGCCCGCTTCGATCTTGGCCTTGATGGGCGGCGTCAGCACGAAGCCGGGGGCAACGGCATTCACGCGCACCCCGGATGGGCCCAGATGTCCGGCCAGGCTTTCCGTCATGGACACCACGGCGGCTTTCCCGGGACCGTAGGCAAACAGCGGCAGGGGCCGCAGGGCGGTAATGGAGGCAATATTGATCAGGACGCCGCGCCCCAGAGCAGACATGGCCAAGCCGAAGTTCCGGCACATGAGAAAACTGCCGCGATAGTTCACATCCCAAATGCGATCGTGCTCTTCCATATCCATGGCATCCAGCGGGACGTTGTCCTGCATGATGCCGGCTGCATTCACGACCACATGCGGACAGCCGAACCGGCTGTCGACCTCCTGCCTGAAGCCGTCGATCTCAGTTTGGGAACTGACATCGAGCTCCCGCCAGGCCACCTCCGGCTTGTCCTGGGTCAAGTTTGCCAGCTGTTCCCCGTTTCTGTCCGCGCCGATGACCCGGTAGCCGTCTGCCAGAAGGCGCTCGACCGCCGCCAGACCAATGCCACTGGCACCTCCGGTGACGATGGCAATTCTTTCCTTTTCCTGCTCCAATGCGCTCAAGGCTGTCTCCCTAGCTCGGATTGATGTCCTCCTGGCTCAGCGTCCACCAGAGATCGAGATATTGGCGCCAGAGACATAACTGCTCTTGCCTGAAAGCAGCCAGACAATGACCTCGGCCACCTCCTCGGCCGTGCCGCTCCGCCCCAGCGGAACGCCGCTGACCATCCGCTCCACCCGGTCTGGCGCACCGGCTGCGGCGTGAATCTCCGTTTCGATCAGACCGGGGGAAACCGCGTTGACGCGAATCCCCTCGCTGCCGAGTTCCTTCGCCGCGCCCTCTGTCAGGGTGTCCACCGCGCCCTTGCTGGCGGCATAGTGGATCCACTCCCCTGCACCGCCCAGTTGGCCTGCACGAGAAGAGACATTGACGATCGTGCCCCCAATGCCCTCCTGCTCCGTCGACATGCGCAGGGCGGCCTCCTTCATGCAGAGCATCAGGGAGGTGATGTTGATTCGGAAGACATCATCCAGCATGGCTTGGTCGATCTCGGTCAGCCGCTTGATGGGTCCCGTGATGCCGGCATTGTTCACAAGACCATGCAGACGCCCCAGGCCAGCTGAATCGAAGGCACGGAATAGCTCTTCGACATTGCCTGTGGCCATGTCGAAGGACTGTGCCACCGCACGGCGTCCTTCCGACTCCACAGCCTTGATGACGTCATCGGCGGCTGCCCGGTTGCTCTTGTAGGTAAGTGCCAGATTGTATCCAGCCTGCGCTGCAACACGCGCAGTCGCAGCCCCGATTCCCCGGCTGCCACCGGTCACGACGACATAAGCGTCCTGATCCCCACTTGTCATGACTGTTTCCTGTCTCCCTGGATGGCCTGTCCTGCACGAGACCGTGGCAGGCCTTGTTCTGCTTGCCTCGCGGTGCATGTCACCAAGCGCCGCAAAACGGTTTGAGATACAGACTATCGATCCAAAAGCTGATGGGCTAGGGTTGCTCCAAAAAAAGGATGGATGGGAGACTGAAAGAATGACCGATCTCAAGCGCAAGCTTGCGGAAGGAGACTGTGTACTTGCACCGGGCGTGTACGACTGCGTCAGCGCCCGTATAGCCGAGACAGCCGGCTTCGAGGCCGTTTCCATATCTGGCTATGGCGTGGAAGCCAGCAGCTTCGGCCTGCCGGACCTGGGCTTCACCGGGCTGTTTGATCTGGTGGAAATTGCCGGACGGATCGTTTCAGCCGTCGATATCCCGGTCATCTGTGACGCGGATACCGGCTATGGTGGCCCGGCGCAGGTCTGGGAAACCACCCGACGCCTGGAAAAGCAGGGCGTGCAGGCTTTGCACATCGAAGACCAGGGAAGCCCGAAACGCTGCGGGGGGTTGCCCGGGCGCAAGGTGATCCCGACCGACGAGATGTCAGCGAAGATTCGTGCCGCCTGTCAAGCGCGGCGCTCCACGGATTTTCTGGTCATTGCCCGCACGGATGCCAAGGACAGCGAAGGGCTGGAGGCGGCAGCCAAGCGCTTGAACAGCTACTTCGCCGCTGGGGCAGACCTGGGCTTTGCCGCGGAAAACTATTCATTCGAGGAACTGCAGGAACTCTCCCGCCTGGTTAAGGGGCCTCTGGCGATCTGCGGCGGCGTGCCCGGATGGTCGGGTTCCTTCGAGACAAGCGCGACCTATCGCGCGCTCGGGATCGTGCTGGTTATATATCCTTTCACATCGCTTTTCACTGCGGCGCGCGCGATGCAGGATTTCTACATGAAGATGAAGGACGCCGACCGAGTTACACCAGATCACGCGGAGCGTGCCATGACGTCCTTCGACTGGTTCAGTGACTTCATAGGCGTAGATGGGATGCGACAGCGTGAAGAAGCAGTTGCTCGAGACGGGGACAGGGAAAAGGCAAAAACCACAAAGAACGACAAAAGCTGAGGGAAGAAACGAACCCATGAAGACACAGCAGATTCGCAACCAGACTCCGATGTATCAACTCTCCCTTGAGGAAAAGGACTGGAAGGCTTTCACGGCGGAAGAGGCCAAGCGCACGCTCACCCTGCTGCTGGGTGCCCGCCGCTTCGAGGAGGCCATTCTCGACCTCGACAAGCGCGGTCTTGTTCACGGCCCCGCCCATTCCAGCATCGGCCAGGAAGGCGCCACCGCCGGCTGTCTGGCGGCGCTGACGCCCATGACGAAGGTCACAGCGACCCATCGCGCCCACCACCAGGTCGTGGCCAAGATGCTGCACGCGCTGTGGGCGAAGGACTTCGACCCGACCAAGGCCAAACAATTGCCTGACGACATGCGGGAAATCACCCGCACGCTTCTGGCCGACATCCTGGGGCTAAAGGAAGGTTGGTCCGGAGGCCGTGGCGGCTCCATGCACCTGCGCAACGACGCGGTCGGCGTTGTCGGCACCCAGGCTATCGTCGCCAGCGGCATGGCCATTGGCTGCGGCATCGCCTGGGCCGAGAAAGTACGAAACAGCGGCGACCTGACAGTGGCCTTTTTCGGTGACGGCGCGATCCACCAGGGAACTGCCCACGAGGCCCTGAACCTCGCGGCCCTTTACGACCTGCCCATGATCTTCTTCATGGAGAACAACCAGTATTCCGTATCCATGTCCATCGAACAGTCGACGCGGGAGGGCGAGCTCCTGACCCGGGCCCAGGGTCATGGTATCCCCTCGATCAAGCTGGACGGCATGAACCCGCTTGCCGCCTACCGTGCTGCGGAATGGGCCGCAAAGGAAATCTCCGACAAGAAGGGCCCCGTTCTCATCCAGGCCGATGTCTATCGCTATTACCACCAGAGCGCGCCCTATCCGGGCAGCGCCTTCGGCTACCGCAGCAAGGATGAGGAAGAATCCTGGCGCAAGAAGGATCCCGTGGAGTTTCTCATTGCGGAGTTGGACAAGCGCAAGATCCTGGGCAAGGACGACAGCCAGCATATCGAAAGCCTGGTACAGGAAGCAGTCGAAGCCGCGGTGGAGACTTGCGTCGAAGGTCGCGGCAGTTCCGCGCGCATCAAACCCGACCTCTGGCCCGATCCCGCAACGGTCGACAATGACATTACCGGCGACCTGAGCGAATTTGAGGGTGCACGCTTTGCGGAACCGGAGGACTATGCAGCCAATGAACTGGACGATGCGCGCCTGATCGATGTCATGCCCCGTGTGGTGGCCGAGCGCATGGCGGAAGACGAAAGCATCTATGTGCTGGGCGAGGATGTCGCAAACATGGGCGGCGGCACGGTGGGTGCCACCAAGGGCCTGATGGACCGTTTTCCGGATCGCGTCATCAACACGCCGATCAACGAGAACGGCTTCTGCAACATGGCAGCCGGCATGGCGTCTGCGGGCATGAAACCTATCGTCGAGTTGATGTATTCGGACTTCATGTTCAACGCGACCGATGCCCTGCTGAACCAGATCGCGAAGATGCGTCACCTCTTCGGCGGACGCTATCCGGTGCCGCTGGTCTTGCGCTGCCGGATACCGGGGACGGAAGGCTATGGCTCCCAGCACTCCATGGACCCCTCGGCGGTCTTCGCCATGTTCCCCGGCTGGCGCATCGTGGCGCCGGCAACCCCCTTTGACTACGCCGGCCTGATGAATTCGGCCCTGCGCTGTCAGGATCCTGTCCTGGTCGTGGAGCATCAGTCTCTGCAGAAGAAGACAGGGCCGATTCCCGAGAAACTCGACTACCACATACCCATCGGCAAGGCGCGCAAGGTGACGGACGGCAACCAGGTAACCCTGCTCACCACCTTGACCATGTGCGAGCTGGCGCGAGACACGGCGAAGGAAATGGGTGTTTCTGCCGACATCCTGGACCTGCGCACCCTGTCCCAGCGAGATATCGACTTCGACGCCATTGAGGCCTCGGTCCGGAAGACGAACAACGTTGCCATCGTCGAACAGAGCACACGCGGCACCAGTATTGGCGCTTTCCTCTCCGACGAGATTCAGAGACGCTGCTTTGACCACTTGGACCAGCCAGTCAAGCGTGTGGTCGGGCGCTGGGCGGCCCCCACGGTTTCCAAAGTCCTGGAACAGGCTGCCGTCGCTGGACAAAGCGATATCGAGGAAACCCTGCGCGGGATGCTTGCGGACACAGCCCAGCAGGCGGCCGCGTGATGGGCGGCCTACCGAACGGCCTTAGCCTCAAGGGCAAGCAGATCGTCATCACGGGCGCGGCCGGTGGCATTGGCGCTGCAGTTGCGCGTCTTACGGCCCGGCTTGGTGCGGACCTGGTCCTGACCGACCAGGGCGGCCTCGAACCGCTTCAGGAAGAACTCCAGGCAGAAGGCACAAAAGTCCATGCACAGGCCTGTGACATATCGGATCGGCGCAGCGTCGAACAGCTGATCGGCGACGCGGGACGCATTGATGGCCTGGTGGCCCTGGCGGCCATGTGCCCCTGGGATGATTGGATGGAGGACGGCTGGGATACCGTGTTCGACGAGGTCATGCAGACCAATGTTCTGAGCGTGATTCACTGTGCCCGCGCCTGCCTGCCCATCATGCAGGAACAGAAGGATGGGCGGATGGTCATCGTCAGTTCTGTCGCCGGGCGCATGGGCGGCCTGAATGCCAGCCCGCACTACGTGGCCTCGAAGGGCGGTGTGAATACCCTGGTCAAGTGGCTGGCCCGGCGGGCCTCGCCTCATGGTGTTCTGGTCAATGGCGTGGCCCCCGGAGCCACTTCCTCACCCATGACGCGCGGCCAGGACTTTGACCTCTCCCGCATACCCCTCGGCCGCATGGCCGAGCCAGAGGAGATCGCCTGGCCGATCGTTTTCCTGCTGACCGGCGCCGCCAGCTACATGTCCGGAACCATCCTGGACGTGAACGGCGGCGTCTTCATGAACTGAAGGAGCCTTATCCTCATGAGCTTCCAGAACCTTCTGGACGCGCCAGCGCCGATCCTCGGCACCTGGTCCCAGATCGCCTCGGCGGAGGTGGTCGACATCATCGCGGCCTCGGGTTTCGCCTTTACAATCATAGACACCGAACACGGCGTCTTCGGGCTGGAAACGGCAGCCGATCTGATACGCGCCTGCAACGCCAATCGCCTGGAACCCATCGTGCGTGTGCCCACGAACGAATCCTGGATGATCATGAAAGCCCTGGATGCGGGCGCTGGAACCGTTTTGGTGCCCAAGATCGAATCCCCCGAAGCGGCACAGGCTGCCGTAGCTGCAGCACGTTATGAACCCCATGGACGGCGCGGCGCCTGCCCCTGCGTGCGCTCAGGTGATCAATTCGTGCGCGACTGGCCGAACTACGCGGCCAAGGCCAACAGCTCCAGCGGGGTCATGGCGCTGGTCGAAAGCCCGGTTGGTGTGGAAGCCTTTTCGGACATTGCCGCTACGCAGGGGCTGAAAGCCGTTCTCTTCGGCCCCTTCGACCTGTCGGTCGCCATGGGCAAGGAGGGCAATTTCCGTCATCCTGACGTCGTGTCAGCCCTGGAAACCATGACAGCGCAAGCCAGGAAAGCGGACCTACCGGTCATCATGCCCGTCTTCTCACCGGATATGGACCAGGCACGCCGTGAAATGCAGGAATGGCGGGCTCAGGGGGTCAGCGCCTTCACCATCGGAACCGACAAGCTGCTGATGGCGGATTACTGCAGCCGCTACACCGCTCACCTGAAGAATTGAGACAAGTGGGCGCTACTTCTTCGCCCTGATCTCCGCCAGGACGGTCTCGGCCACATCACCGCGCACCTCGCCGCGCCGGGCCAGTTCTGAGGCCACAGAAGCGATTTCCTCGCCCGTGGCACCCGCGGCAATGGCGACATTCTGGGCATGCAGGGTCATGTGCCCCTTCTGGATGCCCACGGTCGCCAGGGCCTTGAGCGCGGCAAAGTTCTGGGCCAGTCCGACAGCCGCCACGATGCCCGAGAACTCAACGACGTTCTCAACGCCCAGGATCTTCAGGCAGACCTGGGCCATGGGATGAACCTTGGTGGCACCGCCCACCAGACCCAGCGCCAGCGGCAGCTCGATGCTGCCCGCCAGGTCGCCCTCGGCCGTCTTCTCGTAATGGCTGAGCGGCCGATAGGAGCCGGAGGCCGACGCATAGGCATGGGCACCAGCCTCGATCGCCCGAGTGTCGTTTCCGGTGGCCAGGGCCACGGACGATATGCCGTTCATGATGCCCTTGTTGTGGGTGGCGGCGCGATAAGGGTCCACTTCAGCAAACTCGGCTGCATCCAGCATGGCATCGACGATCTCTTCACCGCCGATCGCATCCTTGGGCCAAACAGCGCGTGCACGCGCCAGGCGCCGATCCGCCAGGTTGGAAAGGATGCGCAGATGGTGCCGGCCGCCAGTCCAGGAAGCCAATGTCGGTGCCAGGCGTTCCGCCATGGTGTTCACGGCATTGGCGCCCATGGCATCCTTCGTGTCGACTATGATATGGGTAACCACCATGCTGCCTCGGGAAGACGGCAGGACACGGACCTGAAGGTCACGAAAACCGCCGCCCAGCTTGACCAGCATAGGATCACAGCCATTGCAGATTTCTTCGATCTCTGCCTTGTGCTCCAGGATCTTGGCACGTCCTGCCCAGGGATCGGACAGGCCGAGAACCTGAATCTGGGCAATCATCTCCGTGGCGCTGAGGGAGGTGTGGAATCCGCCGCTGTCCCGGCATTGGCGGGCCGCGTTGCTGGCTGCCGCGATGACCGAGGACTCCTCTGTGGCCATGGGCACCAGAACATCACGCCCATCTACCAGCATGTTCGTGGCGATTCCCAGGGGCACGCCAAAGCTGGAAACAGCATTCTCGACCAGACGGTCCGCCAGTTCGAAAGGCAGGGTTTCCTTGGACAGCAGCTTGTCGATGTCTTCCTGCGCCAGGCCGGCCATATCCTTTACGGCATCGAGTCTTTCTTCACGGGAAAGCTTATAGAAACCGCCTATGCGCGAAGATTTCTTTTCACTCATTGGCTCAACTCATTCTTGAATAGAGCGCTACCCCAGGACACGCGGCAACCAGAGGATAACACTTGGGAATGCCAGACAGAACGCCAGCCCGACAAGCTGCAGCAGGACAAAGGGCAGTATGCTGCCGTAGATGTCCTTCATGGAAATTTCCGGCGGCGCCACGCCTTTCAGGTAGAAAAGCGCATAGCCAAAGGGCGGTGTCAGGAAGGAAGTCTGCAAATTGACGGCCACCAGGATGGCAAACCACACCAGACGTTCCCCGCTATGCATATCCAGGCCGAATTCCAGCGCCGCCACGATCGGTGCGAAGAGAGGCAGGACCACATAGCTGATCTCGATCCATTCCAGGAAGAAGCCGAGAATGAAAATGATCAGCATGAGGACGATCAGCGTGCCATAGGGGCCGGTTCCCAGCGCCGTCGTGGCATCGAAGATCATGTCCTCGCCGCCAATGCGCTTGAAGATAGCACTGAAACAGGTCGCCCCGATCGCCACGAAGAGGATCATGGCGGAGGTTTTTCCTGTCTCGTACACGCAGCTGCGCAGGGTATCGAGGTTCAGCGTCCGGTTGATGGCCGCCAGCAGGATCGTACCCGCAGCACCTACAGCCGCAGCCTCCGTAGGGGTTGCGATGCCGGCGATGATGGACCCCAGCACCCCCATGATCAGCAGGATGGGCGCAATCAGATCCTTAACCAATTGCAGGATGACCGAAAGCCGCCCGCTGTCGTCCTCAATGACATTCACCGGAGCCTTGTGTGGCTGGAGAATGGCAACAGCAATGATGTAGCCGATATAGATCACGCCAAGCAGCAGGCCGGGCAGGATTGCAGCCGTGAAGAGATCACCGACGGAAATGCGCAGAATATCCCCCACAAGTACCAGCATGATACTGGGCGGGATGAGAATTCCCAATGTCCCAGCTGCACACACGGTCCCGACGGCCAGAGACTTGTCATATCCCTGTTTCATCATGACCGGAAGCGACAGCATGGCGAGCATCACAACCGAGGCCCCGATAATCCCGGTCGAGGCCGCCATGACAATGCCGAGCAACGCCACGGAAACGGCCAGACCGCCACGCATGCCTACGAAAAGCCGCTCCAAGGACAAAAGCAGGTTCTTGGCCAAGCCGGACTTCTCCAGCATCAGCCCCATGAACACGAAAAGGGGCACCGCCAACAGAAGCCAGTTGCCGATCACCCCCGTGAAGGTTCGATTGACGACAGACCCCAGATAGAGAAAGGGCAGGTCCGCAATGAAGGTAAAAAGAATACCAAGACCAGCCAGAACAAACGCGACGGGATAGCCCGTGAAGATCCCGCACATCAGCCCCAGGATCATCAGAAGCGGGAGTGTGTATTCACCCATTGTATTCTTGCGTTCCTTTATCCTGCTCGGAATCCGAGCCCGATAGCAGTGCCCCCAGGTTCTCGAGGATACGCCCCAGACCAGCCAGGAAGAGTATGCAAAGCCCGATGGGCAAAATCGCCTTGATCAGGTAGCGATCCGCCAAACCCCCATAATCCGATTGTTCACCCGAGCGGAAGGCCATATCGACGAAGCCCAGGGAAAGCCACGCAATCAGGGCACAATAGGGCAGCAGCAGAACGAGGTCGCCGATGATATCTATGATACGCTGCCATTTCCGCCCAACGTTCGCATAGATCAGGTCGACGCGAACATGGCTGTTCTCCCGCAAGGCATAAGCACCGCCCAGCATGATCATCACGCCGAAAAGATGCCATTGCAGTTCAACCAGACCGGTGAGGGTCAACTGGTCGGAGAACAGCAGAACAGCTTCGTCCCATTGAGCGATGGTGCCGACACCGAGCATACTTCCGATCACGACCCAAAGGGCTGCCACGATCACCGGCAGAATCAGCCAGGATGCCAAACGACCGGGCCACGCGCTGGCTTCTCCCAGCACGCGGCCCACTCGTTCTATTCCTTTGAAAAAGGACATGGATCAGGAACCCTGATCACTCTTTCGGCAAGGTCTGCAGTTCCTGCCAACGGCCCGCAGTTTCCATATAGGCCTGCAGGGATTCATAGGCTTCCTTGAAGTAGGGGTCGTTCTCGGCCTCTTCCTCAAGGACTTCCCGGGATGCCTCGCGAAGGGCATCCAGGACTTCGTCGGGGAAGCGCTTCACCTCGACGCCATGCTCAGCCTCGAATCTTTCGAGAACTTCAGCCTGGGCTTCTGGCGCAGAGCCCATGGACCAGACGATGTTCGCCTTGCAGGCGGCCCAGAACTGGGCCTGCTCTTCCTCGGTATACTGGTCCCAGACATCCTGGTTGATGATGAAGGAGTTCCAGCTGGCCGGCTGATGCCAACCCGGGAAGTAGTAGTAGTCGGCGATCTCGGCAAACCCGAGGCTATCGTCGATAATCGGCAGAGAGAATTCAGTGGCATCGATGCGACCGCGTTCCAGGGCTACATAGAGCTCACTGGCCGGAATCAACTGCGTCGAGGCGCCCAGCTTGTTCAGGACCTTACCGCCCAGTCCCGAGATGCGCATTGTCAGGCCCTCGAAATCCTCCGGCGAGTTGATCTCCTGATTGAACCAACCGCCTGATTCCGGGGCTGTCAGGTGACAGGGCAGAACCTGGACGTTGTATTCGTCGTAGGCCTTCTGGAGAATCTCCAGTCCGCCGCCTTCCCACATCCAGCCGAGAAACAGCTCCGGATCGGGCCCGAACGGCATGGCCCCGGCCAGACCGGCCACAGGAACGGTGCCGCCCCAATAGCCGATCCAGTCCCAGCCAGCCTGGACGGAGCCCTGGCTGACGGCATTGAAGACCTCCAGCGCGGGCACGAGATCTCCATCACCATGAATGTTCAGTGTGATTTCGCCATTGGTAACTTCCGCAAGCAGGTCAGCGAACTTCTCACCGCCCTCGCCCAGATAAGTCAGGTTTTTCGGAAAGGTACTGGCTACGTCCAACTCGGACGGCCCTTGTGCTGCAGCAGACGTGGAGACGCCAAAGGCCAGTGCGGCAGCCGCAGCGACAGGCGCACAGGTTTTAAAGGGAACTTTCATTTACTGTCCTCCCAATTATGTATTTTGCGGCTTTCCAGCTTCTTGGGGCCGGTTATCCGCTTGCTATCGTTAATCGCCTATAGATCCAGACACCAAAGCGGCAAAACCCGGACTGCGATTGGCATCAGTCTTTCAAACTGCGTGCAAAGATGTCAACGACTATGCCATTCCCGCAACAAAAATGCTTCGTCTTGCATGCTGGGACACAAGTGAAGTCATCTTCACCTTTCTTCTTGTGCTCAACTTATTAGCGCACGCACTTTCTCTCTAACGCGTTTCCTCGCCTGCAAGTCGGGTTATCTGCCCGGAATATTGGTAGAATGGGGAATACAACTTTAAGAAAAGTTTCGCGAATGGGGCGCCAAGTGCGCTCAAGATGGCTGAACGGCATTCCTGGCCGGACCAACCTGGAGCTCCACCGCCAGGGATACGAAAATCGCAGGAAGCTCAACCGCTTTCGGCAATGGTGCTCAGCGTGTCCAGCAAACGGACCATGATGCGGCGGCGGCCGCTCAGGACCAGACCCTGCTTTTCCCAGTTGCTCAGGATACGACTTGCGGTGTGCAATGTGGTGCCGGCCATCTCGGCCAGGTCCTGGCGCGAGAGGGGAAAGGCGATCTCGATTCCTTCGGGGGTGCGGCGACCGGCCTGCCCCGCAAGGCGCAGGAGCGTATGAGCGATCCGTCGTTCCACCTTCTCCGTGGACAGCTCGCGCAAACGAAGTTGCGTCTCCTGGTAACGCCGCCCCAGGACCGACACGCTGTTGAGCGCCACTTGCGAATGGCGTTCCATGAGATCGCGTATGGCCTGCCTGGACCAACCCAGCAGATGAGAATCCTCGACAGCCGTCACACTGCCTGGATAGCTGCCGGCCCCGGAGAGGGCGACATAGCCCGCCAGTTCGCCGGGTCCCAGGTAACGCAGGATGACTTGCGCCCCCTCGACGGTGGTCTGGGTGACGCGCAAGCGCCCCACAATCAGAACGTAAAGGGCTGTGACAGGATCGTCCTGCAGGAAGAGGGCCGTCCCGTTCGGCACCTGCTTGCGGAAGCCCTGGGTCCAGATGTCCTCCAATGCCTGACGGGACAGGCCACGAAACAACTCCGTTCCGGCCAGCACATCCAGGTCGGCTTTCCCCTCCATAGATAATCTCGATCCCAGCCCCTTGCAGTCTGCCCGGAGTCTAGCGGCAACCTCCCGGCCGAGCGATAAAAATCACCGTAGTTTGTTCCGGAACAAAGTTCGTGTCCGCATTTTGCCGCATAAGGATCGGGACATCACGGGATGTCCTGACACGCGTTCGTTCAAGGAGCAAGACGATGAAACGCAACAACCTGGTCACCACGACAAGCGCACTGGCCCTGGCCATAGCCCTTGGCGGTTTCGGATCTGCACTGGCAGAGGACAAGGCGCCCGAGAGCGCGCAGACTGCAGGAGTTGCCGACATCGTGCGCGCTCCCACCGATCTGCCGCCCGCCATCGACCGCACGGAACCGGAAACCGTCAAGGTGGAGTTGGAAACCATCGAGAAGGTAGGCCAGCTGGATGATGGAACCACCTATCGTTATTGGACCTTCAACGGTCAGGTACCGGGCCCCATGGTCCGGGTCCGCGTCGGGGATACGGTCGAGGTTTCGATGAAGAATGCCGAGGACAGCTGGATGCCGCATAACGTGGACTTCCATGCAGTCACCGGGCCCCACGGCGGGGGCGGGGCCACCATGGCCTATCCGGGAGAAGAGTCAAACGGCTTCAGCTTCAAGGCCCTCAAGCCCGGGCTTTATGTCTACCACTGCGCGGTGCCGAGCGTGGCCCACCACATCTCGAACGGCATGTACGGCATGATCCTGGTCGAGCCTGAAGGCGGCCTGCCGGAAGTCGATCGCGAGTTCTACGTCATGCAGGGCGAGCTCTACACCGAGGAACCCTTCGGCACCAGGGGCGAGCTGATGGAGAGCTACGAGAAGCTCTCGGCCGAACAGCCGGAGTACTATGTCTTCAACGGCGCAGCCCAGGCCCTTACCGGCGACAAGGCCCTGACGGCAGAAGTCGGGGAAAGCATCCGGATCTTCTTCGGGGTCGGCGGGCCGAACAAGACCTCATCGTTCCACGTGATCGGCGAGATCTTCGACACGGTCTACTCGGACGCTTCGCTGACCAGCGCACCCCTGATGGATGTCCAGACCATCAGCGTGCCCCCGGGCGGCGCCTCGATTGTGGACCTGGAGATGGAAGTACCGGGCACCTATGTCCTGGTGGACCACGCCCTCTCGCGCGCCGAACGCGGCCTTGCCGGCCACCTGGTGGTGGAAGGTCCGGAGAACCCGGAGATCTTCAAGGAGCATGAGGCCAAGGAGCCGACGTCCTGAGCCTCGCCTCGAGAAGTCTGGTACAGAAACTGCAACGAATCGGCTGCCCTCTGGGCAGCCGATCTGTATAGTGGCCCCTCAACCCTTGCAGGTGCAGACCGCTCCATGTTGCAGATCGACAAGACGGACCTGACACACCATCACGCCCCCCACGGTCTTTCGGACCGTTTTGCCCTGGCCCTGGTACGCGGACTCGGCGCGCTTGCCCGGAGCCTTTTCGGACGGCGCTATGGAAACCGTACCATCGTCCTTGAAACCATAGCCGCCGTGCCGGGTATGGTTGCCGCCACGCTGTTGCACCTGAAATGCCTGCGGCGCCTCCAGGACGATCGCGGCTGGGTGCGCAGCCTGATGGACGAAGCCGAGAATCAGCGCACGCACCTGATGGTTTTCGTCACCCTCGACCGACCGAACGGTTTCGAACGGATCCTGATCCTCCTGGCCCAGGGCCTGTTCTATAACGCCCACTTCCTGATCTGCCTCTTCTCCCCCAGGACCGCCCACCGACTCACCGGCTATTTTGCCGAGGATGCCGTCAAGGGTTACGCAGAGTACCTGCGGGAAATCGACCAGGAACAGCGGGAGAACCCGCCAGCCCCTGAGGTGGCCATCGCCTATTGGAACCTGGCACCGGACGCGCGCCTTAGGGACGCCATCGTTGCCATGCAGGCAGACGAAGCCATTCACCGCGATATCAATCACGGCTTCGCGACCGCCCTGGCAAATGGGCAGGACCTGCCCGATCCGCCCTCTCCTCTTCTGTAGGCGTAAACGCTTGTGGGCGCTTCACCCCGCAAGTGTATAGAAGACCCCCAGAGGATGATGTGCGCGTGCGATGGAAAAGATGAACGCGTAGACCAGCAGCGCCGCGAGCCAGGCACCGACCTGCATCATGCGGCTCCGCGCCTTCCAGAAGGCGTAATAGCCCAGCAGGATGTAGACCACCAACAGCAGCACTTTCACCGTCAGCCAGTCATCGAAGACGGGATACTGCTGCACGATTGTCATCAGTATCAGCGCGGCCGTCAGCAGTATGGTGTCGATGGTATAGCTGAGATAGCGCACAAGCGCGGCCATGTACCAGCGCGTACCGGCGAAGAGCGCAAGCCCCCGCAACAGGAAAAGTCCGCCACTGGCAAGCACGGCCCAGATGTGGACCAGCCTGATTTCCGAATAGAATTCGATCATTCAGGCTGGTCCCAGCTGTACTGACTGGATCGCCGGATCAACGGCGATACCCCGTTGACCCGGCATAAGCGCCTTCACCCTGCTCGACAGGCTGTTCGTCCTCGCGGCGCGGAAACACCCATAGCCGGATGACGAAGTACGCCAGCGCCAGGGCACCGATGGAAAAGATCGTATCCCCTGGAACTCGCAGCCAGACCAGCAAGTCGACGATGGGCTGCTGCATGAACTCGGCCGAACGGGCGTACCAATAGCCGTGCTCGAGAGATGCAAACAGCTGCATGACACCCAGCGGCAGCAGGGTCAGCAAGGCCATCAGGGCCAGTCCGATGTTGAGGCACCAGAAGCTGACCTTGAGAGTGCCTTCCGGCCAGGCAAGATTGGGCTTTATTCCGCGCAGGCAGAACAGTACCAACCCAATGCCCAGCATGCCGTAGACCCCGAACAGG
Source organism: Fodinicurvata sediminis DSM 21159 (assembly GCF_000420625.1). Taxonomy (NCBI): domain Bacteria; kingdom Pseudomonadati; phylum Pseudomonadota; class Alphaproteobacteria; order Rhodospirillales; family Rhodovibrionaceae; genus Fodinicurvata; species Fodinicurvata sediminis. The sequence goes on along the minus strand of NZ_ATVH01000016.1, from coordinate 51,457 downwards.
GCCGTATGCCCATGCAGCGGCGTCAGATTCAGGCCCTGCATGTAATACAGCGAAAGCGGCGGATTGATCAGGAAACCGAACAGCCCGGCGCCCACAAGATTCCAGAAGGCCACCGCCAAGAAGAACATGACCGGCCAACGATAGCGTTGCATCCAACGGGTCGCCACGCCCAATCGGTAGTGGTGATAGGCCTCGAAACCGACATAGGCCAACGGCACCACCTCCAGGGCGGAGAAGCTGGCACCAAGTGCCAGTACCGGCGTCGGCGAACCGGCGAAGTAGAGGTGATGCAGTGTGCCCAGCACGCCACCGGCCATGAAGATGATGGTGGCGAACAGGACCGCCACGGTCGCCGTCCTCACGGGCAAAAGGCCGAGACGCGTGAAGAGGAAGGCAATCACTGCGGTGGCAAAGACCTCGAAGAAGCCCTCGACCCAGAGGTGAACCAGCCACCAGCGCCAGTACTCGACAATGGAGAGGTGGGTGTTCTCGCCCCACATCAGGGCGGCCCCGAAGAAGAGGCCAATGGCCACTGTCGACAGGAACAGCAGGCCGACGATAGAGCGTGATTCCGAATTGCCGGTCAGCGTGGGCCAGAGCGCCCGGCCCACCAGGAACAACCAGAGAAGCAGACCGATGAACAGGAAGTATTGCCAGAAACGGCCGATGTCGGCGTACTCCCAGCCCTGGTGACCGAAATAGAAATTGTTCTCCAGCCCCAGTTCCTGCATCACAGCCAGCCACTGGCCGACAAAGGCACCCACCACGATAATCAGCAGGCAGAGCCAGAGAAGATTGACACCCAGGCGCTGGTAGGGCGGTTCATAATTCGAGACCGCCGGTGCGATGTAGAGACCGGTGCCCAGCCAAGCCAGTGCGATCCACAGCACTGCCAGCTGTGTATGCCAGGTCCGGGTGATTGAATAGGGTAGAATCTCGGCCAGTTCGAAGCCGTACATCACCTGGCCCTCGACCTGGTAGTGGGCCGTGATCGCGCCCAGCAGGATCTGCAGCAGGAACAGGGCCAGCAGGACCCAGAAGTATTTCGCCGTCGCCATCATGGAGGGCGTGGGCTTGAGATGCCGCATGGGATCGAATTCCGGTAGGCGGTGCGGCTCCTCTTCCCGGGAATGGCTTACGGCATAGTGCCAGCCCAGCAGGGCTATTCCTCCCAGCAGGAAAATCACGCTGAAGGCGGACCACAGGAAGGTGCTTGAGGGCGGCCGGTTCTCGATCAGCGGCTCGCTCGGCCAGTTGTTGGTATAGGTAATCGAGTCGTTTGGCCGCTCCGTGGCCGCTGACCAGGCGGACCACCAGAAGAAGGCCGACATCACCTGCCGATTTTCCGGATCCGGCACCGTGTCGTTCTTCATCGCGTAGGCTTCGCGCAGGTCCGCCGTTTCCGGATCGTTGCCGAACAGACTCTCGTAGTGCGCGGAAACCGCTTCGATCGCCTCGGCACGATCCTGACTGATCGTGATCGTGCCGCTTTCGGGATCGTAGGTGTTCTCGCGCATCTGTGCGGTCAGCCGGCCACGCAGAGCCGCCTTCTGCTGGTTGCTCGACTCCTCGTAGCCAGCGGTGTCGTATTCCTCCTGAGCCCAGCGATCGAGCAGGAACATAAGTTCACGGTGCAGCCAGTCGGCACTCCAGTCCGGAGCCACATAGCCACCGTGCCCCCAGATCGAGCCCAACTGCATGCCGCCCATGGATTGCCAGACCCGGCGGCCCTTCTCGATGTCCGCACGCGTATAGACGGTTTCCCCTTCGGTGGTGACCACTTCCTCGGGGACCGGAGGTGCTGCCTGGTAGATCTGGTTGCCGCTCCAGAGAAGTACCGCAAAGGAAACCCCAAGCAGGACAGCCAGAAAGATCCAGAGTTGTTTCGTATTGGTCATGACAATCCCCTCACCGGTCCGAGCGGGCTTTTCCTACCCTGCGCCCTCTTCCAGCGCCGTCCTGGCCACCCCCTCGGGATTATCGTTTGCACCAATGCAACTCCGTCGGTGCAGCATAAACAAAATTAACTGCAGGAAGCCGTTGGTGCTCTCGCAAAGAATTTCGCAAGGCTATGAACGATAAACAGTATTTTCAATCCATGAATTTGTTCCAGCGCAAAGTCGCTCAGCCCGAACACGCCTATAAGAGCAGGCATGACGCGGTTGCCGAGCATTCAGGCAACCGCAACAGCCGAAATAAGGACCGGACTGATGAAAGCACTGAACATTCCATTCTCCCTGGCACTTGCAGCGGGCCTGCTTTTCGCGAGCACAGCCCTGGCTGCCGACTACGAAGTCGAGATGCTGAACAAGGGCGCGGACGGCCAGCCCATGGCCTTCGAGCCGGCCTATCTCGAGATCGAGCCCGGCGACAGCGTGACCTTCGTGCTGACCGACAGGAACCACAACGCGGAGATCATTCCCGGCATGCTGCCCGAAGGCGCCGAAGAATGGAAAGGTGCCATGAACGAGGAGATCACCGTTACCTTCGACCAGGAAGGCCTTTATGGCTACAAGTGCCTGCCACACTACGGCATGGGCATGGTTGGCGTCATCAAGGTGGGCGACGACATGGCCAACGCCGATGCGGCCGAGGACGTCAAGCACCCCGGGCGTGCCGGCCAGAAGATGGCAGACCTCTTCGAACAGTTGAAGACCAGCCAGACCGCCCAGGCACAGTAATACAAGCCTGGTCGATACAGCAGCGGCCGCGCGGGGAACACTCTCAACGCGCGGCCGCCTCACTCTGTTTGGTAAAAACGGCCATCTGGCTCACGCCCCCATAGAAGGGATGCGCACCGGCCAGATCGCGCGTGACAACACTGCAGTCATTGCGTTTCGCAACCCCCTCGGCCCAACTCCGGAATTTCCGCCGCCCCCACTCGAAACGGTGATCGGGATGACGGAACCGATGGGAAGGGACACCCAGAAACTCGTTATAGTCGGCATTGGGTGTCGTCACGATCACACTTGCGGGACGCATCTTGTGGAACAGCGCAGTTTCCAGGATAGACAAGCGTCCGGGATCGAGATGTTCCAGCGTTTCCAACAGAACGGCACAGTCAAAACCCGAAAGACCCGGGCCGGGCTCAATCATCGAAGCCTGGATCAGTTCGATCTGTGCGCTGGGTGTCTTTTCCTGTTCAGCCAATCTGGCGCGCAGACAATCCAGGGCCTCGGTAGAAAGGTCAACGCCCACCAGCCTTTCCACTCCGGGGGCATGCATCAGGCGCAGGAACAGATCGCCCTCTCCACAGCCAAGATCGAGCACCGTGCGCGCCTCGCTATCCAGAACTGCCTGATAAACCGTGGACAGTCGCTGCTCATGGATCCAGGTGGTCATGGAGCCGTCTGCCAGGGATAGATTCTCGCCCAGTCCGCAGCCATGTCGACAACGAGCCAATCATGCTCCGGGGCCGCGTCCAGCGCCTTGTCCAACCGTCCGATATCACTCTTGCGATCATAAGCCCATTCACGCTTCGCATCCGTGTGGTGGATGAGCACTCCGAGGCGCGGGCCTTCGCCCGCTGTCGTCCATTCGAGCATTTCCAGATCCCCATCGGAATTTCCGAAGGCAATGACAGGCTGGCGCCCCATATGGCGCTTGATGGCGATGGCCTTGTTCGGTCCGTCGTTGAAGAAGAAATTCCCGGGCCGGCGCTGGAAGCTGGGCGTCCCGCCATCCATGACATAGTCGAGTTCGACTTGGGAGCCGATCACCTGCTCGGGCGGAATGCCATAGGCCTCCTCTGTCCAGGCGCGCATGAAATCGATGCCGCTGCCCGAAACGATCCAGGTGCTGAATCCATGCGTCCTCAAGTAATCGAGCAGCTCCAGCATGGGCTGGTAGACCAGTTCGGTGAAGGTTTTTCCGAAACGCGGATGACGCGCTGTGTCGAGCCAGGCCTCGACTTCGCGCGTGAAGGTCCTGTCGCTTGATCCGCTCTGGGTTGCGCTAAGCAGCTTCATGAGCCCCTTGCCGCCAGAGGCCGCAACAGCCCCGAAATCCTCTTCCAGCGCTGCCTTGAATGGCTGGTTTTCCGCCCACTCGGGAGTCTCTGTCGCCATCGCCTGCAGCTGATCGATTGCCATCATCACCTGGAAGTACAGGGGTTTCTCGGACCAGAGCGTGCCGTCGTTGTCGAATACCGCGATCCGTTCCTCGGGGGCGACGTAGTCCGGGCTAGCCGGCTTGGTTGTTTCGGCCACGAACTCAAGAATGGCGGACTTGGCAGACCCTTCGTTCCAGGAGGCCAGCGGACCCTCCTGTGCCAGGGTCAGGCCGGCAAAAACAAACTGAGCCAGCAGGAAACAGACGATGATGATCCCGGAGATTCGCTTACTACCAATCATGCTCTGGTCTCTGTCGGTATCTTCCACTGTTATCCCCCCACAGCTTGTCTACGTCACTCATCTCGGGGATAGTGCCTCCGAGAGCTGAAGCGACAAGTGAAAAAACGTCTATTGGCGGGTTCATGGCAGACAGCACAAAAGATGTCCTTCAAGTTGTCCAGCAGCGCTACAAGCTGCGCGCCTGGATCCGCACGCGCCTCTGGGCACAGGTCCTCTGCGGGATGTTGCTGGGCTTTGCTGTAGGCTCGTTGCTCAGTCCGGACGTGGGACTGCTCGACCCCCGCACAGCAGAACTGCTTGGTGCCTGGATGGCCCTGCCGGGCCAACTCTTCCTTGGGCTGATCGCCATGGTGCTGGTGCCATTGATATTCGGCTCGATCATCGGCGGCATAACCGGTGCGGGCTCTGGCCAGGATCTGCGCAGCATCGGCCTGAAACTGGCCGGCTTCATTCTGGCCACAACCTTCGCAGCAGCCTGGATCGGTGTGGGGCTGGCGCGCTGGTTGACACCCGGAAGCGGGTTGGCCGGCTTTTCTGCAGCGCCCGCGGGAAACAGTACACCAAGTGGCGAGGACTTCGACAGCGCCAGGATTCCCGAGGCAATCACCGCTATCCTGCCGACCAACCCCACAGCCTCCATCGTCCAGGGCGACATGCTTGCCGTTGTGGTTCTGGCCTTGCTGTTCGGACTGGCGGCCATCCAGGTCAGTCGCGAGAAGGTTGCTCCCTTCCTGGCACTGATGGATGCCCTGGTTGCAATCGCCATGACCATCGTCAAGTGGGCGATGTTCCTGGCGCCCTTCGCGGTGTTCGGGCTGATGGCGCAGCTGGTGATGCGTGCCGGCCTTGAAACCGTGATCGGCATGTCAGGTTATGTCGGCACCGTGCTGCTTGGTCTTGTCCTGCTCTTCCTGCTCTACATGGGAATCCTGCTGCTGTTCAGCCGTCTCAGCCCTTGGGATTTCCTTTCACGCAGCGGCGGTACCCTGCTGCTCGCCTTCTCGACTTCCAGTTCCTCGGCTATCATGCCGATGACCATTGCCACGGCGCGCCGCCTGGGTGTTGCGGAAGCTGTATCAAACCTGGTGGTCCCGCTCGGCGCCACCATGAACATGGCCGGCACCGCGCTTTACCAGACCGTCGCCATTCTCTTCCTGGCACAGTTGAGTGGCATCGAGCTCTCGCTGGCCCAGACTCTTCTCATCACCGGCACGTTGGTGGCTTCCTCCATCGGTGCGCCAGGCACACCCGGCGTCAGCATCGCCATCCTGCTCAGCGTGGCCACGAACTTCGGAATTCCCGTCGAGGGCATGGTGATCATCATGGGCGTCGACCGCCTTCTGGACATGAGCCGCACCACGGTGAACGTGACGGGAGACCTGGTGGCCGCCAGGTTGTTGAACCCACGGAGCAAGACGCAATCCGCTGTGCGAAGTCCTGCCTGACGGGCCTGCAGTGAAACGCAGCGGGAGGACGCCATTCAGAGCAGTGGCTGACTGTCCTCCTGCAGTTTCCTCGGGCAGCGGGCAAATCCGGATTCAGCGTCATAATTGATGTTTGAAACATCTTTTAGCATATTCTATATATCTTTATATAGATATCATACAGGTGTGAGAATGATCACTGCGGCACAGATGCGTGCGGCCAGGGCGCTCCTGGGCATTGACCAGAGGACACTCGCCGACTTGGCGGGTGTTTCACTTCCCACCATCCAGCGCATGGAGGCCAGCCAGGGCAATGTCCGCGGCGTGGTGGAAAGCCTGACCCGGGTGGTTGAGGCCCTGGATCTCGCCGGCATTGAACTGATTGGTGAAAATGCCTCCAGCCACGCCCGCGGACGTGGGGTGCGCCTCAAATCCCCGGTCGAAACGACGCGCAGCTGAAAAGTCCCCACCCCGACACCCCCACCTCCGCGACGGCGACCGCCGAGCCATGCCGACGATCCCGCCGCCTTTCACAAGGCAGCCGGACAGAATGACATCAGAAACATCCGCGTCCTCCACCACCAGCTTTCTCGAGCTCTTCACACCGAAACTGATCACTGTGCTGCGGGAAGGTTACGGACTGACACAACTGCGCTCGGACATGACGGCCGGCCTGACCGTGGCGATTGTTGCACTGCCGCTCTCCATGGCCATTGCCATTGCCTCCGGCGCCAGTCCAGCCCAGGGGCTTTATACCGCCATAATTGGCGGCTTCCTGGTATCGGCCCTGGGCGGCAGCCGCTTCCAGATCGGAGGCCCGGCCGGCGCCTTCATCGTGCTGGTTGCCACAACTGTCCAGCTCCATGGCATGGATGGCTTGCTTCTCGCCACCATGCTTTCCGGCCTGATGCTGATGCTTACGGGTTTCCTGCGCCTTGGGACCTACATCAAGTTCATTCCCTATCCTGTCACCGTGGGCTTCACGGCCGGCATTGCCGTGATCATCTTCGCAAGCCAACTACAGGAACTGCTGGGGCTTGATCCGGAGCGGACGGCCCCCGGGCCCATGCTGGAAAAGCTGCCCTTCCTCTGGGACAAGCTGCCAAACTTCAACACGACCACGCTGGTGCTTTCCCTGGCGACCGTCATCCTGATCGTGGGCTTGAAGAAGCTGCGCCCCAACTGGCCGGGAATGTTGATCGCCGTGGTACTGACCTCTCTTGCCGCCGGCCTGTTCACCTTGCCGGTCGAGACCATCGGCACGAAATTCGGCGGCATTCCGAGCAGCCTGCCTCGGCCAAACCTGCCGGATATCGGCTGGGACAAACTGCGCGCGGTGCTGCCCAGCGCCTTTGCCTTTACCCTGCTGGGCGCCATCGAATCGCTGCTTTCCGCCGTGGTGGCCGACGGCATGACCGGACGGCGCCATCGCTCCAATTGCGAACTGGTGGCTCAAGGTGCTGCGAACCTGGCCTCCGGCCTCTTTGGTGGGATCTGTGTGACCGGGACGATCGCGCGGACAGCCACCAATGTCCGGGCCGGGGCTCACGGTCCCGTCGCGGGCATGATGCATGCCGGTTTCCTCTTGCTGTTCATTCTCTTCGTGGCCCCTCTTGCCAGCTATATTCCATTGGCAAGCCTTGCCGGGGTGCTGGCTGTTGTCGCCTGGAACATGATCGAGAAGCAGGCCTTTGCCACCCTCCTGCGCGCCTCTCGCGGCGACGCTGCGGTTTTGTTGGCGACCTTCCTGCTGACCATCTTCCGTGACCTGACGGAGGCCATAGTCGTAGGCGTGGCACTGGGCTCCATTCTGTTCATTCACCGTATGTCGAAAACCACCGCTGTGGCCCGACACGTCCCGTTTGTTGCCGAGGACAAGGCGGATGGCCCACGCAACGAGCGCCAGCCCTACGACAAGCAGGCTGGCGCCAACCCCGATATCGTTGTCTACCGAATTTCAGGCGCGTTCTTCTTTGGCGCGGCGGCCTCCGTCGGCGCGATGTTGGAGCGAATTTCCGATTCCCACAAGGCACTGGTGATCGACCTTTCGGCCGTGCCCTTCCTGGATTCAACGGCGGCCAATACACTGGAGGGGCTGGCTCGGAAGGCTGAACGCCGCGGGGTAAGAGTCAGCCTGACCGGTACGACCCGCCCCTTGCGCAAGGAGCTGTTCCTGAACGGACTCAAACCACCTCTGGTTCGCTATGAGCCCTCGCTGGAGAAAGCCCTCGAACGCCATCGACTGAACCTACAGGAAAGTCAGGACAGGGCCGCTGGCTCCAGTGCTTTGCGCAGGAACAGCTGGGCAGACTAGGGTGGAGACCTGGACGCAGAATCGACTGGACTCGCGACCGGTTCGGAGACAAACCCATGCAAGAGCAAGGGACATGCCGGATCTAAGCACTTGATACAGCGAAAAACTTCCGCGCATACTTCGCGCTGGACAGATGCTGTTATCGCTCTATTCCCAACCAGGAAGATTTGATCCCACCAAGAAGAAAGAAACTATCATGCTGCACTTCCGGTTGGCGCTGCTGCCTGCGTTTGCCCTTCTCCTCATAACCTTCATGGCGAATGATTCCGCCGCCCGCGACAACCTTAAGGACCAACTTGAGCCTGTACGCCAGGAATTTGCCCTGCCAGCGCTGGTCGCCGCCGTTGCCCATGAAGGGAAGATCGTTGCGGCCGGGGCTAGCGGCGTGAGAGCGATTGGGCATGATGCAAAGGCAGAGCTCCAGGATCAGATTCACATCGGCTCCGACACCAAGGCCATGACAGCCCTTCTTGCCGGCATGGCTGTCGAGGAGGGCCGATTGGCCTGGGACAGCACCATCGGTGAAGTGCTGGGAGACGAGGTCCAGGGAATGAACGAAACCCTGGCCAAGGTCCGCCTGGAACAGCTGCTTTCACACTCCAGCGGCATCCCCAGCGACACGCAGGAAATGATCGAGATTTATTTCAATACGGATGCCTTCGACTACAACCTGACGAATCTGCGATTGATGGCGCTGGAGGCCTGGAAGAAGAATGAACCGGTCATTCCAGAGAACTCCCCCTTCCAGTATGCCAATTTCGGCTATCTGATCGCCGGCACCATGCTCGAGACTGCCATGGGACAGCCCTGGGAGGCCCTGATACAGCAACGGATCTTCCAGCCGCTCGAGCTGGAAACGGCCGGCCTGGGCGCCACCGCCACACCAGGATTGATCGATGCTCTGGTCGGGCATTTTCCTGATGATGACGGACAGCCCGAACCCAGGCTATGGGGCGCCGCGGCGGATATCCCGCCCATCATGGGACCAGCCGGAACGGCCCACATGTCCATCCTGGACTTCGCACGCTGGGGCGGCTGGATCGCCGGCCAGGCCGAGCGCGGACCCGATCTGGTCGAACCGGAAACCCTGGCCTACATCATGGAACCCAAAGTCCAGGCAAAAATTCCAGATCCCCCACCCGGCATCCCCGAGGAAGGCGGCTATGCCCTCGGCTGGGGCTTCGAGCAGTTCGACTGGGCCGAACGCCCGCTGCACACCCACAATGGCTCCAACAGCATGAACCTGGCCAAGATCCTGATCGACCGGGACCAGGATCTGGCAATCGTCGTCGCCACAAACATCGGCGGCGAGCAGGCCAACCTGGCCGCGGGTGAGATCATGAAGACCCTCTACCTAACCTACGGCAAGGACTAAAACCCGGCAGCGAGGGGCGGGGGACCCTCGTCACTCGATCGGTATATCGAAATGCAGGACGTCCTCCCGCCTACCCAGCTTCGTGTAAAGCGCGATTGCGGCTGCATCGCCCGGCTCGGCCTGCACGAAGACCACATAGGCGCCGCGCCGCGAGGCGATCCCTTTCACGCAATCGATCAGCGCCGTGGCAATACCCTTGCGGCGATGGGCGGCCGCGACAGCCAGATCGTAGATATAGATCTCACTGCGTTCTCGCTCGAACTTCTTCAGTTCATAGGCCGCAAGCCCGCCGACCACCTGATCGTCCTGCACCGCAGCCAGTGCGATAAGCTGCTCGCCCTTCAGCAGGTCGCATAGATAGGCCTCTCCCGGCTGGGCCGCAGAGTAGGTATCCACCTCTTCGAAAACCTCGCCGAACATCGAGAGAAGCTCCCGAAAGAGGTGAGTATCCTCGCCTGAAAGTTCGCGGATGGAGAAGTCCATGATCGTCGGCACACCCCTGAATCCGGCCTGGGCGTCCAGTATAGCGGCCTTGCCGCATGTTCGGGAAGCAGGGACGAACACCGAGTCCTGGAGCAGCTCCCCCGTCCCAATCCCGGCGCCAACTTGTATCTCGGACGATCAATCCGCACCGGGCGGCAGCAGGTCACATCATGTGATCTGCATGCGCGGCGGTTGGCTTGCGGCTTCGACGATCACGGAGAGCTGCAACAGGCGGCTGAAGTTCCGGCGCAGGTCCGCGTCGCCATGCAGAACGATCTCGTCATCTGCCATGGCCCGTCCCAGTGATGCCTTGCCGATCCAGACCTGACTCATCACCGGAACCGTGGTCAGGACATAGAGATCGACCTCGAAACCCGGATCCGATTGGCAGAGGTCGATCGCCCCGTCCTCGATCAACAGCCACCAGAGTCGCATCTCGGCGGGCGCATCCTGGTATTCGAACTGCAGGACAGTTCGTGGCTTCCCCAGATAGCTGGTATCGAGCCTGCGCCGCATATCCCACATCAACACGCCGGCATCCCAGTCGGGACCTTCCAGCGCGCTTTCCACCCAGCGCTGTCCCCAGATGCCCATGGAGACGATGATCGGACGCAGGTCCTCGCCCGCCTGAGTCAACAGATAGCTGGCGTTCTTCGACTCCTCCATTGGCACCCGCTCCACGATGCCCGCGGTCTGGAGTTCCTTCAGCCGCCTCGACAGCAAGGCCCGGGGCATCAGCGGCACGCCGCGGTGAATGTCGTTGAAACGCGTACTGCCACTGATCAGTTCACGCAGAATCAGCGGTGTCCAGCGCGTGGCAAGGATCTCGGCGGCTTTCGCGACAGGACAGAACTGTCCGTACCCACTGTCCTCGGTCATCGGATCGCCTCCCGGCTTCTCCGTGGCTTCCCGAGCGGCGCAACTGCCGCGGACACCCGCCCAAAGTTCACATTGTGAACTGGATGGATGCGGGCTGGCTCGGGAATGCTCTCACCCTATCGCAGGTTTTCCTGTGCTGTATATGACTTTCGAAGGAGATGACGATGACCACAGCAACGGAACATCCCGACTCTATTATCCGCAGCCACAACGAAACGCCGTCGGCCACCTGGTCGAGTGCCGGCCGCACTTATGACGAGATCAGTCGCGGCATCCTCGACGCGATCGAGCACTGCATCAACCGCTTCGCACCGACGACCAGCGAGCGGATCCTGGATGTCGCGACGGGCACGGGCTGGACGGCCCGACGCCTCGCCGAACGCGGCTTCGATGTCACGGGTGTCGATTTCGCACCCGACATGCTCTCCACGGCGCAGGAGATCGCCGCCGCCCGCAATCTCGATATCCCCTTCGACCATGGCGATGCCGAGGCGTTGCCTTATCGGGACGCCTCCTTCGACGCGGTCATCTCGACCTTCGGTGTCATGTTCGTGCAGCGGCCGGAGGACGCCGTCGCCGAGCTGTCGCGGGTCTGCCGGCCCGGCGGCCGACTAGCGCTGGCCACCTGGACGCCCGACGGAAACGTCTTCGAGATGTTCAAGATCATGAAGGGCTACATGCCCGCCCCCACGGGATCGCCGCCACCCTCGCCCTTTGATTGGGGCAAACCGGAGCGCGTGAATGAACTGCTGGGCGAAGCCTTCGACCTGAAGTTCGAGCGCGGCACCTCCTTCTATCGGGAGCCGAATGGTAAAGCCGCCTGGGAGACCTTTCTCAAGGGTTACGGTCCCCTTCACACCCTGGCGGGCAAGCTGGACGCCGGCCAGCTCAAGGCGCTCCAGCAGGACTGGATCGCCTTCCACGACGGCTTCGGCACCGAGCTCGGCATCTGCGTGCCCCGCGACTACTGGATCATTGTGGGGACCCGGCGCTGAGACCGCCTCATACACATCACGCAGGACCGCGAGGGGCTGGCGCCGTAGAAGATCGAGATCTAGGACGCCTCGCACATGCTGGTCGTAGAGTTCACGATTCAGCCGGGTGCTGTATTCCTCTGGCACCCCCGTCCAGACACGGTGCTCCTTAAGGTTGCCGGCCTCCACGAACCAACAGCCCCGCAGGCCTTCCACCCCGACGACAGACTGGGGCGGCCGGCGCTGCGAACCCTTCCAAGGAGAATGATGATGCAGAGGAACTTTCTTGCGGCCTTCCAAACCCCAGCACGGTCGGCGCCAGCAGAAGACGCCTTTTCGGGCTGTGCCGGCGGAAGCGTTCCGGGTTGAGATACGGCAGCAGATCGCGACGATCCCCGAGGCCTATGTGGAGCGTGCGCTCGCCGGGGATTGGGATACCGTAGCGCAACTCTATCACCAACGGGCTGTCCAGTTGCTGCCTGATGCCCCGCCCGTGGAGGGGCGCGATGCGATCCGCGGCGCTCTGGCCAGGCTGCTCGGCGTGGATGGCGGCGTCAGGCTGACCGGTTTCTCCGTCGAAATCCAAGGAGCCGAAATGCTCGGCGAGGCTGTCTATGTCCAGGCGAGCTAACGGTTTGAGGTCGAACCCTTCGGGGAGGGTGAGCGTGCCGTCCAACAGCACGGCGCTTACGTCACCATATTGCGTCAGAACGCGGCCGGCGATTGGCGCATCTGGCACCAGTTCGTCAACCGCGCGCACACACACCGCGGTCCGGCCGAAGCGTGAGGGTTCAGGCGTGCCGGGAGTCCAAATCTACGTGAGATCGTCTACTCTCAGTTTGCTTCAGATTGGCGTGTCCTGCCCGAGAGCACATCGCTCTGCGAACGCGGCCAGGTCCGCGGCGAAGCGCGCCGGCTCCTCGAGGTGAGGAGCGTGGCCCGATTGGGAATAGGTCCGGCTATGCGCCTTCGTCATGCGCGCGGCCAGCCAGTCCATCGTCTCCGCCGGATAGAGCCGGCTGTGTGCGCCGCGTGTGAGCAGCACAGGAATGTCGATCGCCGAACAGGTCTCGCGGAAATCCGCCGTGGCCAAGGCGCGCCAGAGCAGCGCCATCGCCTCGGGATCACTGTCCAGCATGCTGCGCTGCAGATCCTTCGCCATGGGAGTGTCCGCATCGGCGAAGACGCGTGGCGCCATGCGCTCGACCACCTGCGGCCAGTCCTCGCTCATGCGATCGGCGACCGCAGCCGTTTCCTTCGGTGAGCCGGCCCCGATCAGGCCCAGATCCCAGCCGGGCCCTCTCGCAACCCGCGGTGCCATGTCCTCGACGACCAGGCCGGCGAAACGCCCCTGGCCGTGGCGCGCGACGGCGGAAAAGAGCACCGCCGCCCCCATCGACCAGCCCAGCGCCACCACTGGCTGCCCCGCCGTATGATCAATCAGGTGCACCGCATCATCGGCAAGATCATCAAGGGGATCCGTCGCCTCCCGCACGTCCGGGAAGGCACACGCCGCCGAGCGACCGTGCCCGCGCTGGTCGGGAATGATGACGCGAAATCGCTCCTTCAGGCGGTCAGCCAGCCCGTCGAAACTGTGGCCGTCACAGCCAAAGCCGTGCAGGAGCAGCAGCGGCGACCCCGTCCCCAGCTCGCGATAGTGCAGTGGAGGTCCGTCACCCATCGGCAGGGCCTTCCCCGGCGTTTCGCTCAAACCCTTCTCCCAGCTTGCCGCCCTTCGCTCCCTACGAACAATCGAGCGAATTGACAGGACCTAATGAGCGGTCTTAGTATAAACATGACAGTTGAGTCATGTCTCATAATAAGAAAACGCACGACAGCGGAAATTGCAAGCCGAGGCCATTGCGCCGGCAAGCGCTGTCACGGGACGGAACACTTTGGGAGTCGCGCCTTGGACCAGGCCCTGCCGGAACTGAACAACCCGCCAAAGACGCGACGCGGCGCGCGCACCGTGCGCAAGCTGCTGGACGCGGCGCAGGAGGAGTTCGGCAGCAAGGGCTTCCACGAGGCCTCGGTTGCCGGCATCACCTCGGCGGCCGGCACCGCCCAGGGCACCTTCTATATCTACTTCTCCAGCAAGGAAGAGCTGTTCCGCACCCTGGTCTTCGATCTCGGCCGGCGGCTGCGCGACTTCCTGACCGAGAATGTCGACGAGGGCACCGACCGCCTGAGCGCCGAAGCGCAGGGCATGGAGGCCTTCATCCGCTTCGTGCGACTCTACCCGGACCTCTATCGCATCGTCCTCGAGGCGCAGTTCGTCGACCCCGAGGCCTTCCGCCTCTACTTCCAGGATTTCGGTGCGGCCTATCGCGCTCGCTGCGAGGCCGCCGCGGAGCGCGGCGAGATCCGCGTCCAGGACTCCGACGCCGAGAGCTGGGCGCTGATGGGCATCTCGCTCTTTCTCGGCCTGCGCTACGGCATCTGGGAGGCGGAGCGCGACCCGGGCCCCGTGGTCGCCAGCGTGATGGACATGATCGCCCACGGCCTCAAGCCACGACCCGGAGAAGGAGGTACGGCATGAGCGGCAATCTGGTCCTCTGCGAGATCGACAGCGGCACCGCCCGCCTGACCCTCAATCGACCGGAGCGGCACAACAGCCTGGTGCCGGAGCTGCTGGAAGACCTGCTGGACGCCATTGCCGAGGTCCGCCGGGACAACAGTGTGCGTGTCGTGGTGCTGGCCGCGGAAGGCCGAAGCTTCTCCACCGGCGGCGATCTCGCCACTTTCCACGATGCCGAGGACATGGCGGTCTATGGGGAACGGATCGTTGGCCAGCTGAACGAAGCGATCCTGGCACTGCTCGACCTGCCTCTGCCCGTGATCGCCCGCATCCAGGGACCGGTTACCGGCGGCTCCCTGGGCCTGGTTCTCGCCGCCGACCTCGTCGTCCTGGCCGAAGAGGCCTTCATTGCGCCCTACTACGTCGAGGTCGGCTTCAGTCCCGACGGCGGCTGGAGCGCGCTGCTGCCCGAACGGATCGGGCATGCCCGGGCCGCCGAGATCCAGCTGCTGAACCGTCAGGTGGACGCCGAGGAAGCAGGTCGCCTCGGCCTCGCCCACGCAGTGGTGCCAGCCGGAACCCTGGACAGCCAGGTAAATGACTGGGTCGAGATACTCTCGAGCAAGGTTCAGGGCGGCCTGCACGCCACCAAAGCGCGACTGCTCGCCCCCGCCCGACGCGCCGCAATCGCTCAGGCCCTCGAGGCTGAGCGCCGTGGTTTCATTGAACAGGCCGCCCGACCGGAAACCCGCGCCGGTGTCGCGCGGTTCCTCGGCCGGGCCGTCTAGCGGAGGAGGAGGCAGTGTTCCAAGTCTTCGATTTCGCCGCCAAACGCGCAAGCCTGCTACCGGACAAGATGGCCATGCACGAGGTCGCAACCGGTCGAAGCGTCACCTATCGCCAGCTCAACGAGCGCGCCGAGCGCTTCGCCGCGGCCCTGCGCCGTTGCGGCGTCGAACCCGGCGAGCGCGTTGCCATCCTCTGCCACAACTGCATCGCCTTCTTCGAGATCCTCTTCGGCTGCGGCAAGGCCGGAGTCATCCTGACGCCACTCAACTGGCGCCAGACCGCAAGCGAACTGACGCCAGTGGTCAAGGACTGCGCGCCGCGCTTCCTGCTGCACGACACGGCCACGGCCGAACTCGCCGGCAAGCTGGCCGATGGGTGCGCCCTGCCGTTGATCCCGCTGGAGGAAACGCAGGGTACGGACAGCTACGAAGACCTGCTCACCGCCGAGGAAACGCCGAGCTGGCCGCCGCGCGTCGAGGAACGCGATCCCGAAGCTCCCTGGTACATGCTCTATACCTCAGGCACCACCGGCACGCCCAAGGCGGTGATCCAGACCTTCGGCATGGCGCTGGCCAACTACATCAACATCGCCCAGCCAACCCATCTCACCGGTGCCGACACCACGCCCTGCTATCTGCCGCTTTTCCACACAGCCGGCATTAACCTCCATACCCTGCCCACTTTGATCTGCGGCGGCTCCGTCAAGGTGCTGCCCGGTTTCGACGCCGACCGGCTACTCGATCTGATCGACGGCGGCGAGTTGACGGCGCTGCTTGCCGTGCCGGCCGTCTATCAGGCCTTGAGCCTGCATGAGCGCTTCGTGGAGATCGAACTGACCCGGGTGCGTAGCTGGAGTGCCGGCGGCGCGCCGCTGCCCGATCACATCCTCCACAGCTACGCCAAGCGCGGCGCCTACATCCAGCAGGGGTTCGGAATGACCGAGTCCGGGCCAACGACCTTCCTGATGGATGCCGAGAACGTCACCCGCAAGCCCGGCTCCATCGGCAAGCCGCAACTCCTGGTCGAGGCGCGGATCGTCAACAGTGAAGGCAGGGAGGTTGCCGACGGCGAGGCGGGCGAACTGCTTCTGCGCGGGCCGAACATCACACCCGGCTACTGGAATCGGTCGGAGGTCACCGCCAAGACCATCGTCGAGGGCTGGCTGCACAGCGGCGACGTCGCACGGCGGGACAACGACGGTTATTTCTACCTGGTCGACCGCATCAAGGACATGTTCATCTCAGGCGGCGAGAACGTCTATCCGGCCGAGGTCGAAGCGATACTGGGCGCTCACCCACAACTGCTGGAGGTTGCCGTGGTGGGCGTGCCCGACGAGAAGTGGGGCGAGGTCGGCCATGCCTATCTACGCCCCCGTCCTGGCGAAGAGGTTAACCTGGAGTCTATCGTCGCCTATTGCCGCGAGCATCTTGCCAGCTACCGCATTCCCAAGCGCTTCTTCGTGGTCGAGGACTTCCCGCGCACACCGGCCGGCAAGGTACAGAAGCACGTGCTGCGCGCGCAATTTCAAAGCGAGAGCGTCCCTTCCACCGGGACAGGAGGGGCGCAATGACCGCCGCTACGTCCCTGCCCACCGCCGGCACGCTCTTCACGTCCGAACGCCAATTCACCCAGGCCGAGTTCGACCGCTTCGCCGTGATCAGCGGCGACGACAACCCGATCCACGTCGACCCCGTCTTCGCGGCGGAAACCCGCTTTGGGCGCACGGTCGCCCACGGCATGCTGCTCTACACGGCGCTGCGTGGACTGATCGCAACCCACTTTCCGGGTATGCAGCAGGTTTCGCAGAACCTCATGTTCCCCGCACCGACCTTCGCCGGCGAGATCGTGCGACTGGAAGTGGAGGTGCTCGACCATCCCACAGAGGAGGAGTGTCGTCTCGCCACGCGGATCCTGCGCACGACAGACGGAACGCTGACCCTGGACGGAGAAACGCGCATTGTGCGCGGTAAGGAGGAAGGGTGATGAAAACCGGCGACTCTGTCAGCACCACCCGTATCTTCGATGCCGATGCCATTGCCGGCTACGAGGCCCTCAGCGGATCATCACACGCCACAGGCGATGTGCCGGAACCGCTGATCGGCGGCCTGTTCTCCTATCTGCTGGGTGCCGAACTGCCCGGATTCGGCACGAATTACCTGAAACAGACCCTGGATTTCGTCGGCACAGCAGAGGTGGGCACGCCGCTGACGGCGAGCGTCACCATCACGCGCATCCGGCCGGAGAAGGATCTTGTGGACCTGGCAACCCTCTGCCGCGACGGCGAAGGACGCAGGATCTGCGAAGGCCGGGCCCTGGTGCTGATGAAGGACGTCGGCCACCGCGTCTCCGGTGCGACAGGACAAACGGAACAACAATAAGAACCACGATCATGGAAAGGGAGAAAACAATGCAGAGACTACTATCAAGCTTGGCGGCAGCAACAGCCGCCGCAGGACTCTTGGCAAGCGGCAGCGCACTTGCCCAGGATCCCATCAAGATCGCCCATGTCTATGGCAAGACGGGGGCCTACGAAGCCTATGCCGAACAGTCCCACAACGGATTGATGATGGGACTCGAGTACGCCACCGACGGCACCATGGAGATCGGCGGCCGGCCCATCGAGGTGATCGAAAAGGACACCCAGCTGAAGCCGGACCTCGGCAAGACCCTACTGGCCGAGGCCTACGGAGATGACGAGGTCACCCTGGCGGTGGGCGCCGTGTCCTCCGGCGTCGCGCTCGCCATGCTGCCGGTCGCCCAGGAGTACGAGAAGATCCTGCTGGTCGAGCCGGCGGTCGCCGATTCCATCACCGGAGAGGCGTGGAACCGTTACATCTTCAGGACCGGGCGCAACTCCTCCCAGGACGCCATCGCGAACGCGGTCGCCCTCGGCCAGGAGGGCAACTGTATCGCCACCCTGGCCCAGGACTATGCCTTCGGCCGCGACGGCGTCGCCGCCTTCAAGGAGGCGCTCGTCGACACGGACGCGCGCCTGATCTTCGAGGAATATGCCCCGCAGGATGCCACGGACTTCACGGCCCACGCGCAGCGCCTCTTCGATGAGCTGAACGCGGCCGAGAACTGCGAGCGCAAGATCATCTGGGTGGTCTGGGCCGGCGGCGGCAATCCCGTCGGGAAGATCAAGGCCCTGGCCCCTGAGCGTTTCGACATCGAGTTGGCCTCCGGCGGCAACATCCTGGCCGCGATGGCAGCCTACAAGGAACTTCCGGGCATGGAAGGGGCCACCTATTACTACTACGAGATCCCGGAAAACGAGATGAACGACTGGCTTGTCGAGGAGCACTTCGCGCGCCACAACGAACCGCCGGACTTCTTCACGGCCGGTGGCATGTCGGCCGGCGTCGCCATCGTGGAGGCCCTGCGCCAGGCCGAAAGCACCGAGACCGAAGACCTGATCGCCGCCATGGAGGGCATGGAGTTCATGACGCCCAAGGGCACCATGCGCTTCCGCGAGGAGGATCACCAGGCCCTGCAGGCCATGTACCACTTCAAGATCCGAGTCGAGGACGACGTGGATTGGGGCATTCCCGAACTCGTTCGCACCCTCGAGATCGAGGATATGGACATCCCCATCCGCAACGACCGGTGAATGGCCGGTAGCAGTCTGGCGGGGCGTGCAGTGTCGCGCCTCGCCAGCTCTCTCCCTCAAAGAGCAAGAGCCAATGCCCGCATCCAGTCCCCCTGTGCTCGAGACAGAGAACCTGACGATCCGCTTCGGCGGCCATGTCGCCGTGGATTCCGTCTCCTGCCGTTACGAGAGCGGCAGCCTGACCGCCATTGTCGGCCCCAACGGCGCGGGCAAGACCACCTATTTCAACATGATTTCCGGCCAGCTGAAGGCGAGTACCGGACAGGTGCGCCTGTACAGGAAAGACATCACCGGTCTGAGCGCGCCGGCACGCACCCATCGCGGAATCGGCCGCGCCTTCCAGCTGACCAACCTGTTTCCCAACCTGAGCGTGCTGGAGAACGTGCGCCTGGCGATCCAGAGCCGGCGCGGCATCGGCCTCAACCTCCTGACACGCGCCAGTTCCTTCGGCAGCCTGATCGAGGAGGCCGAAACCTTGCTGGACCGCACCAACCTGCTCGAACGCGCCGGCGAAACGGCCGCGGCCCTGCCGCACGGCGGCCAGCGCCGCCTCGAGGTCGCCGTATTGCTGGCCCTGGAGCCCGACGTTCTGATGTTCGACGAACCCACGGCCGGCATGAGCGCCGACGAGGTGCCGGTCATTCTCGACCTGATTCGCGAGATCAAGGGCGACCGGACCAAGACCATCCTGCTGGTCGAACACAAGATGGACGTGGTGCGCTCGCTCGCTGACCGCATCATAGTGCTGCACAACGGTGCCCTTGTTGCCGACGGCCCGCCCGACGAGGTCATCGCCTCGCCCATCGTCCAGGAAGCCTATCTCGGTGTGAGGAAGAGCCATGCCTGAGCCATTGCTGCACCTCGAGGGCGTCCACACCCACATCGGCCAGTACCATATCCTCCAAGGTGTCGATCTCACCGTGCCGGCCGGGGGCCTCACCATGCTGCTGGGCCGCAACGGCGCCGGCAAGACCACCACACTGCGCAGCATCATGGGTCTCTGGCAGCCCTCTCAGGGGAAGGTCGTCTTCGACGGCGCCGAGATCAGCGGCATGGCAACAGCGGACATCGCGCGCCAGGGCATTGCCTATGTCCCTGAGAACATGGGTCTCTTCAGCAACCTGACGGTCCAGGAGAACATGGTCCTGGCCGCCCGCAAGGGGCCCATGGACGAAGCGCGCCTTGACTGGATCTTCCGGCTCTTCCCGGCGCTTAGGAAATTCTGGCGGCTGCCGGCCGGGAATCTATCCGGGGGCCAGAAGCAGATGCTGGCGATCGCGCGCGCCATCGCCGAGCCGCGACGCCTGCTACTGGTCGACGAACCGACCAAGGGCCTCGCCCCCTCGATCGTCGAGGCCCTGATCGAGGCATTTCTGGATCTCAAGCGCAGCAAAACCACGATTCTTCTCGTCGAGCAGAACTTCCACATGGCCTGCGCCGTCGGCGACAGCGTCGCGGTGATGGACGACGGCCACGTCGTCCATGGCGGGGCCATGGCCGAACTCGCCGAGGACGAGGCCCTGCAGCAGCGCCTCCTCGGCCTCAGCCTGGATACAGAGTCATGACCGACCAGACCGCCAGCCAGACCGAAAACGCCACACCGCGTGCGCCGTTTACCGAACGGCTCGGGGCCTGGGTGCCCTATCTCCTCGTCCCGGCCTTCCTCATCCTCGGCTATGTCTTGATCGGCAGCGGCCCGACCTGGGCCACGTTGACCCTGGCCGGACTGGCCATGGGAATGATGATCTTCGTCATGGCCTCGGGGCTCACCCTGGTCTTCGGCCTGATGGACATTCTCAATTTCGGACACGGCGCCTTCATCTCCATCGGCGCCTTCGTCGGGGCCACGGTCCTGCTGCAGGCCACAGGGTGGACGGGTGCGGATTCCGTGTTGCTCAATCTCGGTGCGGTGCTCCCGGCCATGCTGGCGGCCATGTTAGTCGCCGGCGGCCTCGGTTATGTCTTCGAGCGGGTCATCGTGCGGCCGGTCTATGGCGCGCACCTGAAGCAGATCCTGGTGACCATGGGCGGACTGATCGTGGCCGAGGAGCTGATCCGCCTGATCTGGGGCCCCGACGCCATTCCGCTGCCCCGCCCGGAAGCCCTCACGGGCGCCTGGGTGTATGGCATGGTGGCCATCGAAAAATACCGCGTCTATTCCGTGATCCTCGGCCTCGTCATCTTCCTGGCCCTGCTCTGGGTCCTGGGGCGCACGCGGATCGGCCTGCTGATCCGCGCCGGGGTCGAGAACGGCGAGATGGTCGAGGCGCTCGGTTACCGCATCCGCCTGCTCTTCATCCTGGTGTTCGTCGCCGGCTCGGCGCTGGCCGGCCTGGGCGGCGTGATGTGGGGCCTCTACGAACAGATCATCACCGCCCAGATGGGGCTCGACGTCCTGATTCTGGTCTTCATCGTCGTCATCATCGGCGGCCTCGGCTCGGTGCAGGGCTGTTTCATCGGCGCACTGCTGGTCGGGCTGATGGCCAACTACACCGGCTACCTGGTGCCCAAGGTGGCGCTCGGCTCCAACATCCTGCTGATGGTGGCGGTGCTGATGTGGCGGCCGCAAGGCCTGCTGCCGGTCAACAAGCATTGAGCGCGGGAGAATCAAGGTCATGCTGAACGCTCTTCTCTCCGGCGACCTGCCACGCAGCCGTGCGCTGACGCTCATCCTGCTGGCGATCCTGATCGGCCTCGCCTTCGCGCCTTTCCTGTTCCCGGGCACGCGCTCGCTCAACACCGCAGCGACGATCTGTGTCTTCATCGTTCTGGTGGCCAGCTATGACCTGCTGCTCGGCTATACCGGCGTGGTCTCCTTCGCCCATACCATGTTCTATGGCATCGGCGCCTATGGTGTTGCTATCGTGCTCGACGTCTGGCCGACAAGCTGGGGCGGCATGGTCCTTGGCAGTTTGGCGGGATTGGCGGTTTCGATCGCCCTTGCTTTCATCATCGCACTGTTCTCGCTGCGCGTGCGGGCGATCTTCTTTGCCATGGTGACACTGGCAGTCGCCAGTGCCTTCATGATTCTTGCCTCGCAGCTTTCGGGGCTGACCGGCGGCGAGGACGGCCTCAGTTACCGTGTGCCACGGGAACTGGGGCCCGCCTTCAAGCTGATCGACACGGAGGTCCTCGGCGTCAAGATCGACGGCCGGCTGCTCAACTACTACCTGGTCTTCCTCGCCTCCGCCGGTCTCGTCCTGCTGCTGCTGCGCTTCGTCAACGCGCCCTTCGGCCGGGTCCTGCAGGCGATCCGTGAGAACACCTTCCGCGCCGAGGCGATCGGCTACCGCACGGTCATCTACCGCACCATCGCGGTATGCCTATCCGCCGGCGTGGCCTCCCTGGCCGGATCTCTGATGGCGATCTGGCTGAAATACACCGGCCCCGACACCACGCTCAGTCTGACCATCATGATCGATATCCTGCTAATGCTGGTGATCGGCGGCATGGGCTCCATCTACGGCGCCGTTTTGGGCGCCACACTGTTCATCCTGGCCCGCAACTATCTGCAGAACCTGATGGACATCGGTGCTACAGCGCTGGGCGATGTGCCGCTGCTGCCGGGTCTCATCGATCCCGACCGCTGGCTGCTCTGGCTCGGCGTTCTGTTCATCCTCAGCGTCTACTTCTTCCCCACCGGCATCGTCGGGCGCCTGCGGGCGGGTCGATAGGAGAGGTATCCGAATCGCACAAAAAGCTCCGGGGAGCCGGCTTCGCCCCCCGGAGCTTGTCCTCCTGACAAGCGGACGCGTGAAGGCGGTCAGCCGCCCTTCACGCCCTTCTTGATGCGCTCGCCAATATCCTGGTCGATGTTGCGCCAATACTCGAAGGCACGTTCCAGGACCGGTTCGGACACGCCACCCTTCAGATGTCCCACAACGTTGG
Source organism: Fodinicurvata sediminis DSM 21159 (assembly GCF_000420625.1). Taxonomy (NCBI): domain Bacteria; kingdom Pseudomonadati; phylum Pseudomonadota; class Alphaproteobacteria; order Rhodospirillales; family Rhodovibrionaceae; genus Fodinicurvata; species Fodinicurvata sediminis. Next base: position 28,851 of record NZ_ATVH01000016.1, on the reverse strand, counting down.
AGACCAGTCGGTCGCGCGCGGCATCGTCCATGACCTCACGTACCAGTGTCCCGGCCTGGCCGAAATCGTCGTCGTCCTTGCGCTTGCTGTAGGGCGCACGCACGAACTCTCCACTGGCCTCCCAGGTCGTGTCCTCGGGATAGCGTTCAGGATCGGCCGCCGGCCCGCCCTTCGAGTTTGGCGCATATACGGGATCGGAAACGTTCTCGACCCGCATCGCACCATCCTTGCTATAGCTGTGGACAGGCGCCTTGGGACGATTCACCGGAATCTGCTTGTAGTTGACGCCCATGCGCGCCCGATGCGCATCAGTATAGGAGAAGAGACGCCCCAAAAGCATCTTGTCCGGGCTGACCCCGATACCCGGCACCAGGTTGTTGGGCTCGAAGGCCGCCTGCTCGATCTCGGTGTGGTAGTCGGTCGGATTGCGGTCCAGCGTCAACCGGCCCACTTCGATCAAGGGATAGTCAGCATGCGGCCAGACCTTGGTAAGATCGAAGGGATTGAAGCGGTAGGTCTCGGCCTCGTGGAACGGCATGATCTGCATGTAGAGCGTCCAGCTCGGATACTCCTTGCGCTCGATCGCATTATAGAGATCGCGCATGTGGTAATCACCATCCTCGCCGGCCAGGCGGTCGGCCTCCTCCTGGGTCAGGTGGTCGACACCCTGGTCGGTCTTGAAGTGATACTTCACCCAGAACTTCTCGCCCTTGGCGTTCACCCACATGTAGGTGTGGCTGGAATAGCCATTCATGTGGCGCCAGGTCTTGGGGATACCGCGATCCCCCATCAGCCAGGCCACCTGGTGGGCAGACTCGGGCGAGAGGGTCCAGAAATCCCACTGCATGTCATGGTCGCGCAGGTTGGTATCTGCCCGGCGCTTCTGCGAGCGGATGAAGTGCTGGAACTTAAGTGGGTCGCGCAGGAAAAAGACCGGCGTGTTGTTGCCGACCATGTCATAGTTGCCTTCGCTGGTATAGAATTTCAGCGAAAAGCCGCGCGGATCGCGCCAGGTATCCGGACTGCCGCGTTCGCCGGCAACCGTCGAGAAGCGGATAAGCGTCTCGGTTTTCGTGCCTGGCTGGAACACCGCCGCCTTGGTGTATTTGCTGACATCCTGGGTCACTTCGAAGCGACCGAAGGCGCCGCCACCCTTGGCATGTGGCTGACGTTCCGGGATCCGCTCCCGATTGAAGTTCGCCATCTGTTCGATCAGGTAGTGATCCTGCAACAGGATCGGGCCATCCGGCCCAACCGTCAGCGAATGTTCATCACTGGAAACCGGTATCCCCGCATCCGTTGTTGTCGGCTTTTGGTCCTTGCCCGCCATGTTTCTCTCCCTGGTTCAAAATCTGCATTGAATGAATTGCTCTAATTAGAACGTGGGCTTGCAACATCCAGAGTTAAAGCACGTATATGCTTTAGCACAGAGTTTAGACCCTTTCTGAAGAAATGGGCAATGCATACAGACCTCGAATCAGGCCGTCATCACCACGGCATCGGTGGTAAGAAAGTCCACTTATTCCCTGTAGGGAACGTTCAACGTCATCAAGGGATCAGCCCTCATGACGCCTCTCCTGCCAGGAAGATCAGAATTGGTGCCGCCTTTGATGCAAGCTGCGAACCTGCTCAGCCAAATCGGGCACTGGGCCTTCGACCTCCAGTCCGGGAACCACCTCCTGGATCGACAAAGCCCGGACAGGCGCAGGTGGAACCTGCATCTCCGCCAGCCATGACCTGAGTTGCCGGGACGAACTGGCATAGACGATCCGTCCCAGCCCGACCCAACCATGCGCCGCTGCACACATGGGGCAATGCTCGCCTGAAGTATAGACCGTCGCGCCGGCCCGTGCTTCCGGCGTCATGTTGGCGGCCGCCCAGCGCGCCAGGGCGAATTCCGGATGGCGAGTCTGGTCCCCGGAGGACACGCGATTGTGATCCTCGGCCAGAATTTCGCCCTCGCCAGAGACAAGCACCGAGCCAAAGGGCTCGTCTCCGGCCTCAAGCGCCTCTGTCGCAAGTTCAATGCAGCGCTTCAGGTGCGCATGGTCAGTTGCATCAATCATTCCACCTCCTGCACACCTCCGTCTGTCCCCCAAGCCCGTCCGCGACTGTGCCGCGCTGCCGAGATCCGCTCAAGAGGATAGGGCTTCACGCTTGTAAATGGGGATGTCCGGTATTCCGTTGCCCAGATCCACGGTTTCAACGGCAATCACCTCATCGTGCCACTCACGATCGCGCGGCACCGGAAACGTAACCTGGAGATACTGCTTGGGACCCTTTTCGCTCACCAGCGCAATCACCTGGTCGCGCCCGCGTCTCGCATCCCGCAGGGGCAAGGCAATGAAGCGCGTGGGTATACGGCTTCCGTCTGCATGGATCTCTTCCGTCGTGACGACCAGGCCAGCCGGATGAAACAGCGTAGTGTGCATGTTCTGTAGCAGGTAAGCGCGTGCTGGAGCATCAACTATAGCCAGGTAATCTTCCCCTTTTGGATCCTCTCCCAAACGCGCCTGTTCGTTTGTGCCCGAAAGACGAAAGATCAACTTGTCCTGGCCCTCGAATTCCAGCAAGTGAACCCGGGAGACGAGGCCGCGCAAGGTCATGGGGTCAAAATGCTCGCGTGTGGGCACGCCCTGCCCTCTGCGCGCCTCCTTCCAGAGACCGATCAGATGGCGATATTCCTCTTCAAGCGCCTGTAGCATTCCACCCCGTCTCACATAGCTGGCCCTTGGTCCCTATTGGGCCCCACCATACACATGAACCTTGCTCCTTGAAGCCAGAATGCCAGGATTTCTGATAACAAGCGAAGAAAAGTCGGTTATTTCCAGAATCTGGAGGGTCGCATCATCAAGCCTTGGCCTGGCGCAACCGCCTGCGGTGCTCCGGAATGCACTCGGCAAGGTAAACCTGATAGAGATCCCATCCGATTGCACCGACAAGAACGACGAAACCCAACGCCTCGAGCAGGGGGTCATAACTGACAAACAGCGCATATGCGATAAGTACAGCACCAATCCCCGTTGCCAGCAGGGGCCAGGGTCGGCCATGTCGGGGCAAATTCAAAGCCGTGGCGGCGACGGCAAGAACTGCAGCGGCAAGGATGGCAAACGCCCACAGACCTTCGGGAAGGGTGAGGCTGAGCCCCATGAGCGACAACAGCCCGAACAGTGCCACGAGGCCGTAGCAAGCGAACACGGCGGCAGCGGCGGCCACTGCACCCCACAGGCCCCGTGCGCCGATTCGTGTCAGTCGCCTTGGGTGCAAACGGCGGGCGAGCTGTCCAAGATATCCTGGCGAGAGGGCCTGTGCGGGCCTCTGCATAGAGATATCGATGGAACGTGCGCCCAGGCCATTGGCGATGCGCCGCGTATCCGCACTGGGGCTTTCGGCAAAGTAGTCGAACTCGCGCAACTCGGAAATGTCGGTAAAGCCGGCTTCCTGAAACAGGGCCAGGTAGTCCTCCTTGATCGAGGCGCCCACCACGCATTCAGCCCAGAGTTCGGGATCACTTCGCCCGCCCAGCGGAACGGGCCTGTCGATGACAATATCGGACAGTTGCACCCGCCCCTCGGGCTTGAGCACGCGGAAGATCTCGGACAGCACTCTGCGCTTATCCGGTATCAGATTCAGGACGCCATTGCTGGTCACCACATCGACGGAATGATTGGGCAAGGGAATACGCTCGGCATCGGCTTCCACCAGTTCGACATTGCGGATGCCGGCTTGCGTGAGTGTCGTTTGCAACTGATCCAGCATTTCCGTGGTGATATCGAGCGCCCAGACCTTGCCGTTCTCGCCAACCAGGGAACTGGCAATCAGGGTATCGCACCCGGCCCCTGCCCCGATATCGAGCACGGTATCTCCCTCGCGGACCACGCCGGCGCGGAATGGGAAACCTACACCGACGAAGCGCGTGACGGCCGCCTCTGGCAGCTGCTCGAGCGTTTCTTCGGGATAGCCCACCGCCCGTGCGGCCGAACGCCCAACTGGAAAGTGGAAATGCTGTCGAGGATCGCCCGCCAAATCCGCATACATGGCCTGCACGGCGGCTGTGACCTGATCCTTGGAAAATCCCAGGATAGCAACCATTGAGGCCTCTCGAACAAGTCTTGCGTGATTGAGCGCGCCCTAATAGCGCTCCATGATAGCATGAATCCGTTGTCGGAGTGAGTCGGGAGCCTTGGCTTCACTGATATCGCGCACCCTGGCGCGCAGCCGGCGCTCGAATTCCGCACGGGAAAAACAGGCGCGGCAGGTTTCCATATGTTGTGCCAGGGCATCTTCCGTGTCGCGGTCGAGCTCACGATCAAGGTACTCCAGCAGCTTGTCGATGACCTCTTCGCAGCGCAGATCCTGTGTCATCTGGCGGTCCCTTTCGCTTCGCCCTTAAGAAGTCCGGCTTCACGGGCCTGATGCCACAGCGCACTCTGCAGCAGGCTGCGACCACGACTAAGCCGGGAACGTACCGTTCCCACCGGAACATCGAGCATCTCCGCCGTCTCCGCATAGCTGAGCCCCCACAGCTCAACCATGACGACGGCAAGCCGAAATTCTTCCGGCAATGCATCCAGGGCATTTTCGATATCCGCGCGCAAGAGCTTGTCGAGAAGCTCCTGCTCGGGCGTGCCCCACCACAGGAGGAACGGCTGGTGCAGCTTCTCGAACAGGGAAAACTCTCCCTCCCTGTCCGCCTCCACTTCACACGGGCGGGCTTTCTGCCGCCGGCGATCACTTACGAAGCCATTGACCAGGATGCGAAAGACCCATTTCTCGAAAGCCTGGCGGTCCTCTAATCCGGAAAGTCCGTTCCAGGCCTTGGCCAGACTGTCGGCCACCAGATCCTCGGCGTCGCTGCGATTGCCCGTCAGGCGCAGCGCCGTGCCGTAGAGGCGGTCCATCAGGTGCTCCACTTCAGCCTGGAAAAAGGCCCGGGCCGAGTGCCGCCATATCTCATTTTCCTTGTCGCCAGTCATGTTTCATGACCTTCCAGGCCGCAGCCCAAAGAACCGGTATGCTTGGGACCTACACGGCTTAAGGATAGCAGCTGCCCCGAACCCTGTCTTCGCAACCCGCGAAGCAAGGCTTGGCATTCCGGGCAGTCTCACCTGAAAGGTTCAGGAAATTATCCCTGAATTCTTGTTTCGGGAACTTTCCGGCAGGGGATTGCGTCCTGAAGGGACAACAGGGCAATGGAACAGGAGGGACTATCATGAGACAGGCGCGAAAGGACGGCGGCGACGGCAAGCAGATCGCCTGCACACAGCTGGTGGACAAGACCGTCGAGCTTCTCGGCGGTGATACATCGCAACTCGATATCCGCAGCCGTCAGGTTGCCAATGTCACACTGTCCGAGATTACCACACCGCCCGTCATCGTGACGCAGGACTGCCTGACCGGCGTGGATAGCGAAGAGCAGCACTATCATCTGGTTCTCGTATTCGAGGGCGAGGGCACCTACCACTGGGCGAACGGCCGTCAGCAACAAAAGCCGGGCGATATCGTGCTCCTGGACACCTCCATGTCCTCCCAGGTGATCTCCCACACGCCGGCACGCCTTGCCCGCTGGTGCCTGCCCCAATCTCTGGTGCACCCCTTCCTGCCACTGTCGGAAAGCAATCCGGTCGTGCACCTGCCCGCCGGCGACGGCTTGATCCATATTCTGGCCCAGCACATGTGCCAGTTGGCACGCGAAGCCGACAGGCTCGACTGCTGCGTACAACAGGGTCTGCTCACACACCTCTGCGGGCTGCTGGGCCTGGCGATCGAAACGGCCAACAGGTCCGGCGGAGAGCGCCGCCACAACTATCGCAGCTTCCAGCGCCAGCGGGTCCTGGCCTATATCGAGGCGCACCTGCGCGATCCGGAGCTGAACGCCCGACGCGCCGCCGCTGACCTGGGTATGTCCACGCGATGGCTCCACACCCTGCTGGAAGACCTGTCGGAAGGTTTCACGGAACTGGTTGCACGCCGACGCGTCGAAGTCAGCCTGGCCCGATTTAGCGACCCCGCCTCGGACCAGCTGTCCATCGCGGAAATCGCTTTTTACTCAGGTTTCAACGACCTCTCGACCTTCTACCGGCGCTTCGGCAAATTCTGCGGCAAGTCTCCGGGCGAGGCCAGACGCATGCGCGGGCGCATCCCACCTCCTGCAGCCGCGTTGGCTGTGTCCGAAAATCACAAACCCCCGCTCGCACTACAGGCCGCTGAGTGACGGTCATTCAAAGGGTGGGCGATCCTCAGTCCTGACCCGCAGGCTGGTAAAGCCTGTCATAGGTCTCCCTAAGGATGTTCTTCTGTATCTTACCCATCGTGTTGCGCGGCAGTTCATCGACGAAGAAGGCCCGCTTGGGCTGCTTGTAACGTGCAAGCCTGTCCTTGAGGGCGTTCAGCACCTGCTCCTCGCTCACATGAGCGCCTGTATTCCTGACGACAACAGCGGTCACGCCTTCCCCGAAGTCGGGATGCGGCACACCGAAGACAGCGGATTCGGCAACGCCCTCAAGCGCATCGATTTCCGACTCCACTTCCTTGGGATAGACGTTGAAGCCACCGGAAATGATCAGGTCCTTGTCGCGCCCCACGATGTGGACATAGCCATCCCCGTCGATCTTGCCGAGATCCCCTGTGATGAAGAAGCCATCCGCGCGGAACTCCGTGGCTGTCTTCTCAGGCATATTCCAATAGCCCTTGAAGACATGCGGGCCGCGCACCTCGATGACACCAACCTCGTCCGTCGCGACCGGGTTGCCGGTTTCAAGGTCGACCACGCGCAGCTCGGTGCCCGGCAAGGGGAAGCCGACCGTGCCCGGCCGGCGCTCACCCTCGTAAGGATTGGACGTGGTCATGTTGATCTCGGTCATGCCATAGCGTTCCAGGATGGCATGGCCCGTGCGTGCAGAGAAGGCCTGGTGCGTCTCGGCCAGCAACGGTGCCGAGCCGGATATGAACAGCCGCATTCCTTCTGTCACATCATGGGTAAAGAACTCCTGGGCCAGCAGGCGCGTGTAATAGGTCGGCACCCCCATCAGGGCCGTGGCACGCGGCATCAGGTCGATCACCGTCCCGGCATCGAATTTCGGCAGGAAGAACAGGCTGCCCCCAGCCATCAGCAGGGTGTTCGTGGCCACGAAGAGGCCATGGGTATGGAAGAAGGGCAAGGCATGGATCAGCACATCGTCAGCCGTGAAGTGCCAGCTCTCAACCAGGGTTTCAGCATTCGATGTCAGATTGGACTGGGTGAGCATGGCGCCCTTCGAGCGGCCTGTCGTGCCCGAGGTATAGAGAATGGCAGCCAGATCATCCCCTGCACGCGGGACGGTTTGGAAAGCCTCACTTTCCTTTTCCATGCGATCGGCCAGGCTGCCCTGCCCGGCTGCATCCAGGGTCTCCACCGACGCAACCGCCTTTGCCTCCGGCAGACGCGCGATCTCATCACGCACTTCCGGGTCACAGACCACCACGGTAGGCTCCGCATCTCCCAGAAAATAGGCCAATTCGGCCAGGGTATAACCTGTATTGAGTGGCAGGTAGACAGCCCCGGCCCGTATTGTCCCCAGATAGAGCAGAAGCGCTTCGGGCGACTTCTCAACCTGGACCGCAACTCGATCCCCCGGCTTGACACCCAGGCGCACCAGGGCATTGGCCACGCGGCCCGCGCCGGCCTGGATTTCGGCATAGGTCAGGGCGCGCCCCTCAGCGGTCTCCAGGAAGACCTTGTCCGCATCAGGCTGGTTGCTGAAAAGGCGTGTGTAGAGTGTTTCGTCAGTCATCGCCATCACGCTTGTCTTGTCTTGAGAACGGGCAGGAAGCTTCCCTGCGCGCAGGAATCGAGGCGCAGATCCTGGCAAGGTGACCCATGCGCTGGCATCTGGTCAAATCCCCTGCAGGGTCTTTCACAAAGAGTGAGCCTTATGACTGGATCTTCAGGATACGCGCCAGTTCACCCACGACCCCGCGGCGGAAGGTCAGGACGCAGATCACGAAGATCGAGCCCGTGATAACCGTCACCCAGGATCCCATCCCCGCCAGATAGTCCTGAAGCGTCACGATAATGCCCGCCCCGAACAGAGGCCCCAGGACGGTTCCCATGCCTCCCAGAAGGGTCATCAGAACCACTTCGCCCGACATGGACCAGTGGACATCGGTCAGGGTCGCCGACTGGAAGACTACGGCCTTCGTGGCTCCTGCCAGACCGGTTATGGTGGCCGACAGGGTGAAGGCTCCGACCTTCAGGGCGGTGACGTTGTAGCCCAGGGAGGTGACCCGGCTCTCGTTCTCGCGGACGGCCTTCAGGATCTGCCCGAAGGGCGAATGGATGGCGCGGTAGATGATGAAGAATCCCAGGATGAAGACGGCCATCACGAAGTAATAGAGGTTCATCGTCTGGGACAGGTCGATGAAGCCGAACAGCTCGCCGCGCGGCACACCCTGGATCCCGTCCTCACCGTGCGTGAAGGGCGCCTGCACGGCAAAGAAATAGACCATCTGCGCCAGGGCCAGGGTGATCATGGCGAAATAGATCCCGCGCTGGCGGATGGCCAGCGAGCCGAAGACCGCCCCCAACACGCAGGCCATCAGGGTGCCCGCCGCAACCCCCAGCTCGGGATTGAATCCCCAGACCTTGATCGCATGGGCCGAAATATAGGATGCCATGCCGAAGAAGGCTGCATGCCCGAAGGACAGCAACCCGACAAAACCGAGCAGCAGGTTGAAGGCGAAGGCGAACAGGGCAAAACAGAGCAGCTTCATGAGATAGATGGGATAGAATCCCAGAAAGGGCGCAATCGCGATCAGAACGATCCCAAGCCCAAATCCCGCCAACTGTACCCGGCGGTCGGACAGTACGTGTGAAAGCTTCTGTCCCGTCGACATGTTTCCCGTGTCTTCCTTTGCGATCGTCATGTGCGTGGCCTGCCAAACAGTCCATGTGGCCGGACCAGCAGGACTATGGCCATCAGGACAAATACGACAACACTGGATGCCTCGGGATAGAACACCTTGGTCATGCCTTCGATGACTCCCACGCCCAGACCGGTGACCATCGAGCCGAAGATCGAGCCCAACCCGCCGATCACGACGATGGCAAAGACCTTAATGATAATGTCCTGCCCCATCAGCGGACTGACCTGATAGATCGGCGCCGCCATGACGCCTGCAAATCCGGCAAGGGCCACGGCTCCGCCATAGGCCAGGGTCATCAACAGCGGCACATTGACACCGAAGGCGCGCACCAGTTCCTGATTCTCAACAGCGGCCCGCAGATATGAACCAATCCGGGTCCGCTCGATCAGGAACCAAGTCCCGAAACAGACGATCACTGCAGCGACAACAACCCAGGCCCGGTAGTTGGGCAGGAACATGAAGCCCAGGTTCTGCCCACCCGAAAGCGCCTGGGGTATTGGGTAGGGTGTTCCGGATACGCCGTAGGCATTGCGGAACAGACCCTCGATGATCAGCGCCAAGCCGAAGGTCAATAGCAGTCCATAGAGGTGATCCAGATGATAGAGGCGCGCCAGCATGGTGCGCTCCAGCACCACGCCAAGCGCTCCGACAACAAGCGGAGCCAGAATCAAGGACGGCCAGTAGCCGATGCCCAGATAATTAAGCATCATCCAGGCCACGAAAGCACCCACCATATAGAGTGCGCCGTGGGCGAAATTGATGACGTTGAGCATGCCGAAGATCACGGCCAGACCCAGGCTCAACAAGGCGTAGAAGGACCCGTTGATCAGCCCGAGCATGACCTGGCCGAACAGGACCTGAGGCGGTATCCCCAGCAGTTCCGTCATCGATGCCTCCTCTCCCGACCGGTTGTTCCGGCCCCGTTTGTTGCTGTCACCCTGGCGTCACTTCACCAGCGAGCAGGTGCTCTCGGAGAGCGGCTTGTAAGCCTCGTCGCCCGGAATGGTGGCTACCAGGTTGTAGTAGTCCCATTCGCCCTCGGACGCGTCCGGCGACTTGACCTCGACCAGGTACATGTCGTGCACCATGCGGCCGTCCTCACGCACCTTGCCGTTCGGCGCGAAGAAATCATCGACAGGCATCTTCTTCATCTGAGAGACCGCAGCTTCGCCGCCATCGTCATCGATCTCGGCAACGGCCTTAAGATAATGGCCCACAGAGGAATAGACGCCGGCGTGCACCATGGTGGGATACTGCCCATCCCGACGCTCCGCAAAGCGTTCGGAAAAGGCCTTCGTATCATCATTCATGTTCCAGAGGAAACCGGTGGTCAGTTGCAGTCCCTGGGCCGTTTCGAGACCAAGCGCATGCACGTCGGTGATGAACATCAACAGGGCTGCCAAGGACTGGCCGCCCTGCACAATCCCGAACTCGTTGGCCTGCTTGATGGCGTTGGTGGTGTCCGAACCGGCATTGGCCAGGCCGATAACCTTCGCACCAGAGCCCTGGGCCTGGAGCAGATAGGACGAGAAGTCCGAGGTATCCAGCGGATGGCGGATGGTATCGAGGACCTCGCCGCCGTTTGCTTCAACCACGGCCGCCGTATCCTGCTCGAGCGAATGCCCGAAGGCATAGTCGGCCGTGATGAAGAACCAGCTGTCGCCGCCTTCCTGCACAATGGCCTGGCCCGTGCCCTTGGCCAGGGAATAGGTGTCATAGGCATAGTGCACGGTGGTGGGTGAGCAGTCATCGTTGGTCAGCCGCGTGGTGCCGCCACCGTTGACCAGCAGGGCCGTATCCTTCTCGCGCGTGATCTCATTGACGGCCAGAGCGACCGAAGAGGTAGGGACGTCAACGATCACGTCCACGCCTTCCTCGTCGATCCACTCGCGCACGATGCTGGAACCGACGTCGGGTTTATTCTGGTGATCCGCTGACAGGATTTCGATTTCCTTGCCATTGATGGTGCCACCGAAGTCTTCGACCGCCATGCGCGCGGCCTCGACGGACCCCGGTCCGGCCAGATCGGTATAAAGTCCGGACTGGTCATTGAGCACGCCGATCTTCAGGACATCGTCGGAAATTTCGGCCTGCGCCGGCAGGGCCAGTGTCAACGCCGCAAGGGCGCCAAAAGTTGCTGTTGTTGTACGTTTCATACGTTCCTCCCTGTGGTTTCGGGGGGCTCTCTGTCCTCGGGACAGCTAGACCCCCAGATAAGTCTCGATCAAATCCTGTTTTTCTTTCAGCTCGTCCTTGCGCACCTCCTCGGCGACCTTGCCTTGTTCCATGATGAAGTGATGGTCGGCGACTGTGGCGGCGAAATGGTAGTTCTGTTCGACAAGCAGGATCGTATAGCCCCGGCTCTTCAGCTGGGTGATGACATCGTGAATCTGCTGGACGATCACAGGCGCCAGACCTTCCGTCGGCTCGTCGAGCAACAGGAGGCGCGCGCCCGTACGCAGTATGCGCCCGATGGCCAGCATCTGCTGCTCGCCACCCGACAGACGTGTGCCCGAACTCCGCCGGCGTTCCTTCAGGTTGGGGAAAAGGCTGTAGATCTCCTCAAGACTCATGCCGCCATCGGCCACGGTCGGCGGCAGCAGCAGGTTTTCCTCGACATCCAGGCTGGCAAAGATGCCGCGCTCTTCGGGACAATAACCGATTCCAAGGTTGGCAATCTTGTCCGAGGACAGCTTGATCAGCTCCTGCCCCCGGAAACGAATCGAGCCACGCCGATCACGAACCATGCCCATGATGGCGCGCAACGTGGTCGTCTTCCCCGCCCCATTTCGGCCAAGCAGGGCTACGACCTGTCCTTCGGAAACGACAAAGCTGCTGCCATGCAGGATGTGGGATTCCCCGTAGTAGGCATGCAGGTCCGAGACCTCGAGAAGCGGCATTCCCTCTGTCGCTTTACTCTCAGGCATGACCGGTTCCCATATAAGCCTCGCGCACGTCGGGGTTGTTCGTCAGCGTCTCGTAATCGCCCTCGACCAGGACCTCTCCGCGCTGGAGAACCGTAATTGTGTCGGAAAGATCGGACACAACACTCAGATTATGCTCGACTAACAGGATCGTTCTGTCCTTCGACACCCGCTTGATCAGGGCCGATACCCTGCTGACATCTTCGTGCGCCATGCCGGCGGTCGGTTCGTCCAGCAGCATGAACTCCGGATCGAGCGCCAGGGTCGTTGCAATCTCGAGCGAGCGCTTGCGCCCATAAGGCAGCTCGCCAGCATGCACCTGCGCAAAATCGTTGAGCCCCACCGCTTCCAGCAGTTCCATGGCCTGCTCGTTCATGGAATCGAGCACCTTTTCGGCTTTCCAGAACTTGTGGGTCAGGCCCGTTGGCCGCTGCAAGGCCACCCGTACATTCTCCAAGGTGGTTAGTTGCGGAAAAACGGCCGAAATCTGGAAAGAGCGCACCATGCCCTTGCGTGCAATGGCCGCCGAGCCGCTGCGCGTGATGTCTTCCCCGTTATAGAGAATGCGCCCTGAGGTGGGCTCCAGGAATTTTGTCAGAAGATTGAAGACAGTGGTCTTTCCGGCGCCGTTGGGACCAATCAGCGCATGGATGCTCCCCCGCCGGACTTTTAGATTCACACCGTTCACGGCATAGAAGCCGCGAAACTGTTTGGTCAGCCCTTCGGCTTCCAGCACATACTCGGACCCGGTCATACCTGTCCGGCACTCCCCTATTCCCTGTTCAACCCCGACCTTGCCTTCCACGCCTTTTCGGCATTCCCAGTATGGCTATGGCAGGCCCAGCTTCCTGTTTCGGCACCTGCTGGAATTCTCTTGTCGGAATTTCCTTTGCAAGCCCTGTTTGTTGGATCTGACCTTAGACAGCAAACCAGCAAATTGCAAGCTGGATAACCGCACACAACCCCTTGAAAGCGAGCTTTTCCCGGCAGTGTCCTCGTGCTTGCGAGCCTGAGCGCGATCACCGCCCAGGAAGGTAAAGAGTTGCGCGAATTGACTGCGGCAACGCCCTACATCACCGCGCCGATCTGCCAGGGAACGAACTCATTGTCACCGAAGTCGAGCGCCTCGCTGCAGCTCTGCTGGCCCGAAGCGGTACGCAGGATCAGATCGAAGATCTTGTCCCCCATCTCCTCGATGGAAATGCCTTCATCCAGTACGGGCCCGCAGTTGATGTCCATGTCCTCGGACATGCGCTGGTAGGTCGTCGAGTTCGTGCAGAGCTTCAAGGAGGGCGACGGCTTGAAGCCGGACACCGAGCCGCGGCCGGTGGTAAAACAGACGATATTCGCGCCGCTGGCGATCTGACCGGTGATCGAACAGGGGTCGTAACCGGGTGAATCCATGAACACGAAGCCCGGCCCCGCGATGGGCTCGGCATAACCATGGACATTCTCCAACCGAGTCGTGCCGCCCTTGGCGGCCGCCCCCAGGGATTTCTCCAGAATCGTGGTCAGGCCGCCTTCCTTGTTCCCGGGAGAGGGGTTGTTGTCCATGGAACCGGAATTCTTCGCGGTGTAATCCTCCCACCAGTGGATACGCTCGATCAGCTTCTCACCTACCTCGCGACTGGCGGCGCGCCGCGTCAGCAGATGTTCGGCGCCATAGATCTCCGGTGTCTCGCTGAGGATTGCCGTACCGCCATGGCGTACCAGCTTGTCAACGGCGGCGCCGAGCGCCGGATTTGCCGTGATACCGGAATAACCATCCGAACCGCCGCACTGCAGCGCCAGTTTGATATGGCTGGCGGAAACCGGCTGGCGTTTCACCTCGTTGGCGGCAGGAAGCATGGCCTGGACACGCTCCACGCCATCCTGGACCGCGGCGCGCGTACCGCCGGCCTCCTGGATCTTCATGTAGTCGAAGCTGCTGCCGCGCTCGAGCCCGAAGCGCTCCACGATGCGATTGATCTGGTTCATCTCGCAGCCAAGTCCGATCAGCAGGACACCGGCAAAGTTCGGATGCGTCAGGTAGCCGTGCAGGGTGCGCTGCAGCAGTTCCATGCCTTCGCCCGAGCCGGCCATACCGCAGCCGGTTCCGTGTGCAAAAGCCACGACTCCGTCCACATTGGGATAGGCATCGAGCGCTGGTCCGCGAAAGGAGTCCGCCACCGCGCGAGCGACCGTCGCGGAACAGTTCACCGTAGTCAGGACACCTATGTAATTGCGGGTCGCAATACGGCCGTCAGGGCGCACGATTCCCTGGAAAGTCGCGCGCTCCGCCTCGGGCACATAGTCGGTGGGGCGTGCCTCGGCGCCGTAGGCATAATCGCGCTCGAAGTCGCCCATGCCACAGTTGTGCGTATGCACGTGCTGGCCGGCGTCAATGTCCTGAGTGGCGAAACCGATGATCTGGCCATATTTGCGAACGGCCTCACCATGCGCAATCGCGCGGGCCGCCACCTTGTGGCCTGATGGAATATCATCGAGACATTTCACACCGAGCGCAGACGGTTCGCTCCCCGCCGTCAAGCGGCGACAGGCCACCATGACATTGTCGTCCGGGTTCAGGCGCACCACGGCCGGCGCAGACACGGCCTGCACACTCGGAGTCCGTTCCGCCTCTGCCAACTGGGTTTCGGTCTGTGCCATGAGGGTCCTCCGTTCCTGTCCTGGTTTCCGCCCGAACCAATAGGTCCGATCTCGCACCAGGTTGCCGATAACTGTATACCAGTATGAAAGGTTCGACTATGGCAAATCCTGTGCAAGGCCCTTGCCTCAGGCTTGCAAACGCTGGTTGCTGTCATGCCCGGGAACATTTGATGCAAAGCTATGCCACCTGGCCAGCATACAACTTCAGGGGCCGACCCTGGCTGGACTTACGGAGCCCTTCACTCACGGCGCTTGCCTTCATAGTCATGTAAAGTCACGCAAAATTATTTGGTATGTTGGTATGAAAGGTATAATATCCCGCGGCAAAAAGAAGAATGGTGCATGTCTGTCGCGGTTGTATCGCGAACAAGACTGAAAAGCAGAACAAGACCTGTACACGGAGGAAAACAGCTCATGACCAAGCTTACGTTTCTGGGAAAATGTGGATTGATGGCCCTCGCAGTCGGGGCCGTGGCGACAGCGAACACCGCATCTGCCAAGGACATGAAGTTCGCCCATGTCTACGAGACCTCGGAGCCCTTTCACGAATGGGCAGTCTGGGCCGCGGACGAACTCGAGAAACGCACCGACGGCCGGCATACGATGGAGGTCTTTCCGGCCTCTTCGCTGGGCAAGGAAGTGGACATCAACGAAGGGCTCGGCCTGGGCACGGTCGACGTGATCTACACCGGCAACCAGTTTGCCGCTCGCTCCTATGGCCCGATCGGCATTGCCGGCGCGCCCTACATGTTCCGCGATGTCGATCACTGGAAGGCATACCGCGAGAGCGACCTGTTTCGCGAACTGGCCCAGGGCTATCGGGACGAGACCGACAACAAGGTCATAACCCAGACCTATTACGGCCAGCGCCATGTCACCTCGAACACGGAAGTCGACACGCCCTCCGACATGGAAGGGCTGAAGATCCGCACACCCAATGCGCCACTGTACATGATGATGCCGGAAGCCGTCGGCGCCAACCCGACGCCGATCGCCTTTGCCGAGGTCTACCTGGCCTTGCAGCAGGGCACGGTCGATGCCCAGGAAAACCCGCTCAACACCATCCGGGCGAAGAAGTTCTATGAAGTCCAGGATTACATCAACCTGACCGGCCACATCACGGACTCGCTGCTGACCATCGTCAGCGGAATGACCTGGAATGCGCTTTCCGAGGAGGACCAGGAGATCCTCACCAACGTCCTAGAGGAAGCGGCCCAGGGCGCCACCCAGGATATCATCGAGTCCGAGCAGGAACTGGTCGCCTGGTTCGAGGACGAAGGAACGACGGTCAATCAGGATGTGGACCGCGAAGCCTTCCGCGAGACCGTGCGTCCGCACCTGACAGGTGAAGACGTCGACTGGTCCCAGGAAACCTTCGATCGCCTCCAGAACCTCTGATCACGCTTAACGCTCTCCCCGCCTGCCGGATCGAGCATGGCAGGCGGGGAGCCGTGCCCTTGCGTTTGCTCCCACAGCCTTGGAGTTGAAGATGACCGATCCGCATCCGGAAGACGCATCCGAATCAGAATCGTTCGAGCTCGAGGCTGAACCCCCATTTGACCGCACCGAATTTGCGCCGGAAGACTACATCGTCCTTCTGGTCTTCTGGCTGCTTGCCGTCGACGTTTTTGCGCAATTTTTCACGCGCTTTGTACTTGGCGACTCGATTGGCTGGACCGAGGAGATGGCGCGCTACCTCCTGATTGGGGTTGGCTTCCTGGGCGGCGCCATGGCGGTGCGCCGGAACAGCCATATCATGATGGAGTTCCTCTACCGATACATGTCCGCGCCTGTCGGGCGGCTGCTGGCCTCGTTCGTCGACCTTGTATGCCTTGTGTTCTTCGTCATCCTTGCCTGGCTTTGCTATGAAGTGGCGGGACGCACAGGCTCCTACATGGCCTCCGTCGATATCCCCAAGAGCATCATCTATTACATGGCCTGTGCAGGATTCGCCCTCATGGCCCTTCGGATGGCCCATCGTATGTGGAGCGTCTGGCCGCAGAGGTTCAGCACCACCCGACCCCAGCACAATTCCGGGACTCGAGACAGCGAGGAAAGCACCCGATGACCGCGACCCCCATGGCACAGGGCCAGCGGCCCAGGATCTTTGCGCCTGTCATTCTCGCCATCGGTACACTGCTTTCCGTCTGGCTGGCCTGGACCGAACAGGACCTCGGCTTCCTCTTCGCCGTTCTCTTCACGATGCTGCTCGCAGGTATTCCCGTTGCGGTGTCCCTCGGCGGCTCCAGCCTTCTGTTCGTCTATGTCACCGGGCAGGTTCCCGATTTCGTCGTCGCCCACCGGATGATCAACGGGGTCGACAGTTTCCCGCTGCTCGCCATTCCCTTCTTCATCCTGGCCGGCACGCTGATGAACGGCGCGGGGATCACCTACCGGCTGTTCAATTTCGCCAACGCCCTGATGGGCTGGATGCGCGGCGGGCTGGGACACGTCAACATCGGCGCCAGCATCATCTTCTCGGGCATGTCCGGCGCTGCGGTCGCGGATGCCGGCGGGCTTGGCACCATCGAGATCAAGGCGATGCGCGAACGCGGCTATGATTCCGACTTCGCGATCGGAATCACCGCCGCCTCCTCGACCATCGGCCCCATCATTCCCCCCAGCCTGCCCATGGTGATCTATGGCGTGATGGCCTCGGCCTCGATCGGCCAGCTGTTCGTCGCCGGCCTGATCCCGGGCCTGCTGATGGCCGCGACCCTGATGATCATGGTGGCCTGGATCGCCCGCCGCCGCGGCTATCCACGCGACACCCGTTTCGATCTCCGCCGCCTGTGGTCAACCTTTAGCAAAGCGTTCCTGTCGCTCTTGACCCCGCTCATCATCATCGGCGGCATCATTTCCGGCGCCTTCACGCCGACCGAAGCCGCGATCGCAGCCGTCGTCTATGCGCTGTTCCTCGGCACCGTCGTCTATCGCACCTTGCCGCCGCGGCGGCTGCTTCGCATCAGCATGGAGACGATCGAGACCACTGCGATCATCCTGCTTGTCGTGGCGGCAGCCTCGATCTTCTCGTGGATCCTGATCAGCAACCAGTTCACCAACCATTTTGCTGGCCTGCTCACCGCCTACACGGACAACCAGGCGGTCATCCTGCTGATCATGACCCTCATCATGCTGGTGGTCGGCTGTTTCATGGAGACGGTGGCCGCCATCACCATTCTGGTCCCGGTGCTGCTGCCGGTCGCGGTCCAGGTGGGCGTCGACCCGGTCCATTTCGGCGTGATCATGGTGCTGAACCTGATGATTGGCCTGCTGACACCGCCCGTCGGCATGGTTCTCTACGTCCTGTCCCGCGTGTCCGGCGTCTCGTTCGAGCGCTGCATGCGCGGCACCCTGCCGTTCCTGGTGCCTCTGGTCATTTCTCTGCTGCTCATCACCTTCATTCCGGCGATTTCCATGTGGCTGCCCAGCCTGCTCTACCGCTGACAGCGAGTCTGGTCTCATGGGGCACCCACGCATCCCCACGCCGCCAGGGGCGAGCGTTTGGGGGCGAACATTCGGAGACTTTTTCTCATGACAAGGATTTCCGCCTCTGGGAAAAGCGTGCGGGGTCAACCGCAAGGACGCTGGTGATCCATGGGGCATGGCCGTGAAAGCGCATGCTTCACGGCGCAGGAACTGAAATGAAAACCTACAAGATTGAACGCAAGACGCTGTCGGAACAGGTGGCGGAACGCCTGGAACAGGACATCCGCGACGGCCACTACCAGGCAGGCGACCAGTTGCCGGCGGAACGCGAGATGATGGAGCAGTTTGGCGTTGGGCGCCCCGCCATTCGCGAGGCTCTGTTCTACCTGCAGAAACTCGGATTTGTCGCGATCAGCAGCGGTACCCGGCCACGGGTGATAAAGCCCACGCTGGAAAGCGTGCTGCCCCGCCTGTCCGGCGCCGTGCGCAGCCTTTTGGAAGACCCCGAGGGTCAAACCTCACTGCAGGACGCGCGCGTCCTGTTCGAGGTGGCCATTGCGCGCCACGCCGCTGAACAGGGAACACCGGAGGACCACCGCCTGCTGCGCGAGGCCCTGGAAAGCAACCTGCGCACCATTGGCGACGAACCAGCCTTCAAGCGTTCGGATGTGGCCTTTCACGCCGCCCTTGCGGAGATAAGCGGCAATTCCATCATCATGGCCGTGCACGAGGCGCTGTCCACCCTGCTGGACGATCGGCGCGCGCACGTCCTGCAACGGCCCGGCGAGGACAGGATCGCCTCCGAGGCGCACCGCCAGATCGTCGAGGCCATTGAGAGCGGCAGTCCGGATGCGGCCGAAGAGGCGATGCGTCGGCACCTGGAACAGCACTACGGCTCGTACAGGACCCTGAAGGAAAGTGGCCCCGGACGCGGTGCTGCCGGCTGACCCTGCTATACAGGCGTCAGCAATGCGCGCCCGTCCCGGTGCGCACGTAGATTGTCCAGCACCAGGTTGCCCATCGCGCGCCGCGTCTCCCAGGTGGCGCTGCCGATATGCGGGGCCAGCACCACATTGTCGCGGCCGCTGAGCGCTTCTGGCACCTGCGGTTCGTTCTCGAAGACATCCAGTGCCGCACCTGCGACCCGCCCGTCCTGCAGCGCGGCGATCAGCGCCCCTTCATCTACCACACTGCCGCGCGCGACGTTCACCAGCGTTCCGGTGGGCCCAAGGGCCTCCAGGACCTTGTCATCGACCAGGTGACGGGTCGCGGCCCCTCCGCTGCAGCAGACCATGAGGTCATCACACTGACGGGCCAGCGCCTGGGGACTGTCCATGTAGGTCCAGCGCGAGTCCGGCTTGGGGCTGCGCTTGTGATAGAGGATCTCCATCCCGAAGACCTCCAGGCGCCGCGCCGTGGCCTCTCCAATGCGGCCCAGCCCCAGAATGCCGGCACGGCGTCCGCGCAGGCTGCGCCCAAGGGGAAGATCACCTGAACGGGACCACGCGCCGGAACGGACCCAGTGATCACCACGCACGAGCAGGCGGTGCAGACTCCCCAACAGGAAGACCGCCAGGTCCGCAACATCGTCGGTCAGGACATCCGGGGTATTGGTGACAGTCACGCCCTGCCGTCCAGCAGCCGCGTGATCGATCGCGTCGACCCCCACACCGTAGCAGGCGATCACGCGCAGCTTCGGCAGGGCCTCGATCAGCTCCGCCTCGGCGCCGCGTCCGCCGGTCGTGACCAGGGCCGTGACCTGGCCGCCCACCCGTTCGAGCAGCTCCTCCAGCGATCCGTCGCGGCCGACCAGGTGGCACTCGAATTCCGCATCGAGCTGCTCCTGGATATCCGACGGTCCCAGGGGGGACAGGGCAAGAAGAGGAAACTTGGACATGTATTCTCCTATCCGCGTAAGGGGTCCTGGATCACTTGGTGCGCCAGCCCTGCATCACCCGATAGAGATAGGGCACATACTCGTTACCCTTGCCCTGGGCCAGGGCCAGCTCTAACAGCTGGTGAATGGCTTGGGTCGTCATGGGAACGCAGCCGGCATCGCGGGCGGATTTCAGGTAATAGCCATAGTCCTTGCGCGCGTTCTGCAGCGTGAACTCCAGCCCGTCCGTACGCCCCTCCAGGGCCGCCGGCATGACCATGCGGAACATCTTGCTGTCGGCACCGCCAGCGGTGACGATATCGTAGAGCACCTGAGGATCGACCCCGGCGGCCTCACAGCTTGCCGCAGCTTCCGCAGCCAGGGCGGCATGTCCCAGCGAGAGCGCATTGTTGATCAGTTTCACGGTATGACCGCTGCCCAGCGGTCCGGCCCGGAAGCGATTTTCGGAATAGACCGACAGGATGGGCTCGACCTCGTCGAGATCGGCCGCCTCGCCCCCCAGCAGCAGGTTCAGGCGTCCTTCCCGGGCCTCCCGCGGCGTCCGGCTCATGGGCGCGTCGATCATGCGCACCCCCTTCTCCGCCAGCTTGCCCGCCAGGGACAAGGTGGACTGTGGGTCGGCCGTCGTCATGTCGATCAGGATCTGCCCCTCGCGTGCGCCGTCCAGGATTCCCTGCGCGCCCTCGACCAGGCTTTCCATGATGGCCGAGGAGGAAACGCAGGTGATGATCACATCCACGCCGCGCGCCAGCTCCGCGGCGTTAGCCACTTCCTGCGCGCCGCGTCCCACCAGGTCGTCCACAGGCTCCCGGTTGCGATGTCCCAGCAGCGTCAGGGGATAGCCCGCCTCCAGCAACAGGCGCGCGGGCCCATAGCCCATCAGCCCGACCCCGATGAATCCGATACGCTTTGTCATGAATGACCTCCCTGTACTCTGGTGAGTGGCCTCTGCAAAGGACCAGATAATCTGGTCCACTAATGCAAGTACCAGCTTGCCTTTGTGGGCTATTCATCAATGACTTGGTGAATTCCAGCATAACCAAAAACAGGTGGATATGCACACTTCAAACAAGCAGTTCATGAGGGCTCCAGTGGGCGAAAGGAACGGCAACGAATGCAGACCTTCATGAAACCATATCGAAGCATCGATAGCGAACTGAGACAACCATAGGATATAAATCCAGTCTCAAGAATGGATCGGATGCCTGCTGCTAACGACTTGGCCAAGTCCGAACCCCCGAACGAAGCAAGTCTGAAACTCACCCACGCGCTGTGGGCTCCACGGACTTGGCGACTGTCTGCAGGTGCGTATCGATGCTGCTTCGGAGTCTGTCCGGCAGCAGGTCTTTGGCACTGTGTTCGCGCCAAGTCTCCATGGTTTCCTGAACCGTCTCTTCGACCAGACGCCACAAGGGACTGACAGCCAAACCTGCGCGATCTGCAAAGCGACGTATCTGCTCCTGGCTGATACCATGGATATCCTTGCTTCCGCCAAAGCTCAGAGCCAGCTTGTCGTTCGGCAGATAAGGCAGTGTGGCAACGAAGTCGTAAGCCGGTGATAGCGTTGGCGTGCGGCCATCCGCGTACATCAGGGACCAATTCTTCAGGTGCATGTCGGCATTTCCGATCAACACGGAAAACACCAGGCGGCGCAGGAAATCATTCACGGCTTCCCCGCCTGCTTCCGCCCAGAGAACGGCAGCAATGTTGGCATAGTTTCGGCGTTCGTACTTGCGCTCCGGGAACAACCCGAAGACCTGGGCAAAGTCCTCAATGTGAATCCGCCGGCCGTCCGGCAGCCGATCAAAACGCTCGACCGCAAGCGCGTGCCCTTCCATGTCACCGATATCCGCCGGCAAACCTGCAATCTCCGAAAGGGGGATCAGCTTTACCTCCGGCACAGGGATACCGATACGGCGGGCAAGCTCCATCATCACGAATTCATTCACCGGCACGGCCGGGAATCGTGCGGACGGCAGCTTGACGATCCAGGAACCACCGGTTCCATTTGCGGGCACCGTAAGCCCGCCAGCAGCCTCCATGATGGCCGAGAATTTCAACTGAACGCCGGCGAGGGAAAACCGCATGGTATGGGCAGCTTGCTTGTAAGCGGTTGCCTCGACTTGCCCATGACCACCCCGGGCAGCTTCGACATCTGTCGGGGCGATTGTCACGGCACCTGGAAGGTCGGTGCCGAGAGCATTCAGAAGGAAGAACTCACGCTCCGGATTCACCTCGGCACGAGCAGACAGGTACTCCCTGAGATGGCCTTCAGGAAGTAGATTGGAAAAGAATGGTGGCACGCGCGTGTTGACCGGGCGTATCTCCGTCACAACACCGTCGGATGGAGTCTTGAAAGACAGACTCAAGGTCGATCGCTCAGGATCCTCGATATAGTCTTCATCGAAGGCGAAGAGATTCCGCTCACCTGCCAGGCGGGTGATGATGCCGACGCGCCGGCCGTACAGATAAACAACCAGAGCTGACGGCTCATGCTTTCTCCGCTCATTCATCGCGGAAGCCTTGCTGATGCTCTTGCTCATCATCGTGATCACTGACGGCATAAAGTGAGCGCTCGCCGGTGATGTCCTGGCCCTCTTGATTGCGATAATCCCGGATGAGCGCTTGCACCGCAGGCACAAGCTCTCTGGGAACAAGCACCAGATCCAGATCGAGCATGCGAAGAATCTCGATCAGCGTGTCGTAGCGCGGCGCAATCTTGCCGGTCTCTATACCGGAAATATGGCGCTGGGCGAGCCCCACTTTCTCTCCGAGCTCAAGCTGGCTCCACGCGTGCTCAAGCCGTGCGCGTCTGATTTCGCGCCGGATCGTTTCCGGCAGGCTCTTCAAGCGAAGGGGTTGCATAGCTTTTAATTCATCAAATTCCAGAATCCATGCATTAAAGGGTATCATACCATCACGCATCTAAATAGCCTTTATGGTATGGATCATGAATTCCCATACCATGAACGCTATTTTAGCAAACACTAGAAGAGCCCATCCGAGATAGTCGAGGGTATGAAATAATCGGAATTTGGGGCTCCGGTCTCGACAGAGCGTCAAGACAAGCTTGCTACAAGCCGTACGTCGAAGCCCCAGTCATATCTGGACCAGCACGCGATTTTCGCCCCTGCCCCCCGCCGCACAGGAATGGAGCAGAAAGCGCAGCCAGGCTCCGCGCATCCGAAACCCGGCTGTGCCCCTCGGCCCTCAGTTGGCGGGCATCTGGCCGAAGCGGCCGCTCTGGAAATCCTCGATCGCTTCACGGATCTCGGCCTTGCTGGTCATCACGAAAGGGCCGTAACCGAAGACAGGTTCGTCGATCGGCGCACCGGTCAGGACCAGGATCATGGACTCGCCATCGGCCTGCAACCGAACGCCCTCGCCCTCCGTCGAGAGATGCGCGATCTCGGCTTCACCGAAAGCTTTTCCCTCGATCATGACATGGCCGGACAGGACCGCGATCATGCTGTTGTGACCGTCCGGCAAGGGCAAGAAAGTCTCGGAACCGGCGTCGAGCCTTACATCCCACAGGTTGATCGGCGTAAAGGTCCGTGCCGGGCCATCCGTCTCACCAAACATCCCCGCGATGATCCGTGCTTTTCCGCCATCAAGGGGGACAGCCGGAATGGTATCGTCGGTGATCGCCTGATAGGCTGGCGCCACACCCTTGTCCTTTGCCGGCAGGTTGACCCACAGCTGGACCATGCGGAACGGACCGCCGCTTTTCGAATAGCCTTTCGAATGGAACTCTTCGTGGATGATGCCTCCACCGGCGGTCATCCACTGCACATCGCCCGGGCCGATCGTACCGCCGCCGCCACTCGAATCCTGGTGGCTGACCTCGCCGTCATAGACGATGGTCACGGTCTCGAAGCCGCGGTGCGGATGCGCGCCCACGCCACGTGGCGGCCCGGCCTTCGGCTCGAAGACATGAGGGCCAGCATAGTCGAACAGCAGGAAAGGACTGATGGCTTCCGTATCGCCATGATAGCTGAAGAGCGATCGCACGGGAAACCCGTCACCGACCCAATGGCCGGCCGGGGGTTGGATGGTGTTGCGTAGAGTCTTCATGGGTATACCTCTCAACTCAAGCAAGCGCCTCTTTGCTTGCCAGACAGTCTTTACAGTTGCCTTAACAATGGGGTCCTATAAACCTTCTGCAAGTACGCTCCCAAAGGATACTGGAAATGGGCGAACAGCGCGCATCCAACCGGCCCAGCTGTCCAGCCGAGACCACGCTGGAGTTCCTCGGCGGAAAATGGCGTCCGATGATCATATACTGGCTGCTCGAAGGCCCAATGCGATTCAATGAGTTGCAGCGGCGGCTCGGCGCGATAACCCACCGCACCCTGGCAAAAACGCTCCGGGAGATGGAGGCGGACGGCCTCGTGATTCGACACGACTACGTCGAGATCCCGCCCCGCGTGGATTATTCACTCACACCGCTTGGGCGCAGCCTCGAACCTATTCTGCAGGCCATGGAGCATTGGGCTCAGGAGCGGCAAGAGGCAAGCGGGAAGCCGTCTGACTGGTGACGCCAGGATATTTCCCTTTGCCTCCTGTATAGCACGCACAAACGCAAGAAAGCCTATCTTCCCTTTCGCAAGGCGCACCTTCACGGACACAAAACAGCAACAAAACCGGAATCCTCCGGCCAATATCGCAACAAGACCGAACAAGTACTCATTCAGTCACGAAGATATCACACTGCATCGGCTGGGAAGCGACCAGCCTTCCTCATTGTATTTGAGCCAAGAATGGTCATCTGTAGGCCTGTACAGTTGCGATATTCATGCCTGTACATTTGATATAATAAGGAGGAATTCGGCAATGATCCCCAAGCGGCATTCAACAGCACTCGTCGCCATTCTTTTGGCCACCACGGCAATGCCTGGGGCGGCCTCAGCGGCTTCCGAGCGCAGCTCCCTGTTGGTACAGCCGGCTTCAAGCCAGGCAGGTGCCGTGCAGATCGCGCAATCGCGCGATGTCAGGGAGATCCAGACCAAGCTCAACCGACTGGGTTACAATGCCGGTCCGGAGGATGGCCTTATGGGATCGCGGACTCGGGCCGCGATCGAGACCTATCAGGACGATGAAGGCCTGCTTGTGACGGGGCAGCCCTCGCGATCCTTGCTGAACCATATCAATGAAAGCGTCGAGGAGCGTTTCGGCCGCGTCGAGCAGCCCGAAGAAGAGGACGACACAGCCAGCAACGACGATGCGGAGATGATCGCCGCCATCCAGTCCGAACTGCGTCAGCGCGATTATCGCATTCCCGCGGTTTCGGGCGAGATGGACCAAGCGACACGCGAGGCGATCCGGGCCTATGAAAGCGACCGCGGTTACCTCGTCACCGGCCGCCCCTCTTCCGAACTGCTCGAGGACCTGCGTGCCACGGGCGAGCGCGAGGACAGCGATGACCTGACCAGCCGGGACATTGCCGATGTGCAGCAGGGCTTGAATGACCGCGGCTACGACGCCGGCCCCGCCGATGGCGTCCTTGGGCCGAAGACCCGAACCGCCATCCGCACCTATCAATCCGATGCCGGCATGGAACCGACCGGGCGTGTCTCGGCCGAACTGCTCGCCCGCCTGCAGGAAGACCCCCGCGACGAGGACAGCGACCGGGACGAGGACAGTGACTGGAGCGAGGACAGGGACAGCCAGGATGACCAGGATGAAGGCCAGACCGCGTTTACCACCCTGCTGTCCGATGATTTCCAGGACGGCAATTACACCGCCAATCCGCGCTGGCAGATCGCCCGCGGCGACTTTTCGGTCAGCAATGGCGGATTGACCAGCCGAATGGCCCAGCCTCGCCGGGAAACCGTCCAGGGAACCGGCCTGGACATTCTGGGGACGGTTCTGGAACGGGAACTGGGCCTCCGCCTGCCATCCCAGAACGAGGTGGCCGCGGCCCAGACTTCGGTCTCCATGTCCGACAGCTTCCGGATCACAGCGGAACTCTCCGGGCGTGACTTCGCCGGCGGCCAGATCAATATCGGGCCCTATCGCGGAAGACAGCTCGGGCATGGCTACCGCCTGGCCTATCTCCAGGGCAATGCCGAACCCCTGGCGCTGCTGCGCATAACGGATGACGACCAAGTGGTGCTGGACAGCACGGACCTCCCCCTGTCCGATGACCAGACGCTGTCCCTGGATTGGGAACGTCAGGATAACGGCCTGATGACGATTACCGCCAACGGCAACGTCGTGCTTCAGGCCAGGGACAGGGCCTTCTCCGGCGGCTTCGACGGCTTCTCGCTGATCAATGCCGGCGGCGAATGGACTCTGCACAACGTCACGGTCCAACAGCGCGAGTAGGCCGTCTTGCCCTGCGCATGCCCCTTGCGCGCACCCCAGCAGGGTGAAGCCGGGTCGGCGGCAATATCCCGCGCTTTAGCGATGAAGGGCTGCGCGCAAGCAGGTCATGTCCGGCTGTCCAGCGGGCTGTCCGTCATCAGCGCGGCGATCTCCCCACCGGGCAGGGCATCGGCCGCATAGGTGAAGGTCCCGGCCTCCTTCACCTCTCGTGCCGCCCGCATCAGGGCACCAAAGGCCGCCCGCGCCATCGACCCGCCCACGCTGATGCGGCGCACCCCTGCCTCCTCCAGCTCCGCCACCGAATAGACCGAGCCCTTGAGTCCCATCACGACATTGACCGGCTTCGAGACCGAGGCGCAAACGCTCCGAATCGCGTCGAGGTCGGGAAGGCCGGGCGCATAGAGGACATCCGCCCCCGCCGCCTCGAAGGCCTGGAGGCGCCAGATCGTTTCGTCCAGGTCGTCGCGTCCATAGAGATGATTCTCGGCGCGCGCGGTCAGAAGGAAGGGCAGCCCCTGCGCCGCGTCCGCCGCGGCGCGAACGCGATCGACGGCCTGCGAAAATTCATACACCGGCTCGTCTGGATTGCCCGTCGCATCCTCGATCGACCCGCCGACAAGGCCGACGTCGGCGGCACGCCGGATCGTCTCGGCGCAGGTCTCCGGATCTGCGCCGAAGCCGTCGCCCAGATCGGCCGAAACCGGAAGATGGGTGGCTGCAACGATCTCGGCGGCGTTGTCCAGCATCTCGGACCGGCCGAGCGCTGACAGCGAATCCCGCTTGCCTTTAGCGAAAGCATAGCCCGCACTTGTGGTGGCGAGCGCCTCGAACCCCAGGCTGGTCAGAAGGCGCGCCGAACCTGCATCCCAGGGATTGGGGATGACGAAGCTGGATGGGCGCTGATGCAACGTCCTGAACTGCTCGAACTTGCTTCGCTGGTCTGTCATTTGTCTCTCCCTGAAGTCATGGGGCGGGAAGTCATGGGGCCCTGAACTCATGCAGGTCCTCATTTCATGCAGTGCGAACCGGTGCCCGTAGGGCCACCAGGGCAGCCGCCAGGATCAGCACGAAGCCCACCAGGTCCGCCGGTGTGGGCCGCTCGCCCAACAGAATGGCCGAAGCCACCACGCCAAAGACCGGCACCAGCAGCACGCCAAGACCGGCCGTCCCGGCCGGCAGGCGCCCCAGGACCCGGAACCACAACAGATACCCCAGCGCGGTGCCGCACACGACACCGTAGAGCAGGCCGAACCAGGACTGAAGGCCGATAGGGCCCTCGAAACCTTCTCCGGCCACGAGCATACCCAAGGCGGACACCAAGGCACCGGCAAAGATCTGATAGACGGCGACGGTCAGGGGATGCGCCGCGATTCGCGCCCATTTCAGATAGACGATGCCGATCGCCCAGCTTATGGCGCCGCCGATGGCAGCCAGTGCCCCCAGGGAGACCCCGGCCTGCAACAGTGGCCAAAGCAGAATGAGCAGCCCCAGACAACAGAGCGTCAGGGACAAGGTACGTGCCGGCGTCAGCGCCTCTTTCAGCGCGATGCGCGCCAGCAGGACGACCCATATGGGCATGGTATAGATGCAGATCGCGACCCGGCCGGTCGCGGTCAGCTGGATCGCAAGGGCCGACAGCGCGCCGAACCCGCCGCAGGCAAACATGCCCGAGACGATCAGGTGCAGCTTGTCGCGCGCAGAGGGGACACGCAGGTCAGCGCCGAGTATGCGCGCCAGGGGCAGCAGCAGGAGCCCACCGACAAGGAAGGAAAGCGTGCGGAAGGTCCAGAGAGAAAAGCCCTGCAGCGCGAAGCTGGTCGCCACGAAGTTCACGCCCCACACGAGCGCGACCAACAGCAGCAGGGCGCGGGCGCCCAGCGGCTCGGCCGTATCTGCGCGGGACTCGAGACCGGCACTCACCGCTCGAACGTCAGCCGGCGCAACTGACCTCCTGCCGCAACGAAATTGTTGGGGCACAGCCAGCATTCATAGCCGGGCCGCAGCTTACTTATATTCACCAAAACACTTTCCTCAAAGATGATGAGGGACAGCCCCTCAGAAGTGATAAGACCGAGCATTACCATAGAATTGGCATGCCGAACCGATCCAATTCCGCCCCTTCAAGCAGGCCAATTTTCTGCTTTATGTCAGTCAAAACAAACACCCAAAACACACAAAGCCCCGCGGCTTGGCGCCTGCGGGGCTTTGTGTAATTGGTTGCGGGGGCAGGATTTGAACCTGCGACCTTCAGGTTATGAGCCTGACGAGCTACCGGGCTGCTCCACCCCGCGTTAGTGGGTGTGTTTAGGTATGTGTGGTGTTGGTTTATTGCGGTGAGGGTTCTTTTTGTTTCTTGCGGTTTTGGAAGACCTGGCGGCGACCTACTCTCCCACGTCTTGAGACGCAGTACCATCGGCGCTGGGGGTTTTCACGGCCGAGTTCGGGATGGGATCGGGTGTTTGGACCCCCGCCCTAACCACCAGGTCGTCGAAAACCGCAAGGTTGTGCACGTTTCGTTTTGGATCTTTTCGTCACTCGGGCTTTGGAGCCTTTTGTTGGGGCCTTCGCGCGCCTGGCAGCTTTTGCCTTGCTGCTGTGCGCGGTGGGGCCGGTCGGTAGCTTTTGATTGATCAAGCCAATCGAGCGATTAGTAAAGCTCAGCTTCACGCGTTGCCGCGCTTCCACATGCTTCCTATCGACGTCGTGGTCTACGACGGCTCT
>NZ_ATVH01000015.1:300000-470181 GCF_000420625.1 Fodinicurvata sediminis DSM 21159 | reverse complement strand
TAGGGGCGCAGCCCGTGCTTGCGGCAGATCGCCACGAACAGGCGCACCGTCCAGCTGTCGGGAAAGGAGAACTTCAGTTCCACCTCCGGCTCCGGCGTCGCATCGAGGCGGGCCTGCACCCGCTCCATTGCCGCCCCGGCGGCCGCACGCTCGCCAGCCGTACCGGCCGCCGCGAACAAAGCCTCCAGTTTCGATAGCTTTGCGCGTAATGCCGCGCTGTCTGTGCTCATGCCCTTTCCCCTGCAATCAGCAGAAGGACAATCAAGAACACATGCACCCGTCAACGGAAAACCCTATGGGGCACTCGGACCGCTTACAGAACACATGCACCCGTCAACGGAAAACCCTATGGGGCACTCGGACCGCTTACGATACTGCGCCAGACGCTGCTGCTGGTCGGCCTTCAGCGTCCACTGATGGCGCCGCATCAGGCTGAGCAGCCCCCGGTTCTTTCGGCCCTCGGGGTCCTGCTGCTGCCACAGCTTCAGGAAGTGCTGGTTGACCAGGCGAACGACATGGAAGCGATCGGCCACGATCTGGGCGTTGGGAAAGTACCGGCGCACGAGTGCGCGGTAGGTCTCCGAGAGATCCATCACCACCAGCCTGACCTGCGCGCGCCCCGGCAGGCGGCTGAGATAGCACTGCAGGCTGGGCTCCGAACGGCCCAGCACCACATCGAAGACCTTATGGTTCTTGAGATCCACCAGGCTCGTGGCATAACCGCTGCTTGCGGCTGAAGAAGTGCTCATCGATGCCCAACACCTGGGGGCAGCTCCGGCCGGACAGCTCCGAGACGCGCTGGCGAATGAAGAATTGATACCAGCGCTCCACCGTGGCGCTGCTCACCGCGTGCGTGGCCGTCAGCTTGCGCTGGCTGACGCCGCCCTCATGGGCCTCGAAAACCTCCAGGCGATAGGCCTCGGTGGCCTGCAGCCTCGGACGAATGCCGGCAAAGCGGTGACGGAAATAGCGCTGGCACCCCGGGCAATGATACTTGGGCACGCTCAAGTGCAGCACCACCAGCTGGTTGCCCTGACGGCTGTGCTTGAGCGTACGCCGGTAGGTGGCCTTGATCCGCACCGCCGTCTGCTGACAGTGCACACAGGCCAGCCGCTCCCGGGGCCTGGCCCAGACATGAATGTCTCGCCGGTTGTCCACCCGCTCAATCACCAGGCCTTCTATACCCAAAAGCGAATTTACTGGTGACATCGGTTCCTCCTCCATCAAGTCTCGGTCCATACAAACCAAGCTTAATGAATACCGCTTATCCCCCGTTCATGACGTAGAGCCCGAAGAAGAAAGCGTTTCCTCAACGCGCCTTGCTTTGCGTAGCGATCTGCCGTCCCACACGCTGCTCGCGATAGAAGACATAAAGGCCCGAGGCCAGGATGATGGCCGTGCCGAGCCAGGTCAGGGCGTCGGGGAAGTCATCGAAGATCAGATAGCCTAGCGCCGTCGCGCTGATGATCTCCAGGTACTGGAAGGGCGCCAGGATGCTGGCCTCGGTGCGCCGGAAGGCACCGACGATGAACATGTGGCCGATCACCGAGATGCCGCCCAGACCCAGCAGGGGCAGCCAGAGCGAGAGATCGAGAGTGCGCCAGTCCATCACCGAACCGGCCATACCCGACAGGTCCGTCACCAGGATGAAGAGGCCCAGGAAGAGCGACGCGAAGGCGCCGCTGTAGAACTGCAGCTGCAGCCCCCCTGTGCGCGCGCTCATGGAACGCACCACGGTCCACATGACGGCATAGCTGACCGCTGCCAGCAGGGGAAAGATCGCCACGACCCCGAAGGCAAGCCAGTTCGGCCGAATTACGATCAGTGCACCCAACAGGCCAACGGCAACCGCCGAGTAGCGCCGAATGCCCACACGCTCGCCCAGGAACAGGGCAGAGAAAACCGTCAGAATCAGGGGCTCGACGAAGAAGATCGCGATCGCGTTGGCCAGCGGCATGTGCACCAGGGCGGCGAAGAGGAACCCAACCGCTGTCCCCATCAGGGCGCCGGCTATGGCCAGGCCCGGCAGAGCCCGCCGCGCCACGCGAAAGGCCCGCCCCCGCGTGATCACCAGCAATAACCCGGCCAGCAGCAGGCTTTGAATGAAGAACCTCAGGAAAGCGACCTGAAAGGGCGATAGTGTGGGTGAAAGCGTCTTTGCAATGGCATCGATTCCGGGCACAAGCAACATCGCCATGGCCATCATGGCCATACCGCGATCGGGATCGTTCATGCGTGTTGTATCATTGGCGGCCTGTGTCATGCGATGTCGCGTAGCTCTTCCTTGGCACGAACAGCCCCTTTACGCCAAGCAGGCAAAGTGAACAGCGCTGTTTGTTACTGTCCCTGAGGGCCGTTTTGGCCGGCCTTGGGCAGCCTCCGATAAGAAAAAGTGGGTGAGCGACGCACTCTAATCCTGTCGCTTGGAGGTGAACAACCGCATCCGGCAGCAGGCGGTCACAAATCCGCACCTCCTATCGATCCTGCCCGGCCCGCTCGCTGGCGCCACCTTCAAGAACTTCCCGGAGCTTGAGGGTCAACTCACGCCGCTTGTAGGGTTTGGCCAGAAGGTGGACCGCCTTGTCCCGGCTTTCTTGCCTGGCAAGCTCTTCGCTATAGCCCGAAGTGAAGAGAACCGGAAGGTCGGGATATAGGGCCTGCGCCGCATCGGCCAGTTCCTGCCCGTCCATGCCATCCGGCATCACGATATCCGTGAACAGCAGGTCGAAATCCTGCTTCTGATCCAGCGCTTCCAGCGCTGCCGGACCGTTCTCGCAAGCCACGACCTGATAGCCCAGAATCGAGAGCTGGCTGGCCACATGGGTGCGCACCGATTCATCGTCCTCGACCAGCAGGATCTTGCCGGCACCCTGGCCATCGACCTCCGCGTCCGCACTCAGCGCCACTGCTGCAACCCCCTCGCTGGCCCGCGGCAGATACAGCGTAACCCTTGTTCCCGCATTGGGCATCGAGTCGATGTGGACATGGCCCCTTGATTGCCTGGCAAAACCATAAACCATGCTGAGCCCCAGGCCACTGCCCTTGCCCACTTCCTTGGTAGTGAAGAAGGGCTCCACGGCCTGCGCCAGCGTACTTTCGTCCATGCCAACCCCGTTGTCGGTTATGGACAGCGCAACGTACGCGCCGGGTTCCAGGTCCTCTGCCCACGGAGATGCAATTTCTCCCAGATCGATCGCGGCGGTTTCAAGAAGGATACGACCACCCTCGGACAGGGCATCCCGAGCATTGAGGCAGATGTTCAGGATGGCGTTTTCCAACTCTGCAGAATCCACCACAGCCGGATAGAGGCCATCAGCCAGCGCCAGTTCGATCTCGATCGACTCGCTAAGAGTCCGCTGCAACAGGGTCTGGAACCCGGTGACCAGATGATTGATGTCTGTCGGCTTCGGATCCAGCGGCTGCTGGCGTGAAAAGGCCAGCAGGTGACGGGTCAACTCGCCACCGCGTTCTGCAGCGCGCGCCGTCATCTCGACCAGGCTCTTCAGGTTTTCATCCT
The DNA here is from genome assembly GCF_000420625.1 of Fodinicurvata sediminis DSM 21159. Lineage (NCBI taxonomy): Bacteria > Pseudomonadati > Pseudomonadota > Alphaproteobacteria > Rhodospirillales > Rhodovibrionaceae > Fodinicurvata > Fodinicurvata sediminis. The sequence continues at coordinate 466,664 of NZ_ATVH01000015.1, read as the reverse complement.
CTCCCAGGCGCTCCGACAGAAGTTCGCTGTTGCCCAGGATGACTGTCAGGAGGTTGTTGAAGTCATGTGCGATGCCCCCCGTCAACTGGCCGACGGCATCCAGCCGCTGGGCCTGGCGCAGCTGTGCCTCCAGATGCCGGCGCTCTGTCAGGTCCTGGAGACTCCCGACCATGCGGACGGGCTTGCCCTGTTCGTCCGTAATGACCACACCCTTGTCCAGGACCTCGGCATAGCTGCCGTCTGCACGCATGAAGCGATACTCGCACTGCCAAAGCGACTGGTCCTGCGCCAGTAGGCCATCCAAGGCGTTCTGGACACGTTCCCGGTCTTCGGGATGAAGGTGCGTGGTCCAGAACGCCCCCTCCGTCATGCCGGTGTCCCGTTCGTAACCTAGGACGGACGATAGCCCATCGTTCCACCAGATCCGGTCTGTCTCCAGGCTCCAGTCCCAGATCACGTCATTCGTTGCCTGCGCGACCGTCAGGAAACGCTGCTCCGCCTCCTTGCGGGCGGTTATGTCCATCAGGCTGACCAGCACACGCCCGGAGGGATCGTCCAGCTCGGGCAAGGCCATACCAAGCAGGACATGGATCATGCGATCGCCCAGCGTACGCAGCCGCATTTCCGTCTGGTAGGTACGCTTTCCTTCCGCCAGGGCGACCAGGACGTCTGCAAAACGCCCCTGACTGTCCGGTGTATCGAGAATCTTCGGCAGGGCCTGCAGAAGCTGCTGCTTTGCGTCAGCCTCGAACATTTCGAGAGAGGCCTGGTTCACATCCAGGGTTCGGATGGAATGCATGGCCTCGTCAATAAGCTGCGACTGCTCCTCCAGATACGCCCCTAGGCAGGATTCACCGATAGCCCGCAGTTTTGCGACAATCGGCAGAACGGCACTCCAATCCTCTTCCCAGATGGAAGCCGGAACCAGGTTGAACAGCGAACGATAGCGGGCCTCGCTTTGCTCCATCCGTTCATGTTGGCGTGTACGCTCTATTGCCACGCGCAGGTACTGGCTGATCCTTTCGATGATTCCCATCTGTCCAAGCTCGGGGGCGCGCACCTCTTCATGATAGACGGCAAAGGTAGCCATGACCCTGCCCTCGGCATCCAGGACCGGCGTCGACCAGCAGGCACGCAATCCGTGGGATTCAGCCAGTTTGCGATAAGATCTCCAGAGGGGGTCCTTGGAAATGTCGGTGACGATCACGGCCTCCCGCCGCCAGGCTGCCGTGCCGCAGGAGCCCGCATTCTCCCCGACTTGCTCACCGTCGATGGCCTTGTTGTAGGCCGCGGGCAGGTTGGGGGCCGCACCATGAAACAGGCGGCCATCCTGAACCAGAAGGATCGACGAACGTGCCCCGGACATTAGCCCATCCACAGTTACCGTGATCTCCTTCAACACGTCCGGTAAGGGAGTGGCTGCACTGACCATGTTGAGCACACGCGCTTCCAGAGCACGGAGGTCCTTCTCCAGACGTTCGGCCGTCACATCACGAAAGCCGACGACCCCGCCGGTGATTTCACCTTCCGCATCGACTATCGGGGCTGTCATATAGGATATGGGGAAGGCACTGCCGTCCTTCCGGAAGAACATGTCCTCCTCGACCTGGCGGATCTCTCCATCCTGAACGGTATGGAATATGGGACAGTCCTCGATGGGATAGGGCCTGCCATCGGCATGGTGATGATGAAAAAGGTCATGGGCACGTTTGCCGATGACCTCGCCTTCCTGATAGTCCAGCATGCGAAGGGCAGAGGGATTTTCGAAGATCACCCGCCCTTGCCTATCCACGCCGTGGACACCGAAGGGGATCGCGGCCAGCAGGGCCTCGTGTTGTTTTTCGGTCTCCTTCTGGTCCTGAATGTCAACAGTCGTTCCATGCCACCTGATGATCCGTCCTTCTGAATCGCGCTGGGGCCTGGCGGCAACCAGGTGCCAGCGATAGCTCTGAGAAGCGGCGTGGTAGATACGGAACTCCACCGTGTAATCGGTCTCCTCCTCACGCGCTTTGGCCCAGACCTGCAGGGTCCGCTCCCGGTCATCGGGATGCAGCATATCCAGCCATTCGCCAGAGGCGGCATCAATCTCTTCCACGCCACAGAAGACGTTCAGATAGCGGCTGATGTAGTCCACCACACCGTCGGGTCGGGCCGACCAGACCATGTGCGGCAGGGCTTCAGCCAACTCGCGCTGCAGTGGATGCAGTTCCTCCACGCCGTCTGTACGCTGTGGCCCGCCAAGCAGCTGACCGGCAAGATCGCCGTACTGCTTCAGGTCTCGCGCTTCTTCCGGAGACAGGCTCCTTCGTTCGTGATCGGCAACCCACAGACATCCAACAGGGATATCCGTGCCGGTATCAACGGGAACGACCGCAAGGAAACGGACATCAGGGCAGAGCTGTTGCACGAAAAACGGAAGGCCACCCTGATTGCCCTGAAGGTCTTCAACCACAGTCAGGTCATCAGGGAGGGGAAAGGGACCAGTAGCACCGTCGAACCGGTCTGCCGAGAAGCCTGCATTGGCTTCGAGGCGCAGAGCACCGGCTGCCTGCACCATGAGCGCCCCGTAAGGCATCTTGAGATGACGGGCAGCAAGCTCCAGAACCTGATGACAGCAAGACTCCCTCGGCATGTTCGCCTCACTCCGGTCGAAACGATTCCGCCCGGCAAGCGGCCATGACGCGCCCGCATTGGGAGACTGGCCCTGCCTAGCCTACAGCATCAGAGGCATCCTGCCCGCGCTGTTGCGCAATGACTATAATATCCATTGCCCAGATTCCACAACTTTCGCGTTAAGCGTTCTTGAGAGAACAAAACCGTAGTATGGAATCGGCCGGAGACATAGGCGAGACGGCGGGCCGGGCACCCCTCAGGCTGGGCTGTTGGCGGCCTGCCTGTTGGTGGCATGGGAAAGCAGGCCTTCCTGTTTCGGCTCCAGATCGGCCTGGTGCTCACGGAGCATCCGGCGCAGGCGCTGCATGACGTCGAGATTGCTGTGCTCCATGGCGTTCAGGGCAGACAAGGCCGCCTGCAGATCACCGCTCCGATAGTGCTGCACAGCGGCGCGGGCCTGTTCATGCACACGGCGATGCGGCGCTTCAAGTGCTTCGTACTCCTTAAGGCTGCCAAAAAGCTCCTGGCCCTGCCCCTCGAAATACCATTGGCCCAAGCGGCATTCGCTGTCGCTGGGAAAGTCCTCGGCCGTAGCCCGAGACTGCCCCATGAACACCCGATAGACCTCGAGCTTCAGTTCCAGTTCCTCAAGGTTGGCAAGCTCGATATCGCTCAAGAGCGCGGCCGCGGACAAAGCGGTGCCGCTTTCCCGCGTCATCGCCAACAACCGCTGCGTTCGTCCCAGCAGGCAGTCCGCTGAACCTTTCAACTCGTCTGTGGTGGCTGCATTACTACGCATCTTGCTGTCGGCCTGGCCGGCCTGATTCTGGATGGCGCGCACCAGGCGCTCGATGTCCAGGGTCGCTTTTCCCGAACGCCCCGCCAGGCTCCGCACCTCCTTGGCAACGACGGCAAACCCACGACCGGCCTCTCCGGCACGCGCCGCTTCGATGCTGGCATTGAGGGCCAGCAGTTTCGTTTGACCGGAAACATCCTCGATCAGGGAAAGAATGGACCCAACCTCTCCCGCATTTCCATTCAGTGCAGTGATCTGCTCCGAGGCGGTCTGGATCTCGCCGGTGATATCGGAAATAGCCTGGACCATGTGTTCCAGGCCGGCATAGCTTTCCTCGGATTCCCGGTAACTGTCCCGGTTCGCGCAGCTGTTCTGGACCAGCAAATCCGAAAGATCGCCAAACGATTGACGCAGCGCGCCCAGCGACTCACCGAAGCTGGAAAGGCTGGCGAAGATGGCGCGATCAATATCCCTTTGCTGCTCCAACTCGACAATGCGCGCCAGCAAGGCTTCGCGCGAGCCATCGTGGTCAGTTTCAAGGAAGGCTTCGCGTTGCAATTCAGGCGGCATGCCTCGCCTCCCCACGCGATGACGGAATGCCTCGGCTGCCAGGACCCAGTATATCCTCCAGCGCTTGCAACAGGACGTCTGCCGTAAAGGGCTTCTCCAGAACCCTCCGAGCGCCAATACGCTGGGCCAGCTTTCCGATATCCAGGCCGCAAAGCGCACAACCGCCAGACATGGCCAGCACGGGTGTTGCCTGTCCCCGACCAAGGATTTCCTGGATCACCTCTATGCCATCCCGATCCGGCATCAGCACAGCCGTGATCACGGCTTCTACCCTATGCCTTCGGTAAAGATCCAAGGCCTCCTGCCCACCGCCTGCCTGAAGCACTTCGTAGCCTGCCTCCTCCAGTCGTTTGGCCAACGCCTGACGAAAGGATGTCTCATTATCTGTCAGCAGCAGCGTTGCCATTCTGAACCTCCTGTCCTGTTTGGGCGTGCCGACCTGTCAACCTGGGCCGGGCGGCAAAGACGTCACTGACCTGTGGTGCTGTCTCCGTGTCCAGATAAACCTGGGCCTCGTCTTCCTTCAGACGGCGCACCCAATAGAGGCGCTCATCCTCCAGGCCGCTGCGAAAGCAAAGGGTTTCGTTGCCCATTCTGCGTTCTTCCTTCGGCCGATCGAGCTTTGCAGCCTTCACCCGTGCCATGGCAGCGGAAGGGGCGCGCACAATGACCCGATCCCAGATAGCGCGCCCCTGCCAGCGCGAATCCTCTGGCCAGGCAACCGGATAAATCATCCACATCGGCATTGTCTCCTTTCCTACTGCCATAGCCGTGAGGTACGGCTTAATATAAGTAGTATAGTATATACATCTTTTGTGCTGCAGTACACCCCGGATCCCTGCGACACGGCGGCGCAGACGCGATCAGGTCTGAGCCTGCAGAGGTGCAGCCGGACCAACACCGGCGGCAGCAGGCTCTGCCCCTCGCGGCCTACTGCAGCGAGGGGCAGGACAGGATCAGGCCGCCTGGGCGCGGAGATCGCGTGCGGCCGCAACCATGTTGGCCAGCGCCGGGCTCACCTCCTCCCAACTGCGCGTCTTCAATCCACAATCGGGATTGACCCAGATCTGTCGTGCATCAAGGCGCTTCGAGGCCTCCCGGAGCAACTCCGTCATCTCCCGGGCCTCGGGACAGCGCGGCGCATGGATGTCATAGACGCCGGGGCCGATCTCGTTGGGATAGCGGAAGGTCGTGAAGGCCTCCAGCAACTCCATCTTCGAACGTGCCGTCTCGATGGAGATCACGTCGGCGTCCATGGCGGCAATGGCGTCCATGATGTCGTTGAACTCCGAATAGCACATGTGGGTATGGATCTGCGTCTCGTCCGAGACCACCGAGGCGGCAAGCCGGAAGCATTCCACGGCCCAGTCCAGATAGCGGCGCCAATGGGCTCGCCGCAACGGAAGACCTTCGCGGAAGGCCGGCTCGTCGATCTGGATCACACGAATGCCCGCCTGCTCCAGGTCGGCGACCTCGTCCCGCAGGGCCAGTGCGATCTGCCGACAGGTCCGCTCGCGCGGCTGGTCGTCGCGCACGAAGGACCACTGCAGCAGTGTCACCGGTCCCGTCAGCATGCCCTTGACCGGCCGTTCCGTCAGTGACTGGGCATAGGCCGTCATCTCCACGGTCATTGGCGCGGGGCGCGAGACATCGCCGTACAGGATGGGCGGCCGCACATATCGTGTTCCGAAAGACTGCACCCAGCCGTGGCGGGTAAAGGCAAAGCCCGAAAGCTGCTCGCCGAAATACTGCACCATGTCATTGCGTTCGAACTCCCCATGCACCAGCACGTCCAGGCCAATCTCCTCCTGCCGGCGTACGGCGGCTTCCGTTTCGCGTTTCAGGAAGCTCTGGTAATCCGCAGAAGACATGCGGCCCTTTGTGAAAGCGGCACGGGCCTTGCGGATCTCCTCGGTCTGGGGAAAGGAGCCGATGGTGGTTGTCGGGAAGTCCGGCAGCTTCAGGTTCTGCTGCTGGACCACGCGCCGCTCGGCATGATCGCTGGTGCGCCTGGCCATATCCCGTGTGATGCACTGAAGGCGTGTTTCCACCGCCGCATCATGGATCTTCGGGGAAGTGCGGCGGGCCTCCACCGCGCGCTCAGAAGATTCCAGGGGTGCTGTGACCGCTGCACGGCCTTCGTTGAGGGCCCGGCCCAGCACGGAGACCTCTTCCACCTTCTGGACCGCAAAGGCCAGCCAGGACTTCAGGTCCGGATCCAGTTCCGTTTCCAGCTCCAGGTCGATGGGAACGTGCAGCAGCGAGCAGGAAGGCGCAATCACCAGCCTGTCCGCACCACGCGCCTCCACCACGGGCGCGATGCGTTCCAGAATGGATTCCAGATCGCTCCGCCAGACATTGCGTCCATCGACCACACCCAGCGACAGTGTCAGATGCCCGGGCGCCGATGAAAGCACCCTGTCAAGCTGGTCCGGGGCCCGCACGAGATCCAGATGCACGCCGGAAACGGGCAATTGCAGAGTGGTTTCCAGGTTGTCACCCAGACCGCCGAAATAGCTGGTCAGCATGACCTTGAGACTGCCTGAGGCCTCGGCCAGGTAGGAATAGGCCTGTTTCAGCGCAGCTTGTGTCGTTTCGGTGAGATCCAGGGCCAGGCAGGGCTCGTCCAGTTGAACCCAGTCCGCACCGGCCTCGGCCAGGCGACGCAGGACCTCGCCGTAAACCGGCAGCAGGCGCGGCAGCAGAGTCAGGGGGTCAAAGTCCTCGCCCACGCACTTGCCCAGCAGCAGGTAGCTGACCGGACCCAACAGGACCGGACGCGTCTGGAGTCCCAGGGCCTGCGCCTCGAGGAACTCGTCGACCGGCTTGGTCGAGGCCAGCGTGAAGGATTGTTCCTGCGTGAATTCGGGAACCAGGTAGTGATAGTTGGTGTCGAACCACTTGGTCATCTCCAGGGCCGGCAGGTCGCCTTCGGCGCGGCCACGGGTTCCCCGGGCCATGGCGAAGTAGGTCTCCAGGGACACAGGTCCGCCGTTCCAGCCGTAAATCTCGGGGATAGCCCCGACCATGACGCTGGTGTCCAGCACCTGGTCGTAGAGCGAGAAGTCATTGGAGGGGATGAAATCCACTCCGTTCTGCCTTTGCAGCTGCCAGTTGGCCGCGCGCAGGCGCCTGGCTTCCGCGCGCAGTTGCTCTTCCGTCAGATCACCTTTCCAGAAGCTTTCCGTCGCCTTCTTCAGTTCACGACCACTGCCAATGCGAGGAAAACCCAGATTTGCCGTGTAAACCATCGTCTCATCCTTCCGTGTTGTTCATGGAAGGACCTTAACGCTGATAAAACATGACAAAAAATGTATTGTTCTCATGAATAAATGACATTATGTCATGCATCATGATTGACCTTCAACACCTTGCCATCATCCGTGAAGTCAACCGCAGCGGCAGCCTCACCACCGCGGCCGACCGCTTGTGTCTCAGCCAATCGGCCGTCAGCCACGCCATGCGCCGTTTCGAGCAGCGTTTTGGCGTATCCGTCTGGCAGAGGGAGGGACGCAGCATACGGCTGACCCGTGCAGGCAGTTACCTCCTGGCACTGGCCGAGCGCGTCCTGCCCCAGATCGAACATGCGGAAACGGCGCTTGAGGACTTTGCCTCGGGCCGTGGCGGTGTCCTCCGCATCGGCATGGAGTGCCATCCCTGTCACCAGTGGCTCATGCGGGTGGTGAATCCCTACCTGCAGGCCTGGCCCGCCGTGGACCTGGATGTAACCAGTGCATTCCGTTTCGGCGGGCTCGGGGCCTTGCTGGGGCATGAAATCGATCTGCTGATCACGCCCGACCCCATCGAACGGCCCGGGCTGGCCTACCTGCCCGTCTTCGACTACGAAATGGTCCTGGCCGTGCCCTCCGGACACCCATTGGCTGACAAGCGTGTCGCTACGCCCTCGGACCTGAACGGCGAGACCCTGATCACTTACCCCGTAACGCCTGAGCGGCTGGATGTCTTCACGCGTTTCCTGGTCCCGGCCGGCTGTCTGCCAAAGCGCCACAGGAGTGTGGAGACCACGGAACTGATGCTGCAGATGGTGGCAACGGGCCGCGGTGTCAGCGCGATACCGGATTGGCTGATCCGCGAGATGCCCTGGGGAAATGGCCTGCACACCCTGCGCCTTGGCCCAGAGGGCATCGACAAGAGCATTCACATTGGACTGCGGGACGAGGACCTGGAGACCCGTTATATACAGGGCTTTGTCGACTTAGCTCGCAAGACCACCAACGCCCCGGCCTGAGCCCCCGCCTATGCGACTGCCGCCGCGGCGTAGTCCTCCAGCTGTCGCTGCAGGCTTTTCTTGCGCTCGGGTGTGACGAAGCTGGCCTCGATCCCGTTGCGGGCCAGGGTCAGGATATCCTCGCGGTCGAGGTCCAGTGCTTCGCTCACGGCCAGGTAGTTCTCGCTGACATAGCCATCGAAGTAAGAGGGATCGTCCGAGTTCATTGTCGCCTTCAGGCCGCGCTCCAGCATGACCTTCAGGGGATGCTGCTTCAGGTCCTCGACGACGCAGAGCTTGTAGTTGCTCAAGGGACAGACGGTGAGCGCCATGCCGCTGGCGACCAGGCGCTCGACCAGTTCACTGTCTTCCAGGGCGCGATTACCGTGATCCAGGCGGTCCACGTGAAGCAGGTCCAGCGCCTCGCGCACGTACTCCGGCGGCCCCTCCTCGCCGGCATGGGCCACGGCGACCTGGAAGCCTTGGCTGCGCGCTTCGGCAAAGACCCGCTGGAACTTCGAAGGCGGATTGCCCTGCTCGCCACTGTCGAGCCCGACCCCCAGGATCCTGTCCTTGTAGAGCAGGCTTTCGCGCAGCGTGGCGAAGGCGGCGTCCTCGTCCAGATGCCGCAGGAAGCACATGATCAACTGCGATGTGATGCCCCAGCGTTCTTCGGCCGCATCCATTGCCCGCGTGATGCCATGGATCACGGTCTCGAAGGGCACGCCGCGATCAGTATGGGCCTGGGGGTCGAAGAAGATCTCGGCATGCACCACGTTCTGCTTAGCAGAGCGTTCCAGATAGGCAAGGGTCAGGTCGTGGAAATCGGCTTCTGTCTTCAGGACGGACATGCCGGCGTAGTAAAGATCCAGGAAATCCTGCAGGTTCTCGAAGCGGGCGCCGCGCCGGAAAGCCTGCTCGATCTCCTCCACGCTGCCATAGGGAATTTCGACGCCGTTGCGCCGCGCCAGCTCGAACATCATCGGCGGCTCGAGGCTGCCCTCGATATGAAGATGCAGCTCGACCTTGGGCATTGCCTTGATGAATTCCTGCAGACCGCTCATGGACTTTCCACCCCGCTGTCACGAAAAGGAGGCAAAATAGAACAGCGCCCCGAAGCCGCTCAACCGCAAACCCGCCACCTTCCTGTTCAAGAAAGCCCCTTGCACTGCCGCACGCAGCGCGGCAAGACTGCACCGGACATCAGGCAACCAGTAGCACGGAAGGACCGCCCGCGTGAGCGATACGGAAAGCCCCGAGAAGAAACCCGTTACCGAGATCGTCGGACGCTTCGCCAAGCGCAAGAACTTCGCCAAAGCCGTTGAAGCCCTGCAGGAGGCCGGATTCGAGCATGCCGATCTGTCCGTACTGGATTCCCATCAGTCCATCGATACGGCCCTGGAAGACGAAGAAACGCCCTGGCATGAACGGCTCTCCAGCCTGGTCGGTGAAACGAAGTATGTAGGTCCCCTGACCGCGGCCGGCTTCATCGCCGTGGCCACGGGCCCACTGGGCGCGGCCATCGCCACGGCCGTTGGCGCCGGTGTGGCCGGCATGGCCGCCAAGGAGTTCCTGGAACAGGTGGAGGCCACACCGCGGACAGAGGAATTCGCGCGCGCCCTGGAACAGGGCGCCGTCCTGCTGTGGGTCTATGCCGACAGCGAGGAACGGCAGGACACCGCCAGGAAGATCCTGACGGCACACGGTGCCGAAGACGTGCACCTGCACACCCGCACCTGACGAGCGCTCAACCTGGGAAAGGCGTAACAGATGACCGTCATCCTTACGGGTTGCGCCGGCTTCATCGGCAACGCCGTGGCGCTGGATCTGGTGGCCCGGGGCTACCAGGTTCTGGGCATCGACAACCTGAACGACTACTACACGCCGCAACTGAAGCAGGACCGCCTGGCCCGGCTGGCCGACGCTCCCGGCTTCACCTTTCTGGAAGCTGACATTTCGGACCGCACGGCCATGCTGGCCCTGCTGGACAGCCACGCTGAAACACGCTGGATCGTGCATCTGGCCGCACAGGCCGGGGTGCGCTATTCCCTGGAAAACCCCTATGCCTATGCCCAGTCCAACCTGATGGGTCAGGTGGTGATGCAGGAACTGGCCCGTCATCTGCCGTATCTGGAACACTTCGTCTTTGCCAGTTCCTCGTCGGTTTACGGCCTGGATGCCGAACTGCCCTTTTCCGAAGACCAAGCCGCCGACCGGCCGGTTTCCCTCTATGCCGCGACCAAGCGCTCGGACGAACTGATGGCGCACAGCTATGCCCATCTCTATCGCATTCCCAGCACGGGCCTGCGCTTCTTCACGGTCTACGGCCCCTGGGGCCGGCCCGACATGGCGCCCTGGCTGTTTACCGATGCCGTCCTGCGCGGCCACTCCATCAAGCTGTTCAACAACGGCCAGGCACAACGGGACTTCACCTATATCGATGACATCGTGGCCGGGGTCACAGCGGCCATGACGCGCCCGCCATCCGACGGCGGCGCCAAGGCGCCGCCCTATGCTCTCTACAATCTCGGCAACAATCAGCCCACAGAGCTGATGGACTTCATCGCCGAGATCGAACGCATCACGAGCCGCAAGGCCCAGCTGGACCCTCAGCCCGCCCAACCCGGCGACATGGAAGCCACCTTCGCTGATATCGAAGCCGCCCGGCGGGACCTGGGCTTTTCCCCGCGCACCAACCTGTCAAAGGGGCTGGAACAGCTTACCGTCTGGTTTCGGGAGTATTACGGGCTGTAACCCTCAGGATTCAGCCCGATCGGGCCAGGCCTGCGTGAAAGCCACGGCCTGCTGGAAGCGCGGCAACAGGTGGGAACAGGGTGTCTCCGGCGCAATCACGCGGCCGGCCGATTGATAGCTGACAAGCTGTCCAGACGCTTCGCCCGCCAGCTGCAAGGTCCCCAGCGCGGTCAGTTCGCTGCTGGCGGCCTGCACGATGTCACGCTCCAGCAGGTCGGCCAGGAACTGCCGGAAACAGGGGTTCTTGGCCATTCCCCCATCGATGGACAGAGCGTCCGTTATCGGCAGGCGCGCCTGCATGGCCCCCAGAACCTCGGCCGCGCGGCAGGCCACACCCTCCAGAACGGCGCGGGCCATGTCCAGCCCGCTTGTTTCCAGCGACAGACCAGCCCAAAGGCCACGCGCACCGCGGTCCCAATGCGGACAGGCCAGGCCGGCCAGGGCCGGCACGAAAACCAACCCTCTTTCCAGGACAGGGGGGCCTTCGAAGGCGTTCAACTCATCGACAGTCCGAAACAGTCCCAGCTCGCGCGCCCAGTTGACGGCCGCGCTGGCACAGTAGATTCCGCCGTCCAGTGCATAGACCGGAGCTTCGCCCTCCTTCTGCCAGGCTACGGTGGGCAACAGTCCTTCCTCCGGGGACCGGAAGATCTCGGCACCGGTCACCATAAGGGCAAAGGCACCGGTGCCGAAGGTCACCTTGGCATGCCCGGCCGTGCGGCAGCCATGGCCATAAAGCGCCGCCTGCTGGTCGACAATGCTGGCCGTGACGGGCACGGCACCCCGTTCCGTTTCGATGGCACCGAAATCACCCGTCGAGGAAACGATTCGAGGCAGGCACTCCATGGGCACACCGAACAGGCGGCAAAGCTCTTCGTCCCAGGCCCCCGTCGCCAGGTTCATCAGCGAGGTCCGCGAGGCCGTGCTAATGTCGGTCACGAAATGTCCCGTCAGCCGATCCAGGAAAAAGGCATCCGTAGTGCCCAGGCGCAGCCGCCCCTTCTGGTGCAGATGCGCGGCTTCGGGAATGTTCTCCAGGATCCAGGCCAGCTTCGTGGCCGAGAAATAGGAATCGAGCGGCAAACCGGCACGTTCCAGTGTCACGCTTTCTGCACCCTCCGCCTGAAGGCGCTCGATCCTGTCCTGGGTGCGGTTGTCCTGCCAGACGATGACCGGAGAGATGGCCTGCTTGCTGTCCCCGTCCCAGGCCAGGCAGCTTTCCCCCTGGTTGTCGATGCCGATGGCCGAACAGGTGCCCGCTGCCTCGATGCAATTGCGCAGGGAGGCAATCAACTCCTCGGGGTCATGTTCCACCCAACCGGACCGGGGATAGAATTGGTGATGTTCACGAGCGACCAGGACGCGCGGCTGACCATCTTCGCCCATGACGACAGCACGTGTGCTCGTCGTTCCCTGATCCAGTGCGAGAACGCTCACAGTCCATTCTCCTCTTCAAAGACGACCTCTACAGGACAATCCGGCGCAGCGTTCGCCAAGACATCCAGCGGCACCAGGATCCGTCGCTCGGGCAGAGCTGACAGGCGCCGCCCCCACAGGATGCGCCCTGCCGAGCGTATCAGAAGGCTGCCCCGCGCCGGGCGGTCGACCCGTACCTGGATATCCTGGAATGCCGTGTCCTGGAGCGGCAGTGTGACCTGCTGCGGCATCAGATAGCGTATGGCTTCACCCTCGGCGCGCAGTTCCAGTGTTCCCTCTCGCTCTTGCGGGGCTTCCAGGTCCCGGGCCAGGCAGCGGGCCACCTGCAGGCCTTCCTTCCAGCTCCAGCCGGCCGTTTCGACGGGCCGCAGCAGGTTTCCGGCAACGAAGATGTCCGGATCCGAACTGCGCCCATACTGATCCACACGCGGCCCGCCCGTTCCACGATCCAGCTCCAGGTGTCCCATGCGGGCCAATGTGGCCTCAGGCGTGAAGCGCCCGGTCATGAGAACCCCGTCGCAGGGCAGCTCCCACTGACGACCATCCCGGTTACGAAGCTGCACGGCTTCAACCCGTTTCTCGCCAATGATGCCTTCAATCTCGCAGCCAAGGTGAAGCGGCACCCCCAGAAGAAACGGCAGCCCCCGCGCGGGGTTGCGCGCCGTGATCCTTTGGTTGGGCTCGATCATGGCCTGGGGTTCTATCCCGGCATGGCGACAGGTCATCAGCGCCGAGAAGGACACCAACTCGCTGCCCAGGATGACCGGGCGCTCGAAGGGCTTCATCTGCTCCAGATAGACCAGGGACTGCAGGGCGCCGGTGGGCAGGACGCCCAGCGGGCGCTCGCCGCCGATCAGGCGTGCAGCCCGGCTTGTTTCCCGAACGCCGGTACAAAGCAGGACCCGCTTGGCCTGCAGCTCTTTCGTCCCCTCTGGGCTTGTGAGCGACAGGCGCCCACCCGGCTGAATCCTGGTAACGGTAACGCCGGTATGAATCTCTGCCCCCGCCTGCGCGGCGCGCGTGACCAGGCGCCCGGCATAGTCGGGTCCGCGCAGGACCTTCCGGAATTCGCGCATGCCAAAGGGATAATGACCGCAGTGGCGTGGAATGCCGCCGGCAGCCGGCTCGCGGTCCAGGACGAGGACGCGCGCAACGCCTTGCCGCTTCAGTTCCGTGGCGGCCGCCAAACCGGCCGGTCCACCGCCGACCACGGCAACATCGCACGCAGAGGGCAGGTCTGATGCCTCAGCCATCGGCATCCTCCCCCTCTGCCAGCGGGCAATCGAACGCCCCCTCCGTGATGCGCGCCAGTGCGCCCGCACAGTAGAAACCCTGGCAGCGCCCCATGGTGACACGGGTCTGGCGCTTCAGGCCCGACAAGCTGCGCGGGGGCAGCGGCCCCTGCAGGACCCGTTCGATCTCGGCCCGGGTCACCAGTTCGCAATGACAGACGATGCCACCATTTGCCTTCTCTTCCCACGCACGCGAGTCGTATTCGGACAGCCGTGCGGCCGTCACCGGCAAGGCTGGCTGCGCCAAGGCTTCATAGCGATGACCGAACTCGCGATGCAGGTTGAAGACATGGCGCGCGATCCCCAGCGCCGCGCTCAACCCCGTCGAGCGTATGCCGCCGACCGAGACATAACTGCGCTCCGGATAAGCCTGGATACGATAATCCTTCTGCTCGCTGGCGGGACGCAGACCGGCATAGGCCGCCGTGACAGGCACGTCCGCCAGATCCGGCAGGATTTCCGACGCCTTGCGCTGCAGGTGCGCAAGAGTCGCTCTGTCGGTGGAGCTGTCACTGCGGCTGTCCTGCTCCTCGGCCGTGGGGCCAACCAACACATTTCCGAAGATCGTGCGACAGACCACGATGCCCTTGGTCTTCTCGGTCGGGACCGGAAGAATGATGGATGTGACCAACTGCGCTGCCGCCTTGTCGAAGACCAGGAACTGCCCCTTGCGCGGGCGTATGGAAAAATCTGTCTTGCCCAGAAGTCGCTGGTCCAGCAGGTCGCCGTAGAGGCCTGCACAGTTTATCACGCTGCCGGCCCGCAAGGGCCCCGTGCTGGTCTCGAGCAACCAGCTGTTCCCATCGTACCGACCGCCGGTCACCTCGCAGGCGCGCCGGACCTCAGTTCCATTGGCCAGCGCCTGAAGGAGGTAGGCATGCGGCGTGCTCCAGGGATCCATCAGGGCTTCGCGAGGCACCCTGAAACCGCCCCTTACCTCGCTGGACAGATTGGGCTCGGCTTGGCGGATTTCATCGGCCGAAAGCGGCGCGATATCATCCACGCCATTGGCCCGGGCCTGCTCCATCAGGCCGTCCAGGCGTGCCACTTCCTCATCGCTCCAGGCGGCCACGATTGCGCTGCATTGCAGCAGCGGCAGGCCAAGGCTTTCGCGTATCTCCAGGAATTCGCTATGCCCCTCGGCAATGCAGCGCTGTTCCAGCGAGCCCGGCGGTGCATCGAAACCGGTGTGCAGAATGGCACTGTTGCCCTTGCTGGCCCCATCGAGCACGTCCACGGCCTTTTCCAGCAAGACCACACGCGCACCTTCCAGGGTGAATCGGCGCGCCATGGCACAGCCGACAACACCGCCGCCGACGATGGCAACGTCATAGCGCTCGGGAAGGGACGCATCTGCTTGCGGCAATAGCCGGGACCTTTCACTTGAACGGCGCTTGCAAGAGCAGAACCCTGCGCCTTCGATTTTTGGGTTGTGCTGGCCAGAGCCAATTCGTAACGTAGCCCATGATGACCTTTCGGTCAATTTGAAGGCTAACAGTTATCTTTATAAAATCAAAAATATCAATAAGTTGAACAGGTGATTGTTGATTCGGTCAATCAAACAGAGCTCTCACGAGCCACTTCACTGCGGCAGGATGGCTGTGCGATGAGGGCGCCACGGGCACGCCGGGCTCAAACCCAATCGCCACAGATGCGGCAATCCCGGATTGCTGAACTGGTCCGCAAGAAAGGCCAGGTGAGCGTTGAAAGCCTTGCCGAGAGCTTCGAGGCCTCGCAAGAAACCATCCGGCGCGACCTGAGTGTCCTGGCTGAGAGCGGCCTGATTCAGAAGGTGCATGGGGGCGCAAAACTGCCGCGCAAGCGTCGCGAAGACCCTTTCGATCAGCGCATGGACCATCAAAGTGCAGCCAAGCATGTCATGGCCCAGAAGCTGGCAGAACGGATCACGCCTGGCGAAACGCTGTTCCTCAACACAGGAACCACCACCGTGATCGCCGCCGAGACATTGGCCCGGATCGAGCGCCTGACCATCATCACGAACTCGTACCGCATCGCAGGAATCCTGGCCGCTAAGGCACCTTACAGCGAGGTCTTTCTGCTGGGGGGCCGCTACGATGCCGACAATGGGGAAACCCTGGGCTCCATGACCCTGCAAGCGATCCGCGACTTCCATGCGGATCACGCCATCCTGACCGTGGCTGCCGTGGATGCCAGACAGGGCGCAATGGATGCCAATTTCGACGAGGCCCAGATCTCGCGCAGCATGATCGAGCAGGCGGACAACGTTGTGATCCTTGCGGATTCATCAAAGCTGGACCGCCGGGCGGCCTTCGCCGTCTGTCCGCTCGAAACCATCGACTGCCTACTTGCGGAACGCCTGCCAGATGGGGCGCTCAAGAACAGTCTGGAAAGATTAGGTGTGGCATTTTAATGGCCAGCTCTGCTATCAGGCTCTACCCTTTCGACCCGCTGAAGGTTCGCTCGCGCTTCAGAACAGGGGGCAATGAAGAAGGAGGACGCAGCAACCATGCCGCGGCCAATACGGTTTTACGTCAAGACGGTGGACTGGGTATCACACAAGATCGGGCTCATCGCCATGTACCTGATCTTCCTGATGATCCTGGTTCTTCTCACCGATGCGATTTCCCGCAACATCATCAATCTGAACATACACTGGGCCATCGAGATGGCGCAGTTCACCCTGGCCGCCTACTACATCGTGGGCGGGGCGCACTCCCTGCAGATGGGCACCCATGTGCGTATGGACCTGATCTACGGCCAGCTCTCGGACAGGGGCAAGGCCTGGGTGGATGTGCTGACCAGCGGTTTCATGCTGTTCTATCTGGGAATCCTGCTTTTCGGCTCGATTTCCAGCACGATCTACGCGATCGAAACCGACCAGCGGAACTTCTCCATGTGGAACCCCTCCATGATTCCCATCAAGGTGATCATGGTCTTCGGCATCGTCCTGATGCTGCTGCAGGTGATCTCCACCTTCTTCAAGGACCTGGCCGCCACACGCGGTGTCACGGTTGACGGAGATCCGATCCAGACTGCGCACAAGGAGGAGCCGGTCGTATGAATTATGAAATGATCGCGATCACGATGTTCGCGACCATGCTGGTCATGCTGTTGACCGGCCAGCGGGTCTTTGCGGCCATCGGTGCGGTTGCGGCCGGCGCAGCCCTGCTGCTCTATGGCACAGGCGCCATGGAGATGCCCTTCAACGCGGCCTTCCAGCTGTTCAACTGGTATCCGCTGCTGACCCTGCCGCTCTTCATCTACATGGGCTACATCATGTCCGAGACAGGGATCGCCGACGATCTCTATCGCATGTTCCATGTCTGGTTCGGACGGGTGCGCGGGGGGCTTGCCATCGGCACCATCGGTCTGATGGTGGTGATCTCGGCCATGAACGGGCTCAGCGTGGCCGGCATGGCCATTGGTGCCACCATCGCCCTGCCCGAACTGCTGAAACGCAACTACGACAAGCGCATGGTGACCGGTGTCATCCAGGCCGGCAGCTCGCTGGGCATCCTGGTACCGCCCAGCGTCGTGCTGGTGCTCTACGGCATGATCGCGCGCCAGCCCGTCAGCCAGCTCTGGCTGGCCGGAGCCATACCTGGCCTGATGATGGCGGCCATGTTCATCATCTACATCGCCGTGCGCTGCCGCCTGCAGCCCCATTTGGCCCCCATCCTGCCCAAGGAAGAGCTCGATATCCCGCTGAGAGAGAAGCTCAAGCTCCTTCGCGCCGGCATCACGCCCTTCCTGATCTTCTTCTTCATGACCGGCCTTTTCGTCATGGGCTACACCAGCCTGGTGGAAAGCTCGGCCGTGGGCGCGACCTCGGCGACCATCGCCGCTCTGGTGCGGCGGCGCCTGACCTTCCGCATCCTGCACGAAACCGTGAAGAAGACGCTCGGCATCTCCTGCATGTTCCTCTGGATCATCCTGGCAGCACTGGCCTTCGGCTCGATCTTCGACGGCATCGGGGCCTCGCGGGCCATCGAGACGCTCTTCATCACGAACTGGGAGCTTTCGCCCCTGGAAGTGCTGATCATGATGCAGCTGTCCTACATCATCCTGGGCATGTTCCTGGATGACACCGCCATGCTGGTGATCGTGGCACCCCTTTATGTGCCCCTGATCGTGTCCCTGGGCTACAATCCGATCTGGTACGGCGTGCTCTACACCATCACCTGCCAGATCGCCTACATGACACCACCTTTCGGCTATAATCTGTTCCTCATGCGGTCCATGGCACCGCCCGAGGTATCACTCTGGGACATTTATCGATCCATCGTCCCCTTCGTTCTGGTGATGACGTTGGCATTGATACTTGTGATCGCCTTCCCGCAGATCGCGCTCTGGCTTCCGGAGCAGGTTTCTCGCTAAGGCGACTTGTAAAACGAAAAAGAGAGGAGAACAGGACCCATGAAAAAGACAAAGCAGTCCAAGACCGACGCGACGCAGGTCCAGTCGGGCCGGCGCAATTTCATCAAGAATGCCGGACTGGGGGGTGCCGCGGTCGCTGCATCGTCCTTCGCAGCCCCGGCCGTGCTGTCACAGAACGGCCCGATCCGCTGGCGCCTGCAGACCTATTCCGGTGCCCCGCTGGGTGCACACGTGATCAAGCCGCAGATCGATGCCTTCAACGAGGCCGCCAACGGCGAGATGGAGATCGAACTCTACTATGCCGACCAGTTGGTTCCGACCAGCGAGCTCTTCCGTTCGCTGCAGAACGGCACCATCGACGCCGTGCAGTCCGACGATGCCACAATGGCCTCACCGGTGGACGTCTCCGTCTTTGGCGGTTACTTCCCGTTTTCCACCCGCTACAGCCTGGACCTGCCGGTCCTCTTCGACCGCTATGGCCTGAACGAGATCTGGGCCGAGGCCTATGGCGAGGTGGATGGCGTCGAGTGGCTGAGCGCCGGCGCCTGGGATCCGCTGCACATCTTCACCAAGGAACCCATCAATTCGCTGGCCGACATGGAAGGCAAGCGCGTCTTCGGCGTGCCGACGGCCGGCCGCTTCCTGGCGCGCTATGGCCTGGTGCCGGTGACAGTGCCCTGGGACGATGTCGAGGTCGCGCTTCAGACCGGCGAACTGGACGGTGTCGCCTGGTGCGGCTTTACAGAAGCCTATGAGGTCGGCTGGGCCGACATCTGCAACTATGCACTCGCCAACAACGTCACCGGTGCCTGGTGCGGCTCCTATTTCGCCAACACGGACAGCTGGGCCAAGGTCCCCGACCACTTGAAGCAGCTCTTCAAGTCCACCATCGACCAGTCGCACTACTATCGCCAGGTCTGGTACTGGGGCGGAGAAGCCGATCTGCGTGTTAACGGCGAGAAGCTCGAGCTCACCACCATTCCGGCCGAGGAGTGGGACCAGGTGGTTAAGGACGCCGAAGAGTTCTGGGAAGAGATCGCCGAGACCAGCGACCGCACCCGCCGCGTGGTCGAAACCTTCCGGGAGTACAATGCGCTCATGGAGAAGGCGGGCATTCCATATCGCTACTCCTGATCACATACACGCTGGAGCAATCCAGCTAGACAGATGTTCAAGAACGCCGCTCCGTATGACGGGGCGGCGTTCAATCTTGTGAACCTCCGCAAAAAGGGAGCGTTATTCGCAATTCATGGCAAATTTTTCTTTCATTTATTCTAATTGCGCGATTGTGATTTTTCCAGAACAATGACCGGGCGCAAAATCACTACATAAATACAAAGCTGGGGGCTTCCATATGTCAGGGAAAGCGAAAGTATCCTGTGTTGTCACGATAGCATCATCACTACTGTTTCTGGGGGGATGCGTGCCAGACTACTATGCAGGCGCCCCCTATTACGGTTACGGCGCAAGCCCAATGACCGGCTATGGCTACGGCAGTTACGGCTATGGCAGCAGTGTCGTGGGCCTGGCCGCCGGCGCAATGGCCGTGGGCATGGCCTCCGAAATGGCTACGGCGGATGGGGCCAGCCCTGTCCCGAGTGAAGACCCACGGCTTGCCCAACGCCCGTCTTTGCCGGACCCGACCAACGCAAAGCTCGAGAGCAAACTTTCCGAGCGACTTTCCGCCTTCAGAGGAAGTCCGGGCTATTTCCTTAACGCCGATACGACGGTGGAATGTCCGCTTGCTGAAGATATCAAGTGGCAGATCAGCGAACAGATGAGCAAGCAGGAATATATTCGCACCGTCGGGAAGACTTTCCGGGCCTCCAACATGGACTTCCGCGTGGAATCGCTCGATGCAAGCCTTCTGGACGGGAACTGCATGAACAATGCACCGGAAGGTCCCTTCACGGCAAAAAGCCGTATCGTATGGAGTTCCACCAGCGGCGGAACGACCTTCCGCATGATCACGAACCGTCATGTGGAAGGCACGATGAAGAACGGCCAGCTCAATGGAGAGCTGATCATGACAGCCCGACAGGACAGCACGGAATCAGAAGAACTAGGGCCGGCCAGCTCTGTTAACGGTGTCATTGACTATTACCAAGAGGGTGAAGCCACTGGCACTGGCGTCTTCGTCCAGGACGCTCAGATCAGTCGCAGCACCATCATCCGGGAACAGCTTGGGGATGGTCGACGCCAGGACACGCAGTACTTCGGCGATCAACTGCACCAGGAAATCTCTTACAAGGACGGTCTACAGCACGGCTGGATGATCACTCATCCAATAACAATGTATGGTTCGCAGGCCGAAGGAAGCCGCAGTTGTTATCAGAATGGGACGGCAGCACCAGATACTGCGTGCGGCTCCGCACCGACCACGTGAGTGGAGGGAATCCACGAATTCAAAGACAGGGCTGAATGTAAGCAGGAGTCAGCCCTGTCTCATCAGGGGTTATTGTTCCTGTCCAGGACCTCGCGCACTTTCCGCGCCAGATCGGCCATGCGGAAGGGTTTGGACAGAAGCTCCACGCCAGGATCCAGACGCCCGTGATGCACGATGGCGTTCTGTGTATAGCCCGACATGAACAGGACCTTCAGGTCCGGAGCATGCTTGACGGCTTCATCCGCCACCTGCTTTCCGGTCATGCCCCCCGGCAGCATGACGTCCGTCAGCAGCAGATTGAAATGCTCCTCTGCCTCGAAATAGGTTAAGGCTGCAGGGCCATTGGCACATTCTGTAACATCATAGCCCAGATTGCGAAGGCTGTTGACCGTGTGGCGGCGGACCAGTTCATCGTCCTCCACCACCAGAATCTGCTCAGTACCGGACTGGAGTGACGAAGAGGCTGCCGGCGCCTCTCTGGTATCGGTTTCGACATCGGCGCGCGGAATGTAAAGGCGTATCGTCGTCCCAGCCTCCGCTTCGCTGTAGATGCGCACCTGTCCGCCGGTCTGGCGTGCAAATCCATAGACCATCGAAAGACCGAGTCCCGAGCCCTTTCCTTTCTGCTTGGTCGTGAAAAAGGGCTCGAAGGCTTTCTGCTGAACATCCGCGGACATGCCCTGCCCGGTATCGGACACGGCCAGCATGACATACTGTCCCGGGGTCATCTCGTGCGCGGCGGCATAGCTGTCATCCACAGCGATGTTCGCCGTCTCGATGGTCAGTCGGCCGCCCTCCGGCATGGCATCACGCGCGTTGATCGCCAGGTTCAGGACGGCATTCTCCAGTTCGTGCGGATCCACCACCGCCTTCCACAAGCCGCTGCCGCGCACAAGCTCGATGTTGATTTCCTCACCCAGCGTGCGCCGCAGCATCTCGCCCATACCTGCCACAAGTTGGTTCAGGTCCGTGGGACGTGGATTCAGGGGTTGGCGGCGCGCAAAGGCCAGCAAGCGATGGGTCAATTCAGAAGCCCGCTCGCCAGCCTTCTGGATGGTCTCGGCCCGCAGGCGTGGACCCTCGTCTGCTTGCGAGAGTTCCTCCACCAGCACATCGCTGTTGCCCAGAATGACGGTCAGCAGATTGTTGAAGTCGTGAGCGATGCCGCCCGTCAGCTGGCCAATGGCATCCATTTTCTGGGCCTGCCGCAGGCGCTCTTCCGTTTCGACCTGCTGGGTGATGTCGCGCAGATAAACCGTCAGTCCCTTGGCATGGGGGTATGCCCGGATGGCGAACCAGGAGCCCATGGGCGGATAGTAATAATCGAAACTGACAGGTATCTGTTCCTGAACGGCCCGGTGATACGCGTGATCAAGTTCCGTATCGATCACGTCCGGGAATTCCACCCAGAGAACCTTGCCCTGGAAATAGGCCTGTTCCCGACCAAGCAGGGTTTCAGCCTGCCCATTCAGGTAAACGAAACGCCAATCGTGGTCGAAGGCAAGCACCGCATCCGTGATCGAGTTGAAGATGGTCTCCACTTCTTCCCGAGCTGCATTGGCCTCAGCCAGGGCATCATCCCGCGCACGGAGGGACAACAGATTCTCCAGGGCAGCGCCGGCTATGCTGGCCAGCTGCTTCATCTCGTTCAGGTCGTCTTCGGTAAATTCGCCCTCTGCCTTGTCGGACAGCTGGATCAGACCAAGGTTGCTTCCGTCCTGGGCCAGGATCGGAACCGCCAGCCAGCCCCGCATCGGGGGATGCCTGTCCCTGGCATCACCGAAACCCTTCCAGGCAGGATGGGCCTCCAACTCCCACTGGGTCAGCATCATGGCCTGGTTGTTTTCACAGACCAGGTGATAGATTCCCGAGCCGTCGGATTTCTCGTCATAGTCTCGCCAGGCGGCGTACTTGTCCGACAGCGTCAAGGCCATCACGGCTTGTGCGTAAGTGGTATCGCGGGTCAGGCTGGCCAGGGCCTGGTGCGCCGTGGTCAGGCGGCTGGCAACATCGGTCACGTGCTGCAGCAATCCCTTTACGTCGTTGTACTGTCCCAGGGCCGCCGATTCCTGCGCCAGCACCCTCAGGCGTTCCGAACGTTCGGAATCCCACCTCTGCCTGCGCACCAGGCTGCGCCAGAAAAGGGCGGAAACAGCAATGAAGAGCGCCATTCCCAAAAGCGCGAGCAGGCCTGTGAAGACAAGATGGTCGTACCAGGGTGCCAACACCTCCGCGCGTGAAAGGCCGACGTATACAGTGGCCCGCTCTTCTCCGACCGGTTCATGGACCACTTGCCTGAACGCCGTATAACGTTGAATGCCATCTAGGGCCGAAACGCGCTCAAACCGACCGCTTCCCGACTGAGTCAACACTTCGTGGAACAGTTCGCTACCACTCAGGTCCGCGCCAACCGTCTCTTCATCAAAGGGACTTCGCAGAATGATCCGGCCCTGCGCGTTCATCAGGCCGACCACACCCTCCTCCCCGATGCGCAGTGCGTTGTAGAAGTTCAGAAGGTAATCCAGGGAAACCGCAGCAGCGACAACCCCTGCCAGAGAGCCATCCGCAGCCCGTATGGGCCGCGAGACGTTGGTCAACCACTGGTCTTCTGCATGCCCGACCTCTCCCGTGCGTGGCGGTGCAATGAACAGCCCACTGTCCGGGGTGTCACGATGGTGTTGGTAAACCGGGTAATCGGACAGGTCGGCCACACCAGGATCGGGAGCCCTGGAACTGGCAACAACACGTCCCTCGGCATCCAGGACAAAATAGGCATAGCTGACGGAGGAGGCCTGCTGACGATTGACCAAAAGTTCGTGCAGCTTCTCGGACAGGTTCTCGCCTGAGTCGGCTTCAAGAAGTGTGCTTGAATTTAAGGTCGATAAGGCGAGGTCAATCCCATTCAGCGTCTGGGACGTCTGTTCCGCAAGCGCTTCAGTAAGGTTCTCGGCATCCCGATAGGCCGCTTCGATGAAGCTCTCACGTTCCGCAATGGCCTGCAGGGCCAACAGTGTGGATAGAATCAGGGCGACAAGAATGTTGGCAAGAATGATTGCCCTTTTCATGTCGCACTCCCTGATCCCCTATGAGGTAATATTTTCTCGCAATATCCGCTACTGACAAGTGTCTATCTGAAAAAAGTTCAATTAAGCGGAATCACAAGGGAGCTTCAACGCTCTCCAGCCAACCACCAGAAAGCTTCGAAATGAGCCGCATTTCCCCTTACTTGGGCCACCATCACTGCACAAACGACAGCTACTGAGGTTGCCGTGCATTGCAGTGTCATGAAGATCTCAATATGCCGCGACTTCGAAGTATAGGACCGTTGATCCCGCGAAGTGCAGCTATTCGATCAAGCGCCGCGCACCTTGTTGTTCGGATGCAGCCCGTCTCTGGCCCTTGATATGGTCTGAGAGTTATTGCGCTCATGGAAGTCGGCGAGTGTCATGGCACCTCCCTGTTCTGGCTGTCCCTAACATAGGCCAGAAAGTCGTCTGCCGGCATGGGACGTGCAAAGTAAAAACCTTGAACCAGGTCAAAACCCAGTTCGCGCAAGACCTCCAGGTCATCGGCCTCTTCCACGCCTTCGCCCACGACCTCGGCTTCGAAATCATGCCCCAGTTGGGCGGCAGCCTGACAGATGCTGCGCAACTGTCGGTCCCGGGCACAGCCATTGACCACGCTGCGCTCCAGCTTCAATTCCGAAAAGGGAATATGGCGCAAGCGCTCGAAGGTGGAATAGCCGCTGCCGAAGTCATCGATCGAAACGGCAAAGCCGTGCAGCACGGCCCGCATGGCAAATTCCTGGGCCGCTTCCGCATCCTCGATCAAGTCACTCTCTGTAATCTCCAGGATCAGCTGCGTTGGCGATTCAGCCAGATCACGGATTCCCTTCAGCTGGTCCAGCAAGGCCGGATGCTGAAGTGTGCGCCCGGCCAGGTTGATGGAGATGCGGGGATTTGACAACAGCCCGTCCAAGCGAGGTCCCATGGCAAAGGCTTCTTCCACAGCCTGCAGGGTCAAGGCATGCAACGCATCCGTTCCAGCCTCTGGCAGGAAGACGGCCGGCGCAAGGACGCCGCGTTCCGGATGACGAATGCGCGCCAGGCTTTCGGCTCCGACCACGTCAAGTGTCTCAAGATCGATCTTGGGCTGGTACCAGAATTCCAGCCACTGGCCGCGCAATGCCTCCTGCAACAGAGCGGGCTCACCGCTGGAAGTTGCTTCGGTTTCATCGCTGCGCGCCGGTGCCGGTTTGCTGGAAAGCAAATCGCGCAGATCCTGCTGACGGAAAGGCTTTCGCAAGATTCCACCGATCATGATGCCGCTGCGCTGGCCGATTCGCCGGGCGTGCTCCAGAACCGGTGCGCCGTGCCCACTCATCAGGATGGTTCTTCCGATAAAGCTGCGCTGGCTGAGCATCTGGAAAATCTCGACAGCATCGCTATCGCCAAGCGACAGGTCCAGCAGCAGAAAATCCGGATGCGCCTGGTCCAGGGCCGATGCCAGTTCTGCTTTCGTGCAGACACCCTCGGCCCTCAGGCCGATTCTTTCCAACTGCTGAACAGCAAGGTTACAGACCTCCTCCTGGTCATCCACCACCAGCACGCTGGATGCGTCAATCACCACCATGACCCCGAACTGTTCCCTGCCTTTTCCATGATTTCCAGATAGCGTTCACCTTACGCGCTTTCCTCAGAAGTAGCATCTTCGGAATTGAAGAAATCACTTCAATATTTTCCTTCTACGACAATTAGTTCAATCACTCAGGAAAACTTCCTTCTTCCGCTTTTTTTCCGCAAAAGGACCCTGACACCCTCCGGCGAACAGCACGACACTGTCAGCCTGCCAACACCTCTTGTGCCTTCCTTCAGCAATTTCGGTAAGCTTATTCCTGCTGATAAGTCACCTCGCTGCGTGCATCCATATACATGTCTGCCTTGATCAACCATGTACCATCAGGCTGGCGTGCAAGCACCTTCATGGAATAGGTGTGACGTACAGGCAGAACCTTCCCTTTTATGGTTTCCTGTCCCTTGATCTTCACGAAGGTCTTTACCATCACGGCGTCTTCGTTGATCGGCAGCACCGTGATATCAGGCGCAGAAATGATTTTACCTGCAGCAAAGGATGAATCCGCAAACAGGCCCCGCAAATACTTGATGATCGCATCATTGCCTGTCTCCTCATGCCCGAAGGCATTGGTCCAGTCGGCATCATCAGTGTAGAGGCCATCCAGCATCTCGGCATCCTTCTCCGAGAAGCCCTTGTAGAATTGCTCCATCAATTGGTTGATCGCTTTCCGGTCCTCCTGAGCCTGGTTGCTTGTCCCGTCCGCAGCGGCAACGGTCGACAAGCTGCCGGCAAACAGCAGCACCACCATAATCGACAGCAGACAGATAACTTTGCCAGAACCGTATAGAAGGCGATGAAACAAGGTATCCTCCCATTCATGCTGTGAATTTGACCTGTCTGCACTTCACCTGCTGATCAAAGCAGGTGCGGCGCGCAATCCCTTATTGCAAAAACTTTATACACACCGAAAGCTTGCATAAACGTAAAGTGACTGCTCAAAGGAGCATGTCATCCGTGGTAAGGGAACAACAGGGGGCTGATTTGTCGCTTGGCCGCTTCACACCTTCCTTGGCGAGGATCGAAACCCTTTCCGATGGCATTTTCGCCATCGTGCTGACTTTGCTGGCTCTGGAACTCAAGCTGCCGGAGGCGGCCGGGAACAACGGCTTCCTCACCGCGCTGTACCAGAACAGCGGCACACTGGAAGGTTATTTCATCTGCTTTTTCATCGTCGGAAACCTCTGGCGCCTCCATCACCTGGTGACGGACCAGATGCCTGGCGAAACGCCTGGCCTTTATATTCTGAACCTGCTGTTCCTGGCGAGTGTGACTCTGACACCCTGGAGCCTGAACAACCTCGTCATCTTCGATGCCGACAGCGGCTCCATTATCGCGTTTTCCGGAATCCTCATGATCAGTTGGTGCCTGCTGATCGCCATGCTTTCCTCTGCATTGCCGCTTCTCAAGCAGGACCCGGACAGGCATCGTCTGGTTCGCATCATCCGCATCCGATTGCTGGGCGGCGCACTGGTCGGCTTGATTTCCGTCCTCTGCGCCTTGTTCCTTGAAAACCTTGCGCTCTACGCCTGGTTCCTGCTGATTCCCTATGGATACCTTTCCCGCAGCATGATCCGAACGAGACTCGAGAACAGCTAGAACCTTTCACAGCAGACTCGAACTTCTATCATAAGCCGTTAACCGGACCACCAGCAAAGCCTGTCGAGGCAGGCATTGTGGATGACAGGCTGGCCTGAACACGGCAGCCTGAGTGATCCTTGACCATAAACTGGGGGCGAACATGCAGGATAACAGTTTCAAAACGGCCCTGAGACAGAAACAGCCACAGATCGGGCTTTGGATGTCGCTGGCCGATTCCTATGCCGCCGAGGTCTGTGCCGGTACAGGCTTTGACTGGCTTCTGATCGACGCGGAGCATTCGCCCAACGATGTTCGCTCCATCCTGCAGCAGCTGCAGGCCCTTGCACCCTATCCGGTACATCCCATCGTCCGGCCACCGGTGGGCCAGACGCATCTGATCAAGCAGATGCTGGATATCGGTGCACAGACCCTGCTGATCCCCATGGTCGAAACGGCCGAACAGGCCCGGGAGCTTGTGGCCGCCACCCAATACCCACCCCGCGGCCAGCGGGGCGTGGGCAGTGCCTTTGCAAGGGCATCGCGCTTCAGCACCGTACCCGACTATGCAACCACGGCTGATGAGGGCCTCTGCCTTCTGGTCCAGGTGGAAACCGTAAAGGGGCTCGACAACATTGATGCCATCGCCGCCACCGAAGGCGTAGAGGGTGTCTTCATCGGACCTGCCGATCTCTCCGCAAGTCTGGGCCATCTGGGCGATGCCGGCCATCCTGACGTCCGCCAGGCCATATCGCATGCCTTTGCTCGTATCCTGGCCGCCGGCAAGGCACCAGGCATACTGGCCCCTGAGCAGGAGATGGCCTGGCAGTGCCTGAAGGAAGGGGCCCTGTTCGTGGCCGTGGGCGGAGATATCGGCCTGCTGCACCGTCAAGCCAGCGCGCTCAGCCGCCATTTTCGGGAAGGGCTGCCCGACCTGAAGCGCTGAGACTAACTGTTGCTGACGACAAGCACTGTGAGATAGAGCAGGTAGCCGCCCAGGAAGATGCCGCCCTCCAGACGCGACAGCCGGCGGCCGCTCCAGGCGGCAAGAAGCAGCAGCAGGGTCGCCGCCAGCATGACCCAGAGATCGAGACCCAATATCTCCTGCGGTATAGGAATGTCCTCGACCAGGGCGGTCACGCCCAGAATGCCCAGCAGGTTGAAGATGTTGGAGCCCACGATGTTGCCGAAAGCCACATCCGTCTGGCGGCGCAGTGCAGCCATGACCGAGGTCACCAATTCCGGCAGCGACGTGCCCACCGCCACAATGGTCAGGCCAATCAGTGTTTCCGAAAGACCGGCAACCGCCGCAAGTTCAATGGCACCGGAAACCAGCAGCTTGGCACCGGCAAGCGTAGACGCCAGCCCGGCCAGCGCCACCCCCAGACTTCGCCATAGGGGAGGCGTGCCTGCAGGCACGAAGGCTTCGGCCTCATGCCTGTGCATGCGCGCCCCGGCATCCTGGCTGCGGCGTTCCTGCAGATAGCACCAGACAACATATGCCACCAGGACCGCGATCATTCCGGCCCCCATGACCGCGGTGACCTCGCCTGACAGCACCAAAAGGCAGGCCGCCAGGCTGGTGACCAGCAACATGGCCCCATCGCGCTTGAGCGCGGCCGGGTCCACCAGCAAGGGGGCCAGCAACGCGGAAATGCCCAGAATCAGCAGTATGTTCGCGATGTTCGAGCCCACAACATTGCCCACGGCGATGCCGGGAGAGCCGGCAAGGGCCGCATTGACGCTGGTCAGCAATTCCGGCGTGGAGGTACCGAAGCCCACCAGGGTTATACCAATCAGCATGGGAGAGATGCCCAGCCGCGTGGCGCTCGCAACGGCACCGCGAACCAGCAGTTCTCCGCCCAGAAGCAACAGAACCAGTCCCGCCAGAAGAAACAGCCATGACATGATGATACCGTCAGCACTTGCCTGATGAGGAACACGAGGCCATCAAATGGGAGGCCCCCTTCGCAAAACAAGTGGCCACAAACAGGTGATTGCCACGGCCTCGGCGGCAGGATAAAGCACCTCTAATGGTAGCGAAACTCCAGGAGCTTTGCTGAATCCTGGTAACCTCGTTGGGCTTCACGGAAATAGGCTTCAGAAAGCTGCCGCAGGCTGGGCGGATGATGGTCCGCGGCCAGTAGATAGCCGATCTTTCCTCCCTCGTCGCCAAGCGGCAGAAGGATCCGGTAGTACTCGGGCGCCTTGCTTTTTTCCCAGCCGGCAAGCCAGTGAACCAGCGGCTCCCCACGTTCGACAGTCTCGCAGTAATGACGGTACAGCATGCGTCCGAACTGAGGAGGATTCAGGTCTTGCGGACGCTTGCCCTTCAAACGCGTATGATGGATAGCCGTGACACCTTCGCCAACCAGGCGAAAATTGAAATCCAGTGCGCCCTGCTCGTTTCGCGCAACTCCGATCAGGAAAATCCAGTCAAGCCACTCGCGCAGCTCAAGGGGATCCAGGTCTTTCTTGAGCGGAAGTCCACCACCTGGAGCCAGGCTCCGCCAATAGGCGAAAATCCGGTACAGGTCCGGAAAATCGTTCTCGGTAAGCGCAACTTCCTTTGCCTGCAGCACCGCTTCCTCCAGCCTTTCCCCACCCTATGGTTGAGGGAGAATAGCCCATGCAGCAGAAAATGCATCAACAATCTCAGCGGGCAGTTGGATTACACTGCCTACCTGGAATTTTCCAGGCATTCCGTCGCCACCAGATAGCGATCCCTGCCTGTCAGAGGCTCTCCATTCCAATAGGCTGCCCCATCCTTGTCGACTCGAATCTCACCCAAGCGGATGGCAGAAGAAGAAAAGGCACTGTCGGGAAAGGGCGTTATTTCCAATGGGAAGGTGAACTGCTCCGGCAGGTCGAATCGGCCGCCTCCGCCTAGATCGGCCGGTGCCACGGCATTCCCTTCCACATCGACGCCCGGTTCGTAATCCGGGTTTTGCCCGCTGTCCGGTTGATAGGGCTGTAACAGGCGGCAGTCTGCATGGGAGATCGTGACTTTCCTGCTTTCCGCTGCCACAGAGAGGGGAAGCGCCAGGGAAGC
The DNA here is from genome assembly GCF_000420625.1 of Fodinicurvata sediminis DSM 21159. Lineage (NCBI taxonomy): Bacteria > Pseudomonadati > Pseudomonadota > Alphaproteobacteria > Rhodospirillales > Rhodovibrionaceae > Fodinicurvata > Fodinicurvata sediminis. The sequence continues at coordinate 436,967 of NZ_ATVH01000015.1, read as the reverse complement.
CGCGATGAGAAATAAGCTGTAGCCTTTTACCATGCTGAGAGGATAGCTTAGGCGCGTTTTCCGGCAAGGGGAAAGACGCTGGAGAGAAGGGGGAAGACACTTTCCCGGCGTCTTAGACTTAAGGACCCTGCTGCCGTGGCAGCCACGTGCGGCAGGTCTGCAGAAAGGGGGCAAGATGCTGCAATCCTATTTCAAGCTGGCCGAACACGGCACGACCGTTCGTACAGAGGTACTGGCCGGCTTCACCACCTTCCTGACCATGGCCTACATCACCTTCGTCAATCCGGCTATCCTGTCGGAAACGGGGATGGATTTCGGCGCCGTCTTCGTCGCCACCTGCGTGGCGGCTGCCATCGGCACACTGATCATGGGACTCTATGCCAACTATCCCATCGCCCTGGCGCCGGGCATGGGACTGAACGCCTATTTCACCTATGGCGTCGTCCTCGGCATGGGTTACGAGTGGCAGGTCGCCCTGGGCGCTGTCTTCCTGTCAGGCGTCCTCTTCCTGATCCTGTCCCTGCTGCCCGTGCGTGAATGGATCATCAATGCCATACCGCGCAGTCTGAAGATGGCGATCTCGGCCGGCATCGGCCTATTCCTGGCCATCATCGCCATGCAGAACGCCGGAATCGTCGTGGCCAGCGAGGCCACCCTGATCACACTGGGAGACCTGACAGCTTGGCCGGCCATTCTGGCCCTGTTCGGCTTCTTCGTCATGGTCGCACTGGACGTCCACCGCATTCCAGGCTCCGTCATTATCGGCATCCTGCTGGTCACTGCAATCGGTGTCGGCCTTGGCATTTCAGAGTTCGAAGGCTTCCTCGACCTGCCGCCCAACCCGGCACCGACATTTATGCAACTGGATATCGCCGGCGCCCTGCAGATCGGTCTGGTGACCATCGTCTTCACCTTCCTTCTGGTCGACCTCTTCGATACCGCCGGCACTCTGGTAGGCGTGGCGCATCGCGGCGGCCTGCTGGATGAAAACGGTCGTCTGCCGCGCCTGCGTCAGGCCCTGCTGTCGGACTCCTCGGCCTCGGTGGCAGGCTCCCTGCTCGGAACCTCGACCACCACCTGCTACATCGAGAGCGCCGCAGGTATCCAGCAAGGCGGGCGCACCGGGCTGACGGCCGTCGTGGTGGCACTCTTGTTCCTGCTGTGCCTCTTCATCTCGCCGCTGGCTTATACCATCCCGTCCTACGCGACGGCACCGGCCCTGCTCTATGTGGCCTGCATCATGGCCCGCGGCCTTGCCGAACTGGACTGGACGGATGTCACGGAATCGACGCCAGCGGTCATCACGGCCATCGCCATGCCGTTCACCTATTCCATCGCCGACGGCATCGGTATCGGCTTCATTTCCTATGCAGTCATCAAGCTGCTCTCCGGACGTCCGGCGCAGTGCCCGGTCGCGGTTTACCTGATCGCCATCCTCTTCGCGATCAAGTTTGCCTTCCTCTAAGGAGGACCAGCACAAGAAGAACGGCCCGTTTGCTGCGCGCGGCCGTTCTTTCTTATTCGCGTTATACCGCAGCGCAGCATAAAATTGTGATGACTCCGCGATTTCTTTCCATTATTTTCACGATCGTTCACGCAAGGGTGCGTGGATACCAAGTCTGCGGAGGAACGCCGCCCGATTTTCCCCGAGAAGAAAACGGGCAAGAGAACAAGATTAAGAGGCTGAAAGCCCGTATCCCTACAGGCAGGTCGCGAAAGCGAACCTGCCTTTGTTTTTCTCACACGCTTCGACCATGAGCGCGCAGTTCGAGGCCTGTTCCACGGTCTATCTGCGGCAGGTTTGAGGCTATCCGAACAGCGGCGCAAGGATCCGCCCAGTCCAAGCATCCCGTATCCGGAAAGTGACAGAGTTCAGGCGCCCTACCAGCCGTTGGTTCTCGGCCACTGACCGGTCACGGCTCCGTCTGCCTGGTGCACCGCATAGCCCGGATAGGCCGCCGCAGTCATGCAGGCGTGGTTTGGCCAGATCCTCAGCTTCGTGCCGATTGGAAAGCGCGTGAAATCCAGATTCCCGGCAGCCTGACACAGAAGTCCGTGCTCCTGGTGCACAGACTTGACGTACAGGCCCTCGAGCAGTTCCCCCTCCAGATCGGACACCCAGCCATAGCCGACATCCTTCAGAAAGTGCTGTGCACTGACATCCTTGGACAGCGCCAGCCCGCCGGCATCGACCAACAGGGTTCCGGTATGGTGGTTATGCCCGATCACACTGCACAGGACGGATAAGGCCAGGTCCTCCCACTGGCAGCTGCCGATGCCCAGCTGGTCAAGATCATTGAAGACATAGACCCCCGGACGCATCTCCGTCAGCCCGTCCAGCCTCTCGGCGGCAACAGCCGTGGGGGTGGAGCCTGCGCTGACAATGTCACAGGGCAGGCCGGAATCACGTAGCCTTTCCGCTGCATGCACAATCGCCGCACGTTCCTGCTCCGCCACTGCCCGCAATCGGGCGATCCCCTGGACCTGATAGGAATGACCGGCATGGGTCATCACCCCCTTCAGCTCAAGTTCGGGGGCAGCATGGATCGCCCGGGCCAGGTCCAGAAGCTCAGGCCCATCCGGCAGCAAACCGGCACGCTTACCGCCGCTGTCAATTTCGATCAGCAGCGGAAAGTGCGCTCCAAGGCGCCGTGCCTGTTCAGCCAGGCCGGTAACCGCGTCGATACTGTCGGTTACCATCAGCACCCTTGTGCCCTTGGCTTGCAGTGCGCTCACCTCCTCTGCACGAGCGGGAATCATGCCGACGGCATATAGAATGTCGTGGATGCCGGCCTGCGAGAAATACCTTGCTTCGTCCAGTGTCGAGACCGTGATTGCACCGCTATGGCCTGCTGTTGCTAGGCGCGCCACATCGCTCGACTTGGCGGTTTTCATGTGGGGTCGCAGGGTAAGGTCCGCCTGCTTCATGCGCTGGGACATACGCTCGCAATTGCGGCGCAGGACAGCCTCATTCAACAACAGGTTTGGAGTCTTGAGATCTTCGAGATGCATGAGTCTTCCAGCCGATGGCGTATCGCCTCAAGAATAGATATCAGGCGCCAAGTCGCGGAAGGAAATCACATCGGCTTCGATCACGAAATAGATGATCAACCAGATGACCGCGCTGATAAGCGTCGTTGCAATCGCCTTGCGACCCAGCATGGGATTTTCCGGTGCACCGGCTTCATGGCCGGGTTCCGGGTTCTCACTGCGTTTTACACCCCAGGGCAACACGGTGAAGAGCACCAGCCACCAGACCACGATATAGACCATCAAACCGGTAAACCAGTTCATCGCCCGTTTTCCACGCCTTGGACAGGGTCGCGATCGCAAAGGGCCCGCATAACAGTCATGGATATCAGACCTGCTCCAGCTCGATCAGGGTTCCGAAGAAATCCTTGGGATGAAGGAACAGAACCGGCTTGCCATGCGCACCGGTCTTCGGTTCGCCATCCCCCAGCACACGCGCGCCCTGCGAAACCAGCCGGTCGCGGGCGGCAAGGATATCATCCACCTCGTAGCAGATATGATGGATTCCACCCGCAGGTGATTTCTGCAGAAAATTGGCAATGGGCGACTCCTCGCCCAAGGGATGCAGCAGTTCGATCTTGGTGTTGGGCAACTCGACGAAAACCACCGTCACCCCATGATCGGGTTGGTCCAGCGGTTGCGAGACCTGAGCCCCCAGGGTGTCGCGATAGCTGGCTGCAGCGGCGTCCAGGTCCGGCACCGCAATGGCCACATGGTTCAATCGCCCGATCATCCCGTTCGTCCTTCCTTGTCGTCCCTTGCCGTACCGTCAGGAAAACGCATTCCACCGGATCAGTCCAGGCGGATCACCTGAACCTCGACGATCGGCTTCTTGCCGAGAATCCGTGACAAAGCCCGGCGCGCGGCCACGCGCGCGGCTTCCCCAACGGCATCGTCGTCACCACGATCCTGGCGACTGAGACGATGCAACGCATCCTCCACGGCATCCAGGACATCGTCTTCGATCTGCGGCTCCTTATCCATATCGAACAGGCCGCTGGCCGAAAGAACAGGATCGGCAGCCAGATCGCCCGTATCGTCCACCACAAGCGTCAGCACTGCGGAGCCGTTGAAGACCATCCGCTTGCGCATGCGCAGCACGGGACTTTCCAATTCCCGCAGCACAGAACCATCCAGAACCAGGCGGCCGCTATGGACATGGTCGATCACTTCCGCAGGTCCGGGGACCAGGCGCACCATGGCGCCATTCCGTGTATCGATGATTTCGGGCACCTGGCAGTCATGGGCCAGAGCGGCATGCGCCGCCAGATGGCGCGGCTCACCATGAACCGGGACCGCCACGCGGGGCCGCACCCACTGGTACATCTGTGAAAGTTCGTCGCGACAGGGATGGCCGGAGACGTGGATATCCCGCTTCACATCGGCCGTGATCAGGTTGATGCCCCTGTCCGAAAGCAGGTTGTAGAGCGCCAGAATGGACTTCTCATTGCCTGGAATGACTCGTGACGAGAAGACGACGCTGTCCCCTTCCTGCAATTCCACGTCCTGGTGATCCCCGTTGGCGATGCGCCAGAGCGCCGCGCGCGGTTCTCCCTGTGAGCCGGTACAGAGCAGCAGCACCTCCTCGCGCGGCAGGTAGTCGATATCCCGCACATCGATAAGGGCCGGCATGTTCTGCAGATATCCGGCTTCGCGGGCCGAGGCAATGATCCGGTGCATCGAGCGCCCGACCAGTGCCACACGGCGCCCATGGGTTTCGGCCACATGCATCACCGTTTCAAGGCGGGCCACGTTGCTGGCGAAGCAGGCGACAGCCACCCGCCCCTTCAAACCGGCAATCTCGCGCTCCAGCCCAGCGCGGACATCCAGTTCCGAACCAGAATCCCCCTCGACCATGGCATTCGTGGAATCGCAGATCATGGCCTGCACATTCTCGTCAGCCAGGGCGATCAGGCGTTGCTTGTCGTAGTTGTCTCCGACCAGTGGATCGGGATCCAGCTTCCAGTCGCCCGTGTGCAGAACGGTGCCGCAGGCAGAGCGCAGGATCACGGCATTGGGCTCGGGGATGGAGTGGGTCAGGGTGACGAGCTCCACGTCAAAGGGGCCGACCCGGAACTGCCCCGACAGCGGCACCTCGATGATCTCCGGCACGTCCGTCGCCTTGTCGTCGGCAAACTTCCGGCGCAACAGGGCCGCGGTGAAGGGCGTTGCATAGACAGGGCAGCGCAAGCGTGGCCAGAGATAGCTGACCGCGCCAATATGGTCCTCGTGCGCATGGGTCAGCACCAGGCCCGCCAGGCTGCTGGCACGCTCGACAATGAAATCCGGATCGGGCATGACCACTTCGATACCCGGCAGGTCATGCTCTCCAAAGGCCACGCCCAGGTCGATCATCAGCCACTGTCCGGCATGCCCATAGAGATTCATGTTCATGCCGATCTCGCCCGTGCCACCCAGAGGCAGGAACAGCAGTTCGTCGTCACCCGGCGTGTGGATGCCCGGGGAAGTCTTGCGTTTCTTGGTCACGCGCGCGCCTTCCTGTAAGTGTGATAGAGCATTCTCAAACCGATGACCGTCAGGTCGTGATTAACGTGATGGATCGCATCGGTGGTCTCGTGGAACAGAGGGGCCAGGCCGCCGGTTCCAATGACCGTATGCGCCTGGTCCTTTTCCTGCTGAATACGCGAGACGAGCCCTTCGATCAGGCCGATGTATCCCCAGAACACGCCGGACTGCATGGCGGAAACAGTGTCGTCCCCGATCACCGCCTCGGGCTTCTCCACCGCAATGCGCGGCAGTCGAGCCGCGGCATTGTAGAGGGCATCCATGGAAAGATTGATTCCTGGTGCAATGATCCCGCCGCTGTAGCCACCATCGGGATCGATCATGTCAAAGGTCGTCGCCGTTCCGAAGTCCACCACAATCAGCGCACCACCATAGATTTCATGAGCTGAAACGGCGTTGGCCAGACGGTCCGCACCCACTTGTTCCGGACGCGAAATCCTTATGGGAATATTGTAGTCTGCAACCGCTTCTTCCACGGAAATGGCGCTGCAATCAAAATAGTTGGAGACCAGGCGATTCAACTCACGGCTGGCGGCCGGCACCACGTTGGAAATGATGCAGCCTTCCACATCAGCGGGCTTGATCCCCTTCAACGCCATCAACTGCGTCAGCCACACCGCATACTCGTCAGCCGTGCGGCGTGCATTCGACGAACAGCGCCACTGGGCCACCAGGCGTTCCCTCTCGAACAGGGCGAAAACGGCATTGGTGTTTCCCGAATCTATGGTCAGTAGCATGGCTTATCCTGCAGGAAAGACGTCTCCACTGGAAATACGCCGCCGAGTTCCATCATCAAGCATCAGAAGAAGATAGCCATTCGAGTCGATATCCTCGAACACGCCCGATAGCGTCTCCGACGGCAGGCGCACCTCGATGCGTTCGCCCTTGCGTTCGGCATGCTGCAGCCAACGACTTCGCACCGCAGCAAAGCCATTGTCAAGCCAACGGCTGGTCCAGGTCAGCATGTGGCGCCCGAAGGCCTCCAACATCTCGATCTCATCCACCTGTCCCGCGCCCTCGTTGTGCAGGCAGGTTGCGCGATAGGGCGTATCGAGCGGCGCACTGGCCAGATTGATCCCACAGCCCAGGATCAGGTGGTCGATCCCTCCATCGGCACGAGAGCGGGTTTCCAGCAGGATACCGGCAACCTTGCCGTTGTTGAGCAGGACGTCGTTCGGCCACTTGTAGGTTACGTTGACCGGCGGAGAGACCGCGCCAATGGCATCACCGATCGCCAAGGCTGTCACGAAGCCCAGTTGGACAGCCTCGGAAGGCTCGCATTCAGGACGCAGGACCAACGAGAGATAGAGGTTTCCAGAGGGGCTGTTCCAGTCCCGGCCCTGTCGGCCACGGCCTTTCAACTGCTCTTCTGCCCAAACCAGGGTTCCATCTTCGGCGCCTGCTTCGGCCAGTCGCCTGGCCTCGTCCATGGTGGAGTCGACCGCTGAAAGCTGGACCAGCCTGTAGGCTGGTGGCAGGCGAACCGGACGTTCCGCGTCCCTGTCCGTCATGGTCCGGCCGGGAAGAAGGCCTCGGCCGCGGCGGCGGCGCTTTCGAGAATGGGCGAAGGCATCACGAAGAACAGCAGGACAATCACGCTTGTCGCTGTCAACACAACGGCCATTTCGCGTCCGATGGGCTGATCGAAGGCCTCTGAAGGCTCGTCAAAGTACATGACCTTGATGATGCGCAGGTAATAGAATGCGGAGATCACGCTGGTCAGGACGCCGATCACGGCCAGGATATAAAGGCCCGATTCCACGGCCGCCAGGAAAACGTAAAGTTTTCCGAAGAAACCGGCCAGCGGCGGGATGCCGGCCATGGAAAACATGAAGATGGCAAGCGCCAAGGCGATCAGCGGATTGGTGCGGCTGAGCCCCTTCAGGTCGTCGATGCGCTCGACCATGCGATCATTCACCCGCATGCAGAGGATCACGGCGAAGGTTCCCACGTTCATGAAGAGGTAGATCGCCATGTAGACGGCCACCGCACGAATGCCCTCCGGGGTGCCGGCTGCCAGGCCGACCAGGGCGTAGCCCATGTTACCGATGGAGCTATAGGCCATCAGGCGCTTGATGTTCTTCTGGCTGATGGCCGCCAGGGCACCGACAATCATCGAAGCCACGGCAATGAAGACGATGATCTGCTGCCACTGATCCACCAGATCCCCAAAGGGCCCCATCAGCACGCGCACGAACAGCGCCAGTCCCGCGATCTTGGGTGCAACGGCAAAGAAGGCCGTAATGGCGGTGGGAGCGCCCTCGTAAACGTCGGGTGTCCACATGTGGAACGGCACGGCGGAAATCTTGAAGGCCAGGCCGGCGGCCAGGAAAACCAGCCCGACCGTCAGGCCCAGGGATACCTCACCGCCATTCGCGAAGAGCTCGGCCAGGGCCGTGAAATTCGTCGTGCCCGTGAAGCCATAGATCATCGACAGGCCATAGAGCAGCATGCCGGACGACAGCGAGCCCAGGACGAAATACTTCAGGCCGGCTTCCGAGGAACGCAGGGTATCGCGGCGAATTGCGGCCACGACATAGAGCGCCAGGCTCTGCAGCTCCACGCCCATGTAAAGGGCGATCAGGTCGTTGGCCGAAATCATCATCAGCATGCCGACCGTGGAGAACAGCAGCAGGACCGGCAGTTCGAAGCGCGCCATCTGTTCGCGTTCGATGTAGCGCTGTGCCATCACCATGGTCAATGCGGCGCCGATGAGCACCAGCATCTTCATGAAATCGCCGAAGCCGTCGTTGGCGAAGAGGTCATTGAAGGCGGAGGTATTGCGCGTCGGCCCCATCAGCAGAAGGCCAAGCGTCACGATGATGGCCGTGACCGAGAGGGTCATGACCAGCCGCGTAGAGCCCTCGCCACGGAAGACGCCCAGCATCAGCAGGGCAATGGCGCTGCAGGCCAGGAAGATTTCCGGCAGAGCGGTAAGAATGTCGTGTCCGATATTCACGTTCCGTGCCCCCTAGCGCGAAATCAGGTTCCAGGCAAAGGAAGAGGATCCTCCCTCGCCAAGCGCCAGCTGATAGTTATCGATAAGGTTCTCCACCGAGGCGGACATCACATCCAGGACCGGCATGGGGTAGACACCGAACAGGATGGCCAGGATCAGCAGCGGTGCGAAAACCGCCTTCTCCCGCCAACTGATGTCCAGCAGGCCCTTCAGGTCGTCCTTGGTCAACTGGCCGAAGATGACGCGGCGGTAGAGCACCAGCATGTAGGTCGCTCCAAGCACCATGCCGGTTGCAACGAGCAGACCCAGCCAACTGGAAAGCTGGAATGCCCCCATGATGACCAGGAACTCGCCCACGAAACCACTGGTGCCCGGCAAGCCGACGGAGGCCAGCATGAAGATCATGAAGACCAGGGCATAGCGCGGCATGTTGCTGGCCAGCCCGCCATAGCGCGCAATCTCACGCGTGTGCAGGCGGTCATAGACCACGCCGACACAGAGGAACAGGGCGGCCGAGACGATGCCGTGACTCAGCATCTGGTAGATGGCGCCCTCCATCCCCTGCTGGTTCAGGGTGAAGATGCCCGCGGTAACGTAGCCCATGTGCGCGACCGAAGAATAAGCGATCAGCTTCTTCATGTCCGTCTGCGCCAGCGCCACCAGCGAGGTGTAGATAATGGCAATCACCGACAGCGCGAAGATCAACGGCGCAAAGAATTCCGTCGCCTGGGGCAGCATGGGCACCGAAAAGCGCAGGAAACCGTAAGCGCCCATCTTCAACAGCACACCGGCCAGGATGACCGACCCTGCGGTCGGCGCTTCCACGTGGGCATCCGGCAGCCAGGTGTGGACCGGCCACATCGGTACCTTCACGGCGAAGGAGGCCAGGAAGGCAAGCCACAGCCATGTCTGCAGCGCGGGATCGAAACCGTACTCCATCAGGCTTGGAATGTCCGTTGTGCCCGAGGTGAAATACATGGTCAGGATGGCCAGCAGCATCAGGACGGAGCCGGCCAGGGTATAGAGGAAGAACTTGAAGGCCGCATAGACGCGCCGGGCGCCGCCCCACACCCCGATGATCAGGAACATCGGGATCAGCACGCCCTCGAAGAAGATATAGAAAGCGATGAAATCCAGCGCGCAGAACATCCCCACCATCAGAGTTTCCAGCACGAGGAAGGCGATCATGTATTCCTTCACACGCGTCTGGATGGAATCCCAGCTAGCCAGCACGCAAAGCGGCGTCAGCAGGGTCGCCAGCAGCACGAAGGGCATGGAGATACCGTCCAGGCCCATGTGATAGGTGAGCCCGAGCGAGGGAATCCACTCGGCCTTTTCCACGAACTGGAATTCGGCCGTGCCGCGTTCAAAACCGAACCAGATGAACAGCGACAACACGAAGGTGATCAACGAGGTCCAGAGCGCGACATAGCGGGCATTGCGCGCAACGACGGCATCATCTCCGCGTGCCGCGAAAATGAAGGCTGCACCCACCAGCGGCAGGAAGGTAACCAGGGACAGGAGAGGCCAGGAACTCATCATAGGTCGTTCACCGCAATGCCACGAAGATGTACCAGGAAATCAGCAGAACGACGCCGATCAGCATGGCAAAGGCGTAATGATAGAGATAGCCGCTCTGCAATCGGCTGACTCGCCGGGAAAGGTTTTGCGTGACCGCGGTCAGACCATCCGGCCCCAGGCCGTCGATCACCGCACCGTCTCCACCCTTCCAGAGCCCGCGTGCCAGCCAGAAGGCCGGACGCACGAAGACCGCGTCGTACAGTTCGTCGAAATACCACTTGTTGAGCGAAAAGCGATAGAAGGGCTCGGCTTGGCGAACGAATTCCCCCGGCAGCTCGGGCCGGCGGATGTACATGTACCAGGCCAGCCAGAGTCCCAGCAGGGTCATGATCATGGGCGAAGCCTTCACCCAGAAGGGCACATGATGTGCGTCTTCGATGATGTCGCTCAGGACCAGCAGGGATTCGCCCCAGAAAGCCTCGCGCCCGTCGCCGACGAAGGGACCATAGAAGACGGCCCCCGCCAGCACAGCACCGGCGGCCAGGACATAGAGTGGCCAGATCATGACGCGTGGTGACTCGTGCGCATGCTCGAAGGTGTGGTGATCCGCCCGTGTTTCACCATGGAAGGTCAGGAACAGCAGGCGGAAGGAATAGACCGAGGTCAGGAAGGCTGCGGAAATGCCCATGATGAAGGCAAAGCCACCGGCACTGCTCTGTACGGCATAGGCCGCCTCGATCACGATATCCTTGGAGTAGAAGCCGGCAAAGCCGGTCACGCCCGGAATGCCGAAACCGACCAGGGCCAGGGTCCCGATCCACATCAGGGTGTAGGTGATCGGGATCTTCTTGTAGAGGCCACCCATCTTGCGCATGTCCTGCTCGTGGTGCATGGCATGGATCACCGAGCCTGCGCCCAGGAACAGCAGCGCCTTGAAGAAGGCGTGGGTCATCAGGTGGAACATGGCCGCGCTGTAGGCCGACACGCCGATGGCAAAGAACATGTAGCCCAGCTGCGAGCAGGTGGAATAGGCAATCACCCGCTTGATGTCCGTCTGGGTCAGGCCGATCGTCGCCGCGAAGAGCGCCGTGGCACCGCCCACATAGGCCACCACGTCCAGGGCAATGGGGGCATACTCGAACATGGGCGACAGGCGGCAGAGCATGAAGACACCTGCTGTCACCATGGTCGCGGCATGAATCAGGGCGGACACCGGCGTCGGGCCTTCCATGGCATCCGGCAGCCAGGTGTGGAGACCCAGCTGGGCCGATTTCCCCATGGCGCCCACGAACAGCAGCAAGCAGATGGCTGTCAGGGCGTTGGCCTCCATGCCGAAGATGCTGATGGTGGTCTCCGCCATGCCCTCGACCTGCGGGAAGACCGCGTCGAACTGCACCGCGCCGAACAACAGGAAGGCACCGGCAATGCCCAGGGCAAAACCCACGTCACCCACGCGGTTGACCAGGAAGGCCTTGATGGCTGCAGCATTGGCGCTGGGCTTCTCGTACCAGAAACCGATCAGCAAGTAGGAGGCGACGCCGACACCTTCCCAGCCGAAGAACATCTGCACGAAGTTGTCCGCGCTGACCAGCATCAGCATGAAGAAGCTGAACAGCGACAGATAGGCCATGAAGCGCGGAATCGACTTGTCTTCCGACATGTAGCCGACGGAATAGATGTGCACGACGCTGGAGACGACCGTGACCACGCAGAACATGATGGCCGTCAGCGTATCGACGCGCAGTGCCCAGGACAGTTCGAAGGCCCCGGAATCGATCCAGGTGAACAGCTCGGTGGTATAGGCGTTCCCGCCAAGCGCAACTTCGAAGAACACGACGATGGACAGCAGGGCCGCCACCACCATGGGAATGCAGGTGACGAGCTGTGCCCCGCGATCCCCCAGGGAACGCCCGAGGAAACCAGCAAGAATCGCACCGATCAGCGGCAGAAATACAATGGCGACATCCATGGCGCCCGCCTATCCCTTCATCATGTTGATGTCTTCGACCGCGATGGAACCGCGGTTGCGGAAATAGACGACCAGGATCGCCAGGCCAATCGCCGCCTCGGCAGCCGCGACTGTCAGGATGAACAGGGCGAAGACCTGCCCGACCAGATCGTTCAGGAAGGTGGAGAAAGCCACCAGGTTGATGTTGACCGCCAACAGGATCAACTCGATCGACATCAGGATGACGATCACGTTCTTGCGGTTCAGGAATATCCCGAAGATTCCCAGCGTAAAGACAATCGCCGCGAGGGTCAGGTAATGTCCAAGTCCGATTTCCAGCATCACACACCACCCCCGCTCGGCATATCCTTGACCTCGATGCTGTCCTCGCTCCGGCGCGCGATCTGGTCCGAGATCGACTGTTTGCGCACACCCTCGCGCGTGCGCAGGGTCAGGACGATGGCCCCGATCATCGCGACCAGCAGGATCAGCCCTGCTGCCTGGAACAGATAGACATAGCGATCATAGAGCACTTCACCCAAGGCCTGGGTATTGGTGACATCGCCCCCGGGTGCAAAGGGTATCTGCGCCACGCTCTGGGCCTCGGGCACGGCCACCCAGGCGCCCGCGACCATGGCCAGCTCGATCAGGAGGATAAGTCCGATTAGTACGCCGACCGGTAGGTATTGCAAGAAACCATGCTTGATCTGGGTCACATCCACGTCGAGCATCATGACCACGAAGAGGAACAGCACGGCAACAGCGCCGACATAGACCACGACCAGGATCATGGCCAGGAACTCGGCCCCCATAAGCACGAAAAGCCCGGCCGAATTGAAGAAGGCCAGGATCAGGAACAGAACGGAATGAACCGGGTTCCGCGCGGCAATCACCATCACGGCCGATGCCACCACAACGGCGGCAAATAGATAGAAGGCCAGCGCCTGGACTACCATTGGGCTCCCCCTTCCTGCTTGCGACCTGTGCTCGGCACGTCTGCTTCCCCCTTAATCAAACCTCGCACGCCGGTGCGCGAAAACCTCCGCAACCAGCGTGATCACTGCCCTTAGCGATAGGGCGCGTCCAATGCAATGTTCTGGGCTATCTCGTATTCCCAGCGATCGCCGTTCTCCAGAAGCTTCTCCTTGTTGTAGAAGAGCTCCTCGCGCGTTTCGGCGGCGAATTCGAAGTTCGGCCCCTCGACGATGGCATCCACGGGACAGGCCTCCTGGCAATAGCCACAGTAGATGCACTTCGTCATGTCGATGTCATAGCGTGTGGTTCGGCGGCTGCCGTCTTCGCGCGGCTCCGCCTCGATGGTGATCGCAAGCGCCGGACAGATTGCCTCACAGAGTTTGCAGGCAATACAGCGCTCTTCCCCGTTGGGATAGCGCCTGAGCGCGTGCTCGCCACGGAACCGCGGACTCAAGGGCCCTTTCTCATAGGGATAGTTCAGCGTCACCTTGGGTTTGAACATGTAGCGCAGGGTCATCCAGAGCCCCGACAGAAGTTCTGTCAGAAGCAGGCTGCGGGCTGTGCGATCGACGAATGCCATCTTCGTCAACTACCTTTCTTGCTCAAGATGGTTACACCCCCCTTGCAAGCGGTGCCCAAAGGTCCCCGGTGAATGGGTGGCGACACCATAGCCGCCAGATCGGCGGACACAAGGCCCCTTTCCTCATCGCGGAAGCTCATTGCACACCTCATTTCGGCACCCAGCCGAAGGTCACCAGCACGCCGGCGGTCAGGACCAGCCAGACGAGCGTGAAGGGCAGGAAGACCTTCCAGCCGAGCCGCATCAGCTGGTCATAGCGATAACGCGGGAAGGTCGCGCGCACCCAAAGGAAGCAGAAGAGCACCAGCGCCACCTTCAGAGCGAACCAGATCGGTCCCGGAATCCAGGTCAGCGGCGCAATGTCCAGCGGCGGCAGCCAGCCACCCAGGAACAGGATGGTGGTCATCGCGCTCATCAGGATCATGTTGGCATATTCGCCCAGGAAGAAGAGGGCGAAGCTCATGGCCGAGTACTCGACGAAATAGCCGGCCACCAGTTCCGACTCGCCTTCCGGCAGGTCGAAGGGAGCCCGGTTCGTTTCCGCCAGGGTCGAGATGAAGAAGATCACGAACATGGGCAGCAGCGGAATGGCAAACCACACCGTCTCCTGCGCCAGAACGATGTCGGTCAGGTTCAGCGAACCGACGCAGAGCAACACCGTGATGATGACGAATCCCATGGAGACTTCGTAACTGACCATCTGGGCGGCCGAGCGCAGGGCGCCGAGGAAGGGATACTTCGAGTTCGAGGCCCAGCCCGCCATGATGACGCCATACACACCCAGCGAGGAAATGGCGAAAAGGAACAGGATTCCGACATTGATGTCGGCGATCGCCCAGCCCTCGGTCACGGGTATGACCGCCCAAGCCACCATCGCCAGGCTGAAGGTGAGCACCGGCGCCAGCAGGAAGACCACCCGGTTGGCCCCGGAAGGCAGGATGGTTTCCTTGAAGAACAGCTTGGCCCCGTCCGCCAGGGGCTGCAGCAGGCCGAAGGGGCCGACGACATTCGGCCCCTGACGCAGCTGGATGGCACCGATCACCTTGCGTTCCGCATAGGTCAGATAGGCAACAGCCACCAGCAAGGGAACCACGATCGCCAGGATCTGCGCGAGGATGATCGCCACGGGCAGCGCGTAACCTGTCAAGAACTCTTCCACGTCTGTCTTCCCCTGTCGCCTTTCGTCGTCCCGTCGACTCGCCCCGTCAGCCCGTTGCTGCCGCATCCTGCTTTGGCAGGATGAAGGCCTCGGTGCATTCGGCCATGGTCTTTGAGGCCCGGCTGATGGGATCGGTCATGTAGAAATTCGCAATCGGCAGCGTGAAGGGCGCACTGTCCGGTTTCCCACGCCCGCCGAAGCCCGACCACTTCTCGGGCGAGACCTGGTCCACTGCCGCGAAGACGGGATTGGTCTCGATCAGGCGCTGGCGCACTTCGCCCAGATTGTCATATGGCAAGGTCTCACCAACACTCTCGGAAAGGGCCCTGAGAATCGTCCAGTCCTCGCGCGCGTCCCCCGGCGGGAAAACCGCCAGGCGCGCCAGCTGGACACGCCCCTCGGTGTTGACATAGGTCGCATTCTTCTCGGTATAGGCCGCCCCCGGCAGGATCACGTCCGCGCGATGCGCACCGGCATCGCCATGGTGGCCCTGATAGACCACGAAGGCCTTGCCCAGACGCTTAGTATCGATCTCGTCAGCGCCGTGCAGCCAGACCAGATCGATATCGCCGTCCTCGCAGCCCGTGAGGATACCCTCAAGGTCACGGCCACCTTCCTGGGGCAGGAAGCCCAGATCCAGTCCACCTACGCGTGAGGCAGCACGCTGCAGGATGCTGAAGCCATTCCAGCCCTCGGGCGCATCCTTGCCGACGGCCCCGACGGATTCGGCAAAGCGACGGATTGTGCCCAACAGCGCCTCGCCATCCGGGCGCGCAAAGACGGCAGACCCCATGATGATCAGGGGCCGTTCGGCCTTCTGCAGTACCTTGGCAAAATCGTTCTTACCCTCGGCCAGCTCGGCCAGGCTGTCCGGACCAGCCCCCAGGTATTGGGTTTCGAAGGTCAGGTCGATGGGCTCACCGATGACGCCAACGGGCATGCCTGTCTGCAGGAAACGCTTGCGCAGGCGCGCATTGATCATGGCGGCTTCCCAGCGCGGATTGCTGCCGATGATAAGAACGGCGTCGGCTTCTTCGATCCCGGCAATCGTCGTGTTGAAAATATAGCTGGCGCGCGGCCCAGCACCTATGCGGCTGCCGTCCTGGCGGCAATCCAGGTTCGGAACGCCCAGTCCCGTCATGAAGTCCTTCAGCGCCAGCATGGATTCGGCGTCACAGAGATCGCCGGTAATGGCGGCCATGCGCTCCGGCTTGGTCGCCTTCATCCGTGTCTGGATAGCCGAGAAGGCCTCATCCCAGCGGGCCGGCTTCAGCTTGCCATCCTCGCCGCGCACATAGGGACGATCCAGGCGCTGGCGCGACAGGCCATCACAGGCATGGCGCGTCTTGTCGTTGATCCATTCCTCGTTGATGTCCTCGTGCAGACGCGGCAGCACGCGCATCACACGGCCGCTGCGCGAATCCACGCGGATATTCGAACCGACGGCGTCCATCACGTCCACCGACATGGTCTTCTTGAGCTCCCAAGGCCGGGCGGCGAACTGATAGGGTGCCGAAGTCAACGCCCCCACGGGACAGATATCCACCAGATTGCCCGAAAGTTCGGAATCGATGGCCTGTTCCAGGGTCGTGATCTCGGCATCCTCGCCACGATTGACCATGCCCATTTCCTCGACACCCGCCACCTCGGTGGCAAAGCGCACGCAGCGTGTGCACTGGATGCAGCGCGTCATGATCGTCTTGATCAGCGGGCCCATGTACTTCTCGGACACTGCACGCTTGTTTTCCTCGTAGCGGCTGCGGTCATAGCCATAGGCCATGGCCTGGTCCTGCAGGTCACATTCCCCGCCTTGGTCACAGATCGGGCAATCCAGCGGATGGTTGATCAGCAGGAATTCCATCACGCCGTTGCGTGCCTTGTGGACCTTCTCCGTATCGGTATGGATGACCATTCCGTCACCGGCCGGCATGGCGCAGGAGGCAATCGGCTTGGGCGCCTTTTCCATCTCCACCAGGCACATGCGGCAGTTGCCCGCGATACTCAGGCGATCATGGTAGCAGAAGCGCGGAATCTCGACGCCCGCAAATTCGCAGGCCTGCAGGACAGTCACGCCTGCGGGCACTTCGATTTCGCGACCGTTGATGGTCAGCTTCGGCATATCGACCCTTCTCCCAACCTGCTTTGCAACCCAGCGCTACTCTGCAGCAACCGCGCTGTTGCTCGTGTACTCATTGATCCGGCGCTCGATCTCCGGACGGAAATGACGGATCAGGCCCTGGATCGGCCAGGCGGCCGCATCGCCAAGAGCGCAGATCGTGTGGCCTTCCACCTGATAGGTCACGTCCAGCAGACTGTCGATCTCATCGACCGTGGCCTGGCCCTTCGCCATGCGCTGCATGACCCGGTACATCCAACCCGTCCCCTCGCGGCAGGGCGTGCACTGGCCACAGGATTCATGCATGTAGAAATGCGAGAAGCGGCCGATGGCCCGCACGATGTCCACGGACTTGTCCATGACGATGACAGCTGCAGTCCCCAGTCCGGATTTGGCCTCACGCAGGGAATCGAAGTCCATCAACACGCTGTCGCAAGTCGGCTTCGGGATACAGGGCACGGAAGACCCGCCAGGCACGACGGCCTGCAGATTGTCCCAGCCGCCCGTCACGCCGCCGGCATGCTTCTCGATCAACTCCTTGAGCGGGATGCCGAGTTCTTCCTCGACATTGCAAGGCTTGTTCACATTGCCCGAGATGGAAAAGATCTTGGTACCAGTGTTCTTGGGCCGCCCCAGATTGGTCCACCACTCGGTCCCGCGCCGCAGGATCGTCGGCACCACCGCAATCGTCTCGACATTGTTCACGGTGGACGGACATCCATAGAGGCCCACGGCCGCCGGGAAGGGCGGCTTCAGGCGCGGCTGGCCCTTCTTGCCCTCGAGCGATTCCAGCAGCGCGGTCTCCTCGCCGCAGATATAGGCCCCAGCGCCACGCGTCATGTGGATATCGAAATCCCAATCGGAGCCGCAGGCATTCTTGCCCAGCAGGCCGGCCTCGCGCGCTTCAGCGATCGCTGCCTCCAGGCGCTGAAGGGGCTCCCAGTATTCGCCACGGATGTAGATGTGAGCCGTGTTGGCCCCCATCGCGAAGCCCGCGACCACGCAACCTTCCAGCAGCATGTGCGGATCGTTGCGCATGATCTCCCGGTCCTTGCAGGAGCCAGGCTCGGATTCGTCGGCATTGACCACCAGGTAGTGCGGACGGCCATCGTTCTCCTTGGGCATGAAGGACCACTTCATGCCGGCCGGAAAACCGGCCCCGCCGCGCCCACGCAACTCGGATTCCTTGATCAGCTCCAGCAGCTTCTCGCGGCCCAGCGCAATCAAGTCCTTGGTATTGTCCCAGGTGCCGCGCTTGCGCGCGCCCTCCAGGCTCCAGTCCTGGTGTCCGTAAAGATTGAGAAAGACGCGGTCCTTGTCCTGGAGCATCAGGCATCCCCCCGGCTATCGGCCTGGATTTCGGTCAATGTGGTCGCCCCGCCTTCCGGCTCGGAACTCAAACGGCCAGTCTGGGAACCGGGCTTCGGCGTCTTTCCGGCGCGCAGTTCCTCAACGATCTCGGCTGCACGTTCTGGGGTCAGATCCTCGAAATAATCCCCTTCGTTGAGCTGGAACATGGGCGCGTTGCAGCAGGCGCCGAGGCATTCCACCTCGCTCACAGTGAACAGGCCGTCCTCGCTGGTCTCGCCCAACTTGGATATGCCGGCCGCCTGCATGCAGGACTTCACAATGTCATCGGAGCCCCGGACCCAGCAGCTCGTGGTGCGGCAGACCTGGATGTGATGCTTTCCACGTGGCTCGGTATAGAACATGGTATAGAAGCTGACGACCTCGTGAACCCGGATGGGAGCCATGTTCAGGAAGCCGGCTACGTACTCGATGGCCGGCACACTCAGCCAGCCACCGTTTTGTTCCTGCGCCAGATAGAGCAACCAGATGACCGCGCTGGCCTGACGGCCTTCCGGATAGCGGGTCATATAGCTTTTTGCCAGCTCCAGGTTCTCCGGCGTGAACTGGAAGTCCGTTTCCGGTACCTGATAGGTGGTAACCTTCATCGATCGACCTCTCCGAAAACGATATCCATGGAACCGAGGATGGCCACGGAATCCGCCAGCATGTGCCCCTTGCACATGTAGTCCATGGCGGACAGGTGCACAAAACCCGGCGCGCGCAGCTTGCAGCGATAGGGCTTGTTGGTGCCGTCCGAAACCAGATAGACGGCAAACTCGCCTTTCGGCGCCTCGACCGCGGCATAGGTCTCGCCAGGCGGCACGTGGTAGCCCTCGGTATAGAGCTTGAAGTGGTGAATCAACGCCTCCATCGAGCGTTTCATCTCGCCCCTACGCGGCGGCGTGATCTTTTGATTCTCCACCATCACCGGGCCTTCCGGCAGCTTGTCCAGGCACTGCTGGATGATCCTCACCGACTGGCGCATCTCTTCCATGCGCACGAGATAGCGGTCGAAGCAGTCGCCGTTCTTGCCAACTGGAACCTGGAAATCCAGCTCGTCATAGACT
This sequence comes from Fodinicurvata sediminis DSM 21159, assembly GCF_000420625.1. Lineage (NCBI taxonomy): Bacteria > Pseudomonadati > Pseudomonadota > Alphaproteobacteria > Rhodospirillales > Rhodovibrionaceae > Fodinicurvata > Fodinicurvata sediminis. The sequence continues at coordinate 417,736 of NZ_ATVH01000015.1, read as the reverse complement.
TCATAGGGCTGGGCGCGACGCAGGTCCCAGGGCACACCGGAGCCGCGCAGCATTGGCCCCGAGAATCCCCAATCCATGGCCTCCTCGGCAGAAACCACACCGATATCGACGGTGCGCTGGCGATAGATGCGGTTGTTGTTCAGCAGGCCTTCGTAATCGTCGATCAGCTTCGGAAAGTCCTCGCAGAACTCGCGGATATCGTCCACCAGCCCGGCCGGCAGGTCCTGGTGCACACCGCCCGGGCGGAAATAGGCCGCATGCAGACGCGCGCCACACACCCGTTCATAGAACTCCATGATCTTCTCGCGCTCTTCGAACCCCCAGAGCATCGGCGTCATGGCGCCCACGTCCAGCGCGAACGTGGAGATATTGAGCAGGTGGTTTGCAATGCGGGTCAGTTCGCTGAAGATCACCCGGATATACTGAGCTCTCAACGGCACTTCGATGCCCAGCAGCCTCTCCACGCCCAGCGCAAAGGCATGCTCCTGGTTCATCGGACTGACGTAGTCCAGGCGGTCGAAATAGGGAATCGCCTGAAGATAAGTCTTGTACTCGATCAGCTTCTCGGTGCCGCGATGCAGCAGGCCGATATGCGGATCGGCACGCTCGATCACCTCGCCGTCCATTTCCAGCACAAGACGCAGGACGCCGTGTGCCGCCGGATGCTGCGGCCCGAAGTTCAGGGTCAGCGGTTTGATGTGTGCTTCGGCCATCAGGCTTTGCTCTCCTGCGTCGCGTCCTCGTCCTCCGCCTTCTCGTCACCGGGCAGATGCAACATGCCTTCCCAGGGCGAAATGAAGTCGAAGTTGCGGAATTCCTGCACCAGATTCACCGGCTCGTAGACCACACGCTTCTGGTCCTCGTCGTAACGGACCTCGACATAGCCTGTCAGCGGAAAATCCTTGCGCAGGGGATGCCCTTCGAAACCGTAGTCGGTCATGATCCGCCTCAGGTCGGGGTGATCCGAGAAGAAGACGCCGAACAGGTCCCAGACCTCGCGCTCGAACCAGATGGCGGAACTGAAGATCTCGACGACGGACGGCACCGGTGTATCCTCCGCGGCCGGCACCTTCACGCGAATGCGCAGGTTGTGCTTCAGTGACAAAAGGTTATAGACCACCTCGAAGCGTTCGGGCCGGTCGGGATAGTCGACCGCCGTGACATCCACCAACTGTTTGAACTGGGCGTTGGGATCGTCACGCAGGGCCGTCATGACCTTCGGCAGGCTTTCGCGATACGCCCAGACGATCAACTCGTCGCGTATCGTTTCCGTCCTGAAGATATCGTCGGGCAGTGACGACGTCAGGTGTTCGCCGAGCTCTGTTAGCGTTGGGTTCATCTCTCTACCGATCCGGACCGAATTAGCAGTTAGCGCTCGATAACGGCCTGCCGCTTGATCTTCTTCTGCAGCTGCAGAACACCGTACAGCAAGGCCTCAGCAGTGGGCGGGCAACCGGGGACATAGATATCCACCGGCACGACACGGTCACAGCCGCGCACCACGGCATAGGAATAGTGATAATAGCCGCCACCATTGGCGCAGGACCCCATGGAGATAACCCAGCGCGGCTCGGCCATCTGGTCATAGACCTTGCGCAAGGCCGGGGCCATCTTGTTGGTCAGCGTTCCCGCCACGATCATAACGTCGGACTGACGCGGGCTGGGGCGGAAAACGGTGCCGTAGCGGTCCAGGTCATAACGACTGGCGGCCGTGTGCATCATTTCGACGGCACAGCAGGCCAGTCCGAAGGTCATCGGCCAGAGGGATCCGGATTGAGCCCAGCCGGCCAGCTTGTCCAGCTGGGCGACCACGAACCCCTTGTGCTGGATTTCATCGCCGACTTCCTTGAGCACAGCCTCCTGATCCGCACCGGGACCAAGCGGGGCCTGCCTGTATGTGCTCTCGCTCACTCCCATTCCAGGGCTCCCTTCTTCCACTCATATATGAACCCAATGGTCAGCAGTCCAAGGAAGACCATCATCGACCAGAAGCCGAATACGCCAATCTCCCCCAGCGACACCGCCCAGGGGAAGAGGAAGGCCACCTCGAGGTCGAAGATGATGAAAAGAATGGCGACCAGATAGAAGCGCACGTCGAACTTGCTGCGCGCATCGTCAAAGGCCTCGAAACCGCACTCATAGGCCGAGACCTTCTCGGTATCGGGGCGCTGGCGGGCCACGAGGTAGGAGGCAACGACCATCACGACGGCCAGGCCCAGGGCCAGGCCGATGAAGATCAGGATCGGCAAGTATTCCGCCAAAAGCTCGTTCATCGCTCGATCGCTCTCTGACCGCTGCGGCCGCACCCGGAACCTGCCCCGGCAATGGACTGTTCCCGAAAGCGCCCCGCAGCCTTTCCTAACACAGCTGTTCTTGTCTTCCAGACCGTTTCGCATAACGGCCCGGGCGTTTTCGCGGCGGACTATAGGCCGATAGACCTTGTGGGAAAAGCAAGAAACGACCCCCACGGCCTATCCTCTGCCCCGATCCGCTCATAATCAGGACACAGGCGGCCCACACCAAGGGGCTATCACAGCCCGGCGGGAGATAAAAACAGTCAAGTCGGGCAAATTCGGAAGAGAATGGCGGGAGTGACGGGACTTGAACCCGCGGCCTCCGGCGTGACAGGCCGGCGCTCTAACCAACTGAGCTACACCCCCAGGAATTTTCACGGGATCGGCCGAGCCAGTGTCTCCGTGACGGGAGCGATCACTTACTCCACCCATCTGGGGGGTGTCAAGCAGCCCTGCGCTTCTTCTTGCGTTTTTCTTTCAACTCCTTGCCCGGCTTGGCCCAGCGGCGTTTCAGACAGAGCCATTCACCCGGCTCCTCGCGGATCCAGCGCTCGAAAATCCCGTTCACCTCGCGCGTCATTTCCAGCGCGCGATTGTCGGTTCCCATGTCCTCGGGCGGCGGGGAAACAGGCGGATGAATGACCACGCGATAGCGTGCAGTCGCAACGCGCATGACGCGCACCGGCACCAGGTCATTGCGCGTGCGCAGGGCCAGACGCGCCGGCGCCGTGGTGGTTTTTGCCGAACGATCGAAGAAGGGAACGTGTTCACCCTCGTCAACACGCTGGTCCACCAGGAGACCGATGGATTCGCCAGCGCCCAGACGGCGCAGCAGAATTCGAATGCCGCCATGCTTTTCCACCAGCTTCATGCCCTGGCGCTGACGCCAGTACTGGACCATGGCATCCACCAGGGGATTGCCCTGCGGCGTATAGACCACGGTCAATGGCCGCCCCATGGCCGGCATCAAGCCGCCCAGAATTTCCCAGTTGCCCATGTGGGCGGTGAAGAAGACAGCCGCTCGCTCCGTACGATCCAATTCCTCAAGATAAGCATGGTTTTCGATCTCGACGCGCGGATTCGGCGACGATCTGTCGCATATCTTGCCCAGGTGCGGAAATTCCGCCAGAACGGCCCAGAGATTTCCCCAGCTCTTGCGGATAAGACGCGTGATTTCGGCTTCACCGGCCTCGGGGAAGGCCACACGGTAATTGGCGCGCATATAACGACTGTCACCCAGGCGTGCGACCACTTTGCGGCCGAACCAGCGCCCCATGGCCGAGGCAGGTTCCACAGGCAGAAGACGCGCAACCGCCCAGAACAACAGCATGAAGACCGCCTCCAGACTCCAGACCGTATAGCAGACGGGGCGAGACTGCCGGATGGCCTTGCGCAAGCGGTACAATCTTTTGGAGAGGCGGCGACGTTTCCGGCGCAATGTTCGGGCATCCTGATGACGGGCAATAAAACATGCCCCGCAAAACCTGCCTCTTTCCACAACAGGCCGGCAACGAGGCGGGCAAGACATAATCCACGGCAGAAGGTTTGAAAACCGTCAAGCGCAGAACCAGTCTTGATCACAAATGGTTTCAAGCCTGCCTGACAAGCAAAGCTTCGCTTGCCGTTCGCTGCGCTTTTCAGTACTTTTCCACAGCGTAGAACAGCGTGAATCATCACAATTTCCAAGCATTGAGGTCTGGTGTGGCATTGAAGTTCGGTCCCTGGTCGGGACGGAAATATTTCCTGAACAAGATGACTCTGCGGGACCTGGTTGGTGCCTATTTCACGCATCACGCCATCATGGCCTATATGGTTCTGGCGATTGGCTGTCTGGTCTATCTTGCTCTGAACTCCGGAAACTACTGGGGGCCGGCACTGGCGGCCGCCCTGGTGCTGCCGATCTATCCCTTGGCCTGGTACCTGCTGCACCGCTTTGTCCTGCATGGTCGCTGGCTCTACCGCATGCCCCAGACGGCTGCGTTGTGGAAGCGCATCCACTTCGACCATCACCAGGACCCGAACGACCTGGGGGTCCTGTTCGGCGCGCTCTACACCACGCTGCCCACGATTCTCGTCGTCACCATCCCCTTGGGCTGGGCGATTGCCGGGCCCAGCGGCGCCGTCGCAGCCGTGGCGTCAGGCCTGTTGACCACCTGCTTCTACGAGTTCTGCCACTGCATCCAGCACCTGCCTTTCCAACCACGCTGGGACTGGCTGAAGCGCATGAAGAAACTGCACCTGGCTCATCACTTCCATAACGAGCAGGGCAATTACGGGATCACCAACTTCGCCTTCGACCGTCTGCTTGGTACCTATTACAGCCATCCGCGCAAGACGCCGCGCAGCGCCACGGTGTTCAATCTTGGCTATACCGGCGAGGAAGCGGAACGCTATCCCTGGGTTGCCGATCTCTCGGACGAGAACCAGCAGCCAGGGGCCATGCGCCCCGCGCGCAACCGCTGACCGTTTGCCTGACTTGAGCCCTCAGGTGCACACGCCTGCCCGGCCCGCAGAAGACATCGAGATCCGTCCGGTTCAAAATCGGCGTGACCTGGACAGCTTCATTGAGGTGCCTTGGCAGATATACAGCCGGGACACTAACTGGATTCCGCCGCTGAAGCTGGAGCGACGGCTCCACCTGTCGCAAGACAAGAACCCCTATTTCCAGCATGCCGAAGCGGAATTCTGGGTCGCCTGGCGCAAGGGCAAACCCATCGGACGGATCTCGGCGCAGATCGACCAGGCCTGGCTGGAACGCTACCAGGATGCCACCGGACATTTCGGCTTTCTCGAGGGCCAGGACGATCCCGCCCTTTTCGAAGCCCTGCTGCAAACAGCCGAGACCTGGCTGAAGGCGCGCGGCATGAAGCGAATTACCGGCCCCTACAGCCTGTCGGTCAACGACGAATGCGGCCTGCTGGTGGAAGGGTTTGACAGGCCGCCGGCGCTGATGATGGGACACAGCAGACCCTATTATGCCAGCCATGTGGCGCAGGCCGGCTACCACAAGGCGATGGACCTGCTGGCCTATGACATCGACGTTACTGCCCCCTTGCCACCGCGCGCCCGGATGCTGGTCGACAAGATAGCGAGCGACCCGAAGCTCCACATGCGAGCGTTGGACATGAAACACTACAGGCAGGACCTGCAGCTGATTGTGGACATCTTCAACGATGCCTGGTCGCAGAACTGGGGCTTTGTTCCCATGACTTCTGCAGAGATCGAGAACATGGCAAAGAGCCTGAAGCCCATCATAAAGCCGGAGTTCGTTTGCATCGCCGAATACGATGGCGAGCCGGCGGCCATGACGGTCACTCTGCCGGACGTCCATCACCTGGCTGCGGACCTGGACGGGAAATTGCTTCCTTTCGGCTGGGCCAAGCTGCTCTGGCGCCTGAAGTTTTCCCAGTGCGAGAGTGGCCGTATGCCCTTGATGGGTGTGCGCCGGAAGTACCAGAATTCCTCTCAAGGCGCTGCCCTGGCGCTCGGTGTGATCGACAGGGTTTACAGTTACCATCGTGCCAATGGAAAGAAGCGCGCCGAACTTTCCTGGGTTCTTGAAAATAACAGGCCCACGCGGCGCCTGATTGAAACCGTCGGAGGCCGGGCCGACAAGACCTACCGGCTCTACGAAAAGGAATTGGCGTGAGTGGAGAGACGCAGCGCTTCACGGCACTGGTCCTTGCCGGACAACGCCCCGGTTCAGACCCCCTGGCGCAGCATTGCGGTGTCGAGCTGAAATGCATGGCCCCGGTCGGCGGCATACCCATGCTGCAGCGTGTGGTCGAGGTCCTGGCACGCAGCCCCCGAATCCAGCAGATCTTCATCAGTCTGCCAGATCCCACTGCGGTGGAGACACTTCCCCTGCTGACCAATCTGCATGCGGAAGGGCGCCTTCATGCCTTGCGCAGTGCCCCCTCACCCAGCGCCAGTGTCTCTGACTTCTGTGCCCGGCAGTGGCACAGCGACAGTCCCCTGCTGGTGACGACAGCCGATCATGCCCTGCTGACCGATGAAATTCTCGAGAACTTCTGCGGACAGGCGCTTGGCAGCGAGGGGGACATTGTAGCCGGCCTGACTCCCTCTGCTGTTCTCAAGGCGGCCTACCCCGACAGCCGGCGTACCTATCTACGATTCCGGGATGAAGCCTACAGCGGTGCCAATCTCTTCGCACTTCTAACGCCACGCGCACAGAAAGCCGTGACCTTCTGGCAAACGGTCGAGCAGGATCGCAAGAAGCCCTGGCGTATCGCGCGGCGAGTGGGCATAAGAACCCTGATTGCCTATCTGGCAAAGCGTCTCAGTCTTCAGGACGCACTGCAGACCTTGTCCCGGATCGCGGGCGCAGAGGCACGGGCCGCGATCCTGCCGATTGCTGAAGCCGCCATAGATGTCGACAAGCCTGAAGACTTGGACCTGGTGGAGTCGATCCTGGCAGAACGCGCCAACGAACAGGGCACCGCACGCAACTGAAAAGGACAGGCCGTCTTGTACAGGCTGGCGCACATATCCGACATCCACCTGCCGCCCCTGCCCAGGCCCCATATCAAGGACCTGCTTGGAAAGCGCCTGTTGGGCTGGCTTTCCTGGCAGAAGCGCCGGCGCCACATACACCGGAGTGAAGTGCTCGAGCAGCTGTCCGCCGATCTGCTGCAGCAAGCCCCCGACCAGATCGCCGTCACCGGGGACCTGGTGAATATCTCCCTGCCTGCTGAATTCCGCATGGCAGCGGACTGGCTCAACGCCCTGGGACCGCCCGCGCAGGTCTCCGTCGTGCCCGGAAACCACGATGCCTACGTCCGGGTCCCGGAAAGCCAGGGCCTTGAAGCCTGGAAAGCGTACATGAGCGGAGATGACAGCCAGGCTGAACCCGCTTTCCCCTACCTGCGCAGGCGCGGCCCCCTCAGCCTGATCGGCCTGACCACGGCCCTGCCGACAGCGCCCGGCCTGGCCAGCGGCGCGTTGGGCGAGCAACAGTGCGCGGCCCTGGAATGCCTCTTGCAGGAAACACGGCAAAGCGTCCGCGTGGTCCTGCTGCACCACAGCCCCCTTCCGGATGTCAGCAAGCCCAGGAAGGCCCTGCGCGATGGAGAACGCCTGCGCGCGGTCCTGAAACGCCAGGGCGCGGAATTGATCCTGCACGGCCATGAGCATCGCCTGATTTCCGGACAGCTTGAAGGGCCCGACAGGCCCATTCCCGTGCGCGGCACGGCTTCCGCCTCGGCACTTCCTCACGCTCATAAGCCCGGCGCGCTCTATCAGCTCTATGGTTTCGAACAGCTGGACGACAAGCGCTGGCAGATCACGATCGAAACGCGCGGGTACAGCCTCGACAAAGGGCGTTTCATTGCCGTTTCCGATGCACCCGCTATACTCGACCCAGCACATGCATAACCTGGCCGCACAATGCCCATCTTCGATCGCTACATACTGCGGCAAATCTTCCCGCCGCTCGCCTTCACCCTGCTGATCGCGCTTCTGGTCCTGCTGGTGGAGCGTATGCTGCGGGTCCTGGATTCCGTCCTGGGGTCCCAGGGCACCATGCAGGTGGTCTTCGAGCTGCTGGCCTATCTTGTCCCCCACTACCTGGGCCTGGCACTGCCCATGGCCCTGTTCCTGGGAATCTATTTCGCCTTCCGCCGGCTCAGCCGCGAAAGCGAGATGGACGCCATACTCGCCTCGGGCACCGGCCTGCACCAATTGATGCGTCCGGTCATGCTGGCCGCTGTGCTGCTGAGCCTCTTTGCCGTCCTGATCTTCAACACACTGCAGCCGCACAGCCGCTACGCCTATCGTTCGGTCCTCTCCTCGGTCCAGAACATGTCCATCGAAGCCCTCATCCAACCCGGGGTTTTCGTCAGCAACGACAACACGACCCTGATGGTCGAAGAAATCTCACCGGATCGGCGCCAGTTCAGGCGCATCTTCATCCACGAAGAGGACAAGGAGGTGGATGAGGCCGCCACGATCACGGCCCGCGAAGGTATCCTGACGGACAGCGAGGATGACAGTCCGCCCTTGGTCCAGCTGTTCAATGGCGTTCGCCTGACCACTCCGATAGAGCCAGGAGCCGCTGAAGGCCCGCGCGAACCGGAGTCGGGCAGCGAACGCAGCGATGGTCTTCTGCGATTCGAGGAAATGCAGACCGTTCTGGGCGAGGACGCCTATGATGCCGTCCAGCCCCGGGGAGAGGACGAGCGTGAATACACCATCCCCGAACTCTGGGCCTTGAAGGACAATCCACCCGAGGGACTGGAGCAGCCTCGTTTGCTGGCTGAAATGAACGAGCGCCTGGTCCGAATTGCATCCATCCTGGTCCTGCCCTTCATGGCGGTGCCCTTGGCATTGAGCAATCGCCGCAGCCAGCGCTCGTCCGGTGTTGCTGTTGGCGTCATCACCCTGCTGGCTTTCAACGAGGCCTTGCAGCAGGGTGTCCGCATGGTGCGGCGCGAACAGGTGGAACCCCTGCTAGGTGCTTGGGGGCCACTGCTTATCTTCCTTCTTGGCTCCTTGCTGCTTTTCCTCGATGTGGCCTTCCGGGTCCCGCGCTACCAGGGGGTCGGAATACTGGATAGGACCACCACATTGGTCGGCAATCTGATTGAACGTCGGCGCAAGCGCAGGGAGGCATCATGACGACTCTCGACTTTTATCTGTCACGCCTGTTCCTCCTGCGTTTCCTGCTCATCCTTGTGGCCGGCTCGTTCTTCATCCTGACGCTCGATATGATGGAAGTGTCCAATGACATTGCCGGTATCGAGGCGGACAGCGAACTGCAGGCCACACTCCAGTATGCGCTCCACCGCTTCCCGTCCTTCCTGTCCCAGCTGCTGCCCATCGCCACGCTTCTGGCCGCCTTGCTGACCCTGGCCGAGATGCAGCGCCACCGGGAACTGGTTTCACTCTGGAACAGCGGCCTGTCCCCCATCCGCATCATGCGTGCCCTACTGCCCGTCGGCTGCCTGCTTGCTGTCCTGCAATTCACACTGGACGACCAGGTCCTGCCCGAGACCACGGTCCAGTTGCGGGAGTGGAGCATCGGCGAATTCGGAGAGACCGAGCAATTGGCTGGCGCCGATGGCAAGGTCTGGTTGCGCAGCGGGAACGACTACCTGCGTATCCCCGAAGAAAGCCTGGGCGCGGAACGGCTGGATAACATCACCCTCTTCCGCCGCGATGAAAGGGGCCTGCTCTATGAACGCCTTGACGCGCAGAGCGCACAGAAGACAACCAATGGCTGGCTTTTGCGTGAGGTTACGCGGCTGGGCGAAGCCCAAACCACGGCGGAAAAACTACCCGTCTACCTCTGGGATGGCCAGATCGACCCGGAGGGCCTGCGTCTTCTGGCCCGCCCCCCACGCGAGCTATCCATGTCCCAGTTGGCCGGACTGGTCAGCAGCAAGAGCTACGGCCAGCGCTCGCCCCAGGTCTACAAGACCTGGATGAACGCCCGTATCACCCAGAGCCTGACGCCCATCCTGCTGATCTTCCTGGCCGTGGCCTGGGGACAGGATTACAGGCGCACCGGCACCCTGACCCGCCTTATGATTGGCGGTGTTGCCATCGGCTTCACCTTCTTCGTGATCAACGGCACTTCGATCGCGCTCAGCGAAGTCGGCACTATGCCCAGCTGGATGGGGGCCTGGGCGCCGTTCACGGCCATGGCCTGCCTGATCGGTTTCCTGGTGGTTCGAAGGGAAGCCTCGGAACCCATTCAGATTCGCACGGAACATTCATCGAGCGGCAACGCCGCTTGACCAAGCGGATTCAGGCCAATAGGCACGGGCTTCTCACTTCCCTGGACACAGCACGGCACATGATACCTGGGCTCGTCAGCAACCCTCTCAGTCAGCAGAACAAGCAGGGCATGGACCAACTGGAAGCGGCCGTGGACGCCTTTCCGGGACTTCACTACGAACGTCTAGATCACTTTGAGGACCTGCCCGCCGCCCTGGACCGCCTAGCGGCGGCCGGCGTGGAGCTGTTGCTGGTCAATGGCGGAGACGGCACGGTTCAGGCAGTCATGACGGAAGTACTGGAACGTCGCCCTTGGGGGGAAACCCCTCCGGTCTTCGGTCTGCTGCACGGGGGCATGACCAACATGACGGCCGTGGATGTCGGTTTGCGTGGCAAGCCACACAGGGGTCTGGCACGGCTTCGCAAACGCCTTGCCGATGGCAATCTGGACTCGGCATTGTGCCGTCGGTACGTCCTGCGCCTTGAAGGAGCGCTTAACACCCCGCCCCAGCGGGGCATGTTCTTTGGTGCCGCCGCCATTTACCAGGCCATCCAGTTGTGTCGCACTGAGGTCCACCCCCTGAAGATCGAGGCCGACTGGGCCGCTGGTTTGACCCTGGCCCGCTTGCTGGGCGGATGGGTGTTCGGAGGCAAGAGCCGCGAGGCCATACGCGGGGAAACGATCACAGCCGCTTTCGACCAGGGGGCAAGCGAAACCCGCAGGGAGCTTCTGGCCATCGCCACGACACTGGACCGCCTCGTGGTGGGCTCGCGGCCCTTCTGGAATCAGCAGGGAGAACCGCTGCGCTATACTTCGATCTGCTATCCACCCAAGGGCTTGCTGCGCCACAGCCTGAAAGTCCTGTACGGTGGCAATGAACGCAGACTTCCAAAGGACTGTTACCGCAGCCGCGGCGCCGACAGCGTTGAACTGGAGCTGGAGGGCCCTTTCACCCTGGATGGGCAGTTTCATGAACCGGATCCACAACGCCCCCTGCGGGTGAGCGCACCGGATTCCCTGGATTTCGTGAAGCTCTAGGCTCGGCAATGACAGAACTTCCGGACAGCCTGATCGAGCTTGTGGAACGGGAAAGCCAGCACCCTGCGGAGCCGGCTGTGCTCAGCGTTGCAAGAGCCGCCTGTCAAAAGGCAACCAACGGCCATCCGGACGCGGTGCAGGCTGTTCTGTTCTATGGCAGCTGCCTGCGTGGCGGCACACCCTATGACGGCCTGGTCGATCTCTACCTGCTGCTGGAAAGCTACCAGGACCTGCAGGAAAATCCTGTCCTGCGGCGCTTGAACCGTACCCTGCCCCCCAATGTCTATTACATGGAGACCGAGCATGAAGGACGTACGGTGCGCGCCAAGTATGCCGTCATGACCCTGGAGCAGTTTGCCCAGCGTGTCGGACCGGACGGCTTCCATCCCTACTTCTGGGCGCGCTTCGCACAGCCAAGCGGCATAGTGCTTGCGCGGAATTCCGAAAGTCGACGACAGACCGTAACGGCCCTGGCGCGTGCCGTGGCCACCCTGGCTCAGAAAACCCGCCCCCTTTTCATAACACCTCCCACATCGGAAGCGCTCTGGTCCCGGGCCTTTGCCGAAACCTACCGTACCGAACTCAGGGCCGAAGGCGGCGGCCGGGCACGCCAGCTCTACGATCGCTATCAGGAACGCTATGACCGGGCCTGGGACAGCCTGAAGGACTCCCGGCTGCTGGCCGAGGCTGAAAAGCAGGTGCAGTGGAAGACAGCGCTGGCCTGGCGCCTGCGGCGTGTGGCGGGCAAGGTCCTGTCGATCCTGCGTTTGGCGAAAGCCGCTTTCACCTTCGCAGATGGGCAGTCCTATCTGCTATGGAAGATCGAGCGGCACTCGGGAGTCCGCGTTGAGCCCACGGCCTGGCAGAAGCGGCACCCTCTGCTTTCGGCACCAGTGCTGGCGTGGCGCCTCTATCGCAGGGGCGGCTTTCGCTGAGCGCAGACCCTATCCCTTAGACAGTGGCAGCGGACGTCTGCGCCTCCCACTCCCGCAGAATCTTCTCGAACCGGCCGCAGACTTCCTCGATTTGCGCTTCACTGTGCGCGGCGGAAACGGAACAGCGCAACAGGCACACACCATTGGGCGTGCCCGGCGGAATGGCCAGATTGACGTAGACGCCTTCCTCGACAAGCCGATTCCAGAAATAGACGGCCGTTTGCTCATCGCTCAGGCGCACGGCGATCACGGGACTCGCCGGCGCACAGATCTCGAAACCCAGGTCGCTCAGGCCCTGATACAGGGCGTTGGCGTTGCGCCAGAGCTTGCGGATCAGGTCAGGGTTCTGCTCGATTTTCTCGATCGCCTTGGTCACGGTCACGACGCTGGCCGGGGAAGCCGAGGCCGTGAACATGTAGGGACGGCTGCAATAGCGCAGGCGATCGAAGTGCGGATGATTGGAGGCCCCGAAACCGCCAATCGCGCCCAGGCTCTTGCTGAAGGTACCGGCGACGAAATCCACGTCCGCCTCGACGCCGCAGGCTTCGGCCACACCGCGGCCATGCTCGCCCATGACGCCCAGGGAGTGCGCCTCATCCACCAGGATGAAGGCCCCATGGCGCTTCTTGACCTCGATGAATTCCTTGAGCGGGGCAATATCGCCCAGCATGGAATAAATGCCCTCGACGATGACGAGCGCGACACCTTCCTCGTTCTTCAGACGGGACAGGCGACGGTCCAGATCGGCCGGGTCGTTGTGGCGAAAACGGATCAGCGTGGCGCCGCTCAGGCGGCAGCCGTCATAGATGCTGGCGTGGGAGTCAGCATCCAGGAGAATGGTGTCCTTGGGGCCCGCCAGCCCAGCGATCATGCCCAGGTTGGCCTGATAGCCTGTGGGAAAGACGATGGCAGATTTGCACTTCAGATAGCGGGCGATCGCCTCCTCCAACTCCTCGTGCAGGCCATAGCTTCCATTGGCAATGCGCGAACCGGTGGTACCGGTTCCCTGTTCACGCATGGCCTCGCAGCCGGCCTCGATACAATCCGGGTCGAAAGTCAGGCCCAGATAGTTGTTGGTGCCGACCAGGATTGTCTTGCGTCCATTAATCAAGGCTTCGGTGGGCGAGAGAATCTTGTCCATGCGCAGGCCAAAGGGATTCAAACCCGCCTGCAGCAGGCTGTCGCGACGCTCGGATATTGGCCCGTACTTGTCGAAGATATCCATGATGTCAGCCGGCCTCCTTCTGCTTCTGGACGGCAGAGACCAGATCATCGACGGTCCGCAGTTCCGCGACGAGATTGATGGGAATATCGATTTCGTAGCGATCCTCGACTTCCATGATAATGTCCATGGCGGCCACGGAATCAATGTTCAGATCACTGTTGAGATCGGTGCTGCCCGTGATCTCGACCTTGTTGCGATTGTATTGTTCCAGAAAGCCGCAGATATCCTGGAATACGCTGTCTCTGTCGTTCTGCATCTCTTCCATGATCCGTTCGATCCCTTGGCCAATGGCGCTCCCCTGGAACGCCTGCTAGAGCCATTCGTGTTGTTTATACCAGTTGAGGGTTTGCGTAAAACCGTCCAGAAATCCCCGTGGGGCCGGGCAGTCTTGCAACTGGCGGCGCCAGTTTCCCTCGACCCGCCAATCCGTGTGACTCAACTCGCGCAGTTTGCCAGGCGTAAGTACGGGCGCGCGCTCTATCATACGGCCCAGCTTCTCGCTGCTCCAGGCGATTGGATAGACCATGGCAGGCGGCAACCGCAGCAGTCGCACGCGCCGTCCCGTTACCTTTCCCGCGATCTGAACCAGGTCTTCCCAGCCGTAGCCATTCTCGGCTTCGTCATCGGGTTCCAAACAAAGGGGCCGGCTCAACTCGATATCCAGACAGGCCGTTACGGCCTCGACCAGGTCTTGCGCATGGATCAGCGAAAAGCGCGCTCCTGGGCGGGCAGGAACGGCCAGCAGACCCCGGTTCATCTGCTGGAACAGCGGCAGCGTGGCACGATCGCCTGGACCATAAACAGCCGGCGGACGAATGATCACAAGCTCCATCCGGTTTGACCAGGAACGCACGGCATCCTCGCCGGCGCGCTTGCTCTCAGCATAGGCAGAAAGCTGCGGTTCGCGTGCGGCCAGCGTGGACAGATAGATCATCCGCTCGACCGAGGCTGATTGGCCCGCCACGGCGCAGAGACGTGCAGTCGCCGCAGCGTTGATCCGATGGAAATCCTCTGCCTGCACCGCCTTGATCAGACCGGCGCAGTGAATCACCGTCGTAGCACCCTGCACCAGTCGGCTGAGCGCTTCATCCTGCTCCAGGCCGCCTTCAATGATTTCGACACGCTCTTCGAATTCCGGGTTCGGCAGGCTGTCCCTGATCTCCTGCCAGGCTTCGGGGCGGCGCAGCAACAGGCGCAGGCGGCAGCCCTTCTGCAAGAGGCGGCGCACAAGAAAGCTGCCGATAAAGCCGGTGGCACCGGTCACGGCCACATTCGCCGCGACATTCAGTCTTCCGGTCATGTCTACACCGCTGTTTCGAGCGGAAAGGGAAGCCTCAAGTTCAGTCCGAACCGACGGCCATGGCAAGTACGGGAGCGTCCTGCTGGCTGGATTGCAGGTCCTCGTTCACGTCGCGAATGCGGCCAGCAACAAAATCCGCCTTGGCCGCTGCGCGGCTCAGCTTGCCGGACGAGGTGAAGGTCAGCGAGCGCGGCGGAGCCAAGACGACGTCACAGCTCACACCGGCCGTTTTCTGGACCACGGCGGCCACGTCCCGGCGCAGCGCTTCGCGGGCTTCCGGGTCGGGTGTGCGACATTCCACGACCAGGATAACACGCTCGTTATCCTCGTCATCGCCATGGGCGAAGGCCGCAACGTCGCCTGCACGAACGCCGTCCAGCTTTTCTACCGCCCATTCCAGATCCTGCGGCCAGATGTTCCGGCCATTGCAGATGATCAAGTCCTTGCTGCGTCCTGTGATGACCAACTCGCCATCGACCAGATAGCCTAGATCGCCGGTATCCAGCCACCCGTCGGGTGTGATCACGGAACGGGTGGCTTCCAGGTCGCGGTAATAGCCCTGCATCAGGCTGGGACCCTGGACACAGACGCGCCCGATGGCGCGTTCCGGCAGTTTCCCGTCATCGTCGTCGCGAATTTCCACCGCATGACCCGGCAGGACCCGGCCGCATTTGACGAAGGTACGCACCGAAGCGGCGGCTCCGTCCTGGTTCGGAGAAACAGGCACCGCCACGCCCTTAAGGGCCGCACTTTCGCGGTCCACGTGATCCAACTGCAATCCGGTATCGAGATGCGTGAAGCTGACCGCCAAGGTGGATTCGGCCAAGCCGTAACAGGGCAGGAACGCCTTGGGCTTGAAACCGCTTTCCGCAAAGCGTTCCGCAAAGCCCTGCAGGACGCTGGCACGAACCATTTCGCCGCCAATGCCAGCCACCCGCCACTGGGACAGCTCGAATTGTGACGGATCCACATTCGTCGAGCGCCGCAGGCAGAGGTCATACCCGAAGGTGGGGCTGAAAGAGATCGTGCCGCCATACTCGGACAGGATCTTCAGCCACAGCATGGGCCGGCGCGCAAAGGTCGTGGTTGAAAGGTAGTCGATGGAAACCTGCGCCAGGGCCGGCGTCAGGAAGAAACCGACCAGGCCCATGTCGTGATAGAGCGGCAACCAGGAGGTCGCCCGATCACCAGGCTGCAGCGCCAGGCCGTGCTGGCCAATGCCGCGCGCATTGCTGGTGATGGCCTTCTGCGTCACCAGAACGCCGCGCGGCAGGCTGGTGCTGCCCGAAGAGAACTGGATGTAACAGGGGTCCTGGCGTTCCAGCGGCCGCAGGAAGCCGTTCTTCGCGCTCATCGCGCGGAATTCTTCATGTGTTCCGACACGCTCGATGCCGGCCTCTTCTCCTGCACTCCGCAGCATATCGATCAGGTCATCCGAGGCGACTGCAGCCGAGACAGCCGCGCGCTTCATCATGGCCGCCAGACGTGCCACATAGGCATCCCGCCCGCCCAGATTGACGCTGAGCGGCAAGGGCACCGGAACGATGCCCGCATACTGACAGGCGAAGAAAAAGACAAAGAACTCAGGCCGTGTCTCGGCAATCAGGGCCACCCTTGAGCCGCGTTCGAGGCCAGAAGCAACCAGGCGCGGAGCCAGGTCCAGAGCCTCCTCGCGAATTTCCCGGTAGGTCATCGCACGGTTGAGAACGCCCCGCTCGGAAAAGAAGTTGCAACCGGTTTGCCCGCGGGCGGCATAATCCAGACCTTCCGCAAGGGTCTCGAACTCCCCGACACGCAGCGGCAGGTCTTCATTTGTCGTAATTGTCGAACGCGTCATGCCCGGTCTGTTCCGTCCCGTTGTTCACTGGTCTCGTGTTTCACTTGCCTTCAAGCCCTGTTGCAAGGCGTCTGTCTCTCAAGGTTCCTGCTGGACACCGTTGCACCCCTGTGCACGGCTGAATGGAAGCCCCCTTTGGTCACCCCCTTGTCCGTCCTGCCCGTCCCGATACAGCCACTCAACATCAACAGCCAAGTGCCTGATACAGGCCGGATTCCGGCAAGGGTTTTGTACCTCTTATGGTTATAAGGATTCTGGCGCCAGATATGAAATGAAATCGAGTTTCAGTCCCCCCGGCCCACTGCAATCCGGCGCCTTTCATTAAGGCATTGAATAGAAATGATTTTTTTTACTTTTTCATATTCCGCACGAAACAACTGTGACGGAATGTTGCAGTGCCCTCGCCAGCACAGGCGCAAGATGTCGTAGAGGCAAGAGCTTGCCGGCCTTGCGCCACCCCACCCTGGCAGCGTTTACTGCGAATCAGGGCATGCCAAAGGAAGGCTGGATTGTCATGCAACTCGATGTCTATCTCGATACCATCTGTCCCTGGTGCCTGATCGGCAAGCGGCGACTGGAACAGGCCCTTGAACTCTGGCAGGGACAGCAGTTGCCCCGCATCCGTTGGCGCGCCTACCAGTTGAACCCCGAGATGCCGCCTGAGGGGATGGACCGCAAGAGCTATCTGCGCATGAAATTCGGCTCGGACCAAGGGGCGCAACGTGTCTATCGCTCCATTGCCGAGACGGCGGCGGAAGAGGGCCTCAATTTCAATTTCGATGCCATCCAACGCACACCGAACACGCTTGAATCGCATCGGCTGCTCCGCTTTGCAGAACGCCATGGCCTGCAGGACCAGCTTCTGGAGCGCCTTTTCCAGGGCTACTTCCTTGAAGGAGCGAATCTGGGCAACAGTGCCGTTCTCATCAGGCTGGCCAGGGAAAGCGGCCTGCCGGGCAGGGAGGTTGAGGCCTATCTTGCCAGTGATGAAGAACGGTACGCCATTCGTCAGGAGGACACCCAGGCCCGCATGAACGGTATTGTCGGAGTCCCCTGTTTCCTGGGCAACGGCCGCTATGCCCTGCCCGGCGCCCAGCCGCCGGAGGCGCTCGTGCGCCTTTTCGAATTGATGCAACAGGACGGCCATACCGCCACCGAACCCGCCGACAGCAGCGTGTAAAGGCTTGCGTCAGGCGCAGGGCAGGCGCTCCCGATACCTTGGACAGGCTGCCTGGCGCTCAGGGACGCTTGGGCGCGACCTCGATCTGGACCTCGAAGGCACAGGTTGCGCGATCCCTTTGCATAGTGCGGGCAAAACAATCCATCTGCCCATGATTGACCGGCGTCAATTCGATCTGGCACCCGACCGGTCCCGGAACCGTTGCCACTCGTACCTGACAGTAGCTTCGGGCATCGTCCGAAAAGGCATAGCCAAGAGTCTGCACGACAACGCCGCCCTCCGTGAAGTGAACCACTGCCGATGCTTGTGCGCCATCAGGGATACTGACGGCTGGCCTCTGAGTCCAACTACCTGCCTCGAAACGCAAATCCAGAGTTTCGGAGCTCTTGTTGCGATAGATGACATGTCCTTCCGCCGCCTTGCCAGGGTTCGGCGCGCCATAGAAGAACAGGACGCTCAGCAGAAAAAGCAGCCCCGGCAGCCTGAAAGCGCCGGTGCGCGAACCGGTAAATCCCGGCGAATCGGGTCTATGCGCGCCCACGCAGGCCACGAAACATCCCTTCCGCGTGGACTTGCGCCTCGGCATCTCTGGCCAAGCGCGGCTTTGCAGTCGGTTTTCCGAACAACCAGCCCTGTGCCAGTGGCAGGCCCAGTTCACGCAAGCGTGCCGCCTGGGTCTCGGTTTCCACGCGCTCGGCGACGATTTCTATTTCCAGGTCATCGCAAATCCGCTTCAAGCCACGCAGCATGGCCAGGTCGCGAGGCGCGCGCCCCATCTCACGGATATAGCGGCCATCGATCTTGATGCCATCGACCGCCAGCGCACTCAGATAGCGGAACGACGCTGCACCAGCGCCGAAGTCATCCAGGAACACCCGGTGTCCCAGCATGCGGATGGTCTGGATGACACGGTGGGCTGTCTCGAGATCTGTCAGTTCCGCACTCTCCGTGATCTCGAAGATCAGGCGTCGGGAAATGGCCTTGTTGGCCTTCAGCAAGGCATCCAGGCTCTTGATGAACACGCTGTTCAGAATGGAGTGCCCCGAAAGGTTGACCGCCAGTTTCAATCGGGCATCGCACTTGCTGTCCGACAAGAGGTTCACGGCATGGTGACAGACCGCCAAGTCAAAATCGCATATCAGGCCCAGGTTCTCGGCGAAATCCAGTTTTTCCTGGGGTGAAACCTCGTCCTCGAAACGCACCAGAAGCTCGAAATGCGCCGGCCTTCGGTCCACAAGACGCACGACCGGCTGATAGAGAAAGTGAAACCTGCGCTGGGAAAGGACCTGCCTGAAATCCTCCATGCGTTCCAGGGTCTCACGCACCGAATTCTCGATCACGCCGGGAAGATCCTCACCCGGGATGCGCCCGCTGCTGGCAAAGCGCTCGGCGGCATAGGCGATGGCACGGATCATGTCCGCCCTTTCCAGGCCGCGGTTCTCCAGCGGCAGGACCGCGCCCTCCACCGACAGCTTGCCAGCCAGCGGATGCGATTGCCGCACCACCGTCGAAAGGCGCCGCGCCATTTCCTGCCCCGACAGAGACGCCTGATGCACCAGGCCGAAACGGTTTTCGGCCAGCCGGGCCACAGTCTGTCCATCCAGGGAAGAAGCCCGAAGGTTGGCGCAGATGCGATCCAGCAGCAAACGGGAATCCGAGGCTTCCATCTCGTCTCGAATCTGACCCAGGCCATCCAGGTCCAGCAGGGTCATGGTAACCTTCTGGTCCAATTCCCGTGCATGTTGCAGCGCCTGCTCGACGGCCCGCGGGAAGGCAGAGCCCTGCAAAAGCTGGCTTTCGGGATCCCGCGGCGCACTGGATTGCGCCAACGCCTGAACACCTCTCAGGGACAGGGTGCAATGCACCAGGGTGGGATTGTCCGGCAGGCAGCACAGCCCGATGACTGCAGGATGCACCTGTCCCTCGGCACCGGCCAGCCGTACAGCCAGGGGACCTATGCGCTCTCCGCTGCCCAGACCATTGATCATGCCCCGGACAAAGGTGCGATCCTCCTCGGCGAACAGGCTGTGGAGGGCCTGCCCCACCAGCCTGTCTTCCGACTGTCCGGTCAGGTTTTCGGCCGCACCTGCTGCGAAGTGAATCCGGCAATCACGGCCTGCTTCAAGCAGCAGATCGGCCCCCGCGAAGGAAAAGGCCAGAAGGCGCGGCAGATGGGATGCAAGGGACATGCGGAATCCGGATGGCTCTCTCGAAACAGGTTTCGCCTAAAGACTGCAAAGACACATCTAGGTCGCGGCAAGGGCGTGGCTTGAGTCTACGCGCCTCTGTCATAAGGAGAAGTTAACAGTTCCCTGTGCAAGCACTGGGTCACGGGAGCGAACCACAGGGCCGGGCGATGGATCGAGGGGTGCTTACAGCACCTGCGCTTGCGGCAGGAAAACCATTCGCACGAAACTGCGAAACAACTGGATCTGCCGTGGCAGGGCCTGGGGATCCTCGGTCAGGCGCGACACAACGATTCCACCTTCCACAAGGGATTGGGCCATGTCGGCCAGGTCCTCCAGGTCAACCTTGATGCAGGGGGGATAGATCTCTGCAATCCTTTCCAGACGTGAACGAAGCAGTTCTCGCCAGCCCAGAAAGCCTTGCAGCGTCAATGCCCGCACATCCCGGCTGAACAGGCGGTCCTGATATACGAACGAGGTCACCAGGCAACCCGGATGCGAACCCGGCAGGTCGGCCATCATCTCCTCGAACAGCTTCATGGCCACCAGGAAGCTGTGCAGCGGGTCTTCGTGCAGTTCATCCGCGCGATGCAGGATGTCGGCCAGCATATCATCATGATGAGCGATGTACCGCTCCATCATGGCCCGCGCCAATTCGTTCTTATCCCGGAAATGATAGAAGAAGGCGCTCTTGGTAACGCCGGCGCCTGTGATCAGCTCCTCGATCGAGGTCGACGCAAACCCCTTTTCCAGGACGGACATTTCCGCCTGATCCAGAATGCGCCCGCGTGCTGCGCCGCGTTTCGACTGCGTTTGCAGTGTCATGAACTGTACCACGAGTCCAGTTGGCTGCCTCAAATGCAGGAAAACATCCCTGCGCCGCCGCCAATTGTGCCCCTGAAAGCCTGACTATGCGCGGCTTTCAGACTTTCGGCAAGACTGCACCACGTGACGGCTATATCGCCCGGAAAGACCGCACTAATCTCCGCCGCGTATCCGGGCAGAAGCCCTCTTTCAAGAAGCTGGAATCAAAGGAAAAATCTTATGGCACACAAGGACACCTGGACCCGGTCCGCAACGGGGGCCTCTCCAAAGAGTCTCGAACTCTACGAAATCGCAGTCCATGAACTGCTGCTCTATCGCAATGATCCACTCGCCACTCTGGACCAAGCCCTGGCAGACAGTCCGAGCTTCGTCATGGGCCATGCCATGAAGGCCTGGCTTCACCTGCTGGGCACCGAGCCAGACGGCCTCGAAGTCGCGCGGGGCAGCCTGGAAGCGGCAGCCGAACTTCCGGCCAACATGCGTGAGAAAGCTCACTTGAAGGCAGCAGGCCTGCTGGCCGATGGCAAGTGGCATGCTGCCGGGCGGGTGCTGGAGGACATCGTCCACGATTACCCCCATGACCTGCTGGCACTGCAATCCGGTCATCTGGTGGACTTCTATACCGGAAACTCCCGCATGTTGCGTGATCGCATCGCCCGTGTGATGCCCTTCTGGGATGCGCAACGGCCGGGCTATCACGCTGTCCTCAGCATGCAGGCCTTCGGCCTCGAGGAAACCGCCGACTATGGGCGTGCAGAAGCCTATGGTCGTCGCGCCATCGAGCTGGAGCGGCGTGATGGCTGGGCCCAGCATGCCGTGGCCCACGTCATGGAGATGCAGAACCGTTACGAGGACGGCATCTCTTGGATGACCCGAGATTCCGATGCTTGGTCACAGGACAACTTCTTTGCCGTACACAACTGGTGGCACCTTGCACTCTTCTACCTGGAACAAGGCGACATCGACGCTGTGCTCGCGCTCTATGATGGCCCGATCGCTGGCAATGGCTCGCAGGTGGTCCTGGACCTGGTGGATGCCTCGGCCCTGCTCTGGCGTCTGCATCTGCGTGGCGTCAAACTGGGGGAACGCTGGACGGCTCTGGCCCGGCTCTGGCAGCCGCTCGTCACTGCTCCGAACTACGCCTTCAACGATGCACATGCCGCCATGGCCTTCGTGGGCGCTGGACGCAGCGATCTGATGGACTCCCTTCTGGATACGCAGATTGAGGCCATGGAGAGCGATGCGGACAATGCGCTCTTCACACGCGCTGTCGGACGGCCCCTTTGCCTGGCCCTGAAAGCCTTTGGTGAAGGGGATTACACCTCCGTTCTTCGCCTGCTGAGGCCGGTGCGCAACCAGGCCGCCCGTTTCGGCGGGAGTCATGCACAGAGGGACATCATCGACCTGACCCTGATCGAAGCCGCTCTGCGCGGCGGGGAAGAACCTCTGGCGCATGCCCTGGTCAACGAGCGCACTTTCCTGAAACCTGATAGCCCCCTGACGGCCCTCTTCCGCCAGCGCAGCGTGGACCCGAGGCAGGCGGCCTGAGACGGGGCGCTCAGAACTGTCCCTTCGGACCGGGCATGGGAAGTTCCAGCCCGGTCCGGGCACAGCCCGTCAACTGTTCAGCGCCTATCCCGAGCACTGCATCATAGGCAAAGTAGTGCCCCGACATGCTGTCGCGGCAGGGATTGCGGTTGAGTTCAAGCTCCACCGGCGCGCCATCCGCTTCACCCAGGCTGTAACGCAAGAGCTGTCCTTGTGCCTCGGCAACAGGGGTCGGAAAGCGCCATTCCCGGGTGGTTTCCGCCAGGCGTGACACCCGGGTTTCATCCTCTCCCACATGAACCGACCAGAAAGGCTCGTTACCGCCAGCCTTCCAGAGAAAATCCGGATTTTCATCGCAGCCCCGTGTTTCGCCGTGGGCGGCATGGATCAGCCTTGTGGCTTCAAGATCACTGCTTTCTGTTTGAAACACCATGTCGATAAAGACAATCGCGTCGTCGCCGTAGCCCAACTGGCCCATCAGCTCTTCCAGCGAGACGGTCGAGATACTGTCCTGAAGGGATTGCGGGGAGGACTGGCTGTCACAGGCCTGGAAAACGAACCCCTGCCCACTCTGCGCCACATGTCCCCGCATCCGTAACCTGTCCGCTTCCTGTGACGGCACCTGGGCACAGGCGGCGAGGGCCAGCAGCATCAAGGCAACAGATGCTTTCATGGTTCTTCCTCCTGCAGGCCGACCTGCGCACGCAAGTTCTCTACCATATCCGCTCGCAGAGGCGCTTCCACTTCGATCGCTTCGCGATCAGGATAAACCGGCAGGCTGAGCGCCCGGGCGTGAAGCTGCAACCCATGTCGGTCGGGATCGGTCATGCCCGTTCCATAGAGAGGATCGCCCAGAATGGGCCACCCGCTCACCGCGCAATGAACGCGTATCTGGTGTGTGCGCCCTGTCCGCGGATAAAGCGCCAGCCAGGCATGACTGGGACCGCGCGCCAGAACGCGATAATCCGTCACCGCTGGCTGTCCATCGGCCGTGGCCTTCATGCGCCAGCCCTGCGGCCCATTCACCTTCTTGAGCGGCAGGTCGATCCTACCCCGCGCTTCCGCCGGCTGTCCCACGACCAGGGCCCAATAGGTCTTGCGGACCCGCCCTTCGGCAAACAGCGCATTGAGACGGCGCAGGGCGCTGCGAGTGCGCCCCAGTGCCAGGCAGCCACTGGTGTCCCGATCCAGGCGATGGGCCAAAGCCGGTGGATGCGGCAGGCCGAAACGCAAGGCCTCGAAGCTGTCTTCCAGGCTTGCCCCTCCGCCAGGCCCCGCATGGACCGAGAGGCCGGCCGGCTTGTCGACCACCAGTATCCGCTTGTCACGGTAGAGCACACGGGCCTGGATATCCTGGGGAGTCACACTTCACCTCGTAACCGAACAGCGTCTCCTGCGCTGGCAAAGTAACCACGAGAGAACGCTTCTCGACCTTATCAACCGCTTTCCCTCCTCAGTGCAACGGCTTTGCCCAATATTCGGGATACGGACCGCTTCACGATAAAGGCTTTTGGACAAGCGTGATTCGACGCGTATCCTGTAGCCTTCTTGTTCTGGCCTATGGGGACCTGTGTGATCGAGAGACTCCTGAATTTCTGGCAGGGCGTTCGCTCCAGCCTGTGGTTCCTGCCCGCGCTGTTGATCCTGACCGGACTTGTGGGTGCCAACCTGATGCTGATGCTGGATGCGCCACGTTTCAGCCAGGACAATGCACCTCGCTGGTGGCTACACAACGGCAGCGCCCAGGATGCCCAGAACCTGCTGTCCACCCTGCTCTCTTCGCTGGTCACCATGACGACCCTGGCCATCTCCATCACCATGGTCGTCCTGAGCATTGCGGCCAGCCAGATGGGGCCGCGCATGATTCGGGCCTTCATCGCGGATCGCCGTACCCAGGCCATCCTGGGCTTCTTTCTGGGCACTATTGTCTACCTGCTTCTGGTGCTGCAGGCGATCAGTGGAGACTGGAAGACCGACCAGGTACCAGACCTGGCCGTCAGTCTGGGGGCCCTGCTGTTTCTCTTCTGCGTCCTGCTGCTGCTGATCTTCGTCCACCACCTCTCGCGCTCGGTCGTGGCGGACACCATTATCCGGAGGGTCGGCAGCACCTTCGATTCCACCATTGCCCACCTGATTTCCCACGAGAAGAACAAGAACAAGCAAGTACCGGCGCCATCCTTCGGCGCAGCGGTGGAACTGCCCCTGGACAAGGGCGGCTATGTCCAGACCATCAACCACGAAAAGATGGTAGCCGCCCTGAAGCATGCCGACGCCTGTGCCGAACTGACCTTCCGCCCCGGCCATCATGTGCTGCCCAAGGGTGCACACATCCGCGTCGTCCCATCTGAAAATGCAAGCAAGCGGCTGCTGCAGCATCTCAGGGAAGCTGTCGTGACCGGCGACGAGCGCACACCGACCCAGGACCTGGAATTCGCCGCGCGACAATTGGTGGACGTCGCCCTGCGCGGGCTGTCGTCCAGCATCAATGATCCGAACACTGCCATTGCCGCCATTGACCGCCTGACACTGGCGCTGGCGCGTATCATGGCCTATGGCGCCAACAGTGAAACCTACCATGACTCGCGTGGCGCTGCCCGGCTTGTCATCCCGGTATCGGACTTTTCCAGCATTCTCGGGACGGCCTTCGACCAGATCCGGCAGGATGGTGCGGAACGGCCGGACATTCTGATCCGCATGCTCGAAGCCCTGGCCAAGCTGTCGGTCTACATTCACCTGCCGGTTCACAGGGATCGGATGCTGGACCAGGCCGCAATGCTGGTCGGTGCCGGCCGGCGCAATGTGGCCGAAGCACGTGATCGCGGGCAGATCGAACGACGCTATGCCCAGGCCGTGCGTGCCATCCAGACCGCCTCCATCGAGGCAGGTCTGGCCCCGACTGCATCGCCACAGGACATTCATTGAAGGCGGCGTTGCAACAAAAGGGGTTGCTGGCTATCTTCCTCCCCGTCATTGGGGAGTAACCAACCTCCTGTCCCAAGAGGGGCCTGTATCAACAGACTTGGCCGGAACATCCTGTGATCTGGCCGTGGTGCAGGCAGCCGGAATCCCACTTTCCGCGCCTGGTGAGACCTTTGACATTGCCGTTCCGCAACCGGGGGTCGGGTGGGAACGGCAATGTCACTGGTGTGTTCGTCACCCGGCCCACAGCCGTTGTCACATGGAAGCTTTCCTCGTATCGACACTTGCCGTTGCCGTCGCGGAGATTGGCGACAAGACCCAGCTTCTGACCTTCGTCCTCGCCACACGTTATCGAGCCGCAGGTCCCATCATGGCCGGCATCCTGTTGGCAACCTTGGCCAATCACGCATTGGCTGGAACGCTCGGGGTGCTGGTTGCCGAATACCTGCCGGATGAGGCGCTGCGCTGGCTGCTGGCCGGCTCGTTTCTGGCGATGGCCGCCTGGAGCCTGATTCCTGACAAGCTTGACGAGACGGGGGACGGCGCGGCCGCCAACCGCCGCAGCGCCTTCTGGGCAACGCTTTTCACTTTCTTCCTGGCCGAGATGGCCGACAAGACTCAGGTGGCGACCATCGCGCTGAGCGCGCAATTCCAGAATCTGCTCGCCGTGGTGATTGGCAGCACCTTGGGCATGATGCTTGCGAACGTACCCGTGATCTACATGGGCCGGATTGCCATGGGGCGAGTCGACCTGCGCTGGATACGCACGCTCGCGGCCCTGCTGTTCCTCGCTCTGGGCCTCTGGGTGGCCATTGGAGCCACATCGGCGGGATTGCCTGACATTCCTTCTTGAAGCCGCCTGGTCTAAACTGTGCCACGACCGAAAGGGCCAGGAGCTGCCATGTCCACCGCCAGGGACACCGCGACAAACCAGGACACGAAGGCCGAGGCCGCCACCCATCCTTCGATCCTTATGATTGAGGACACCGCCGCCCTGGCTGCCGTGTACCAGGAATACCTGACACGCGAGGGCCATGATGTCATTGCGGTCACGAACGGCCAGGCGGCCCTGAAGGCCCTGGCTGAATCGCCCCCCAGCCTGGTCCTTCTGGACATCCGCTTACCGGACATCGATGGTCTGGAGATCCTGGACCATATCCGACAGGAAACTCCCGGCACGCCAGTCGTTGTCATGACGGCGGACGGCTCTGTGAACCTGGCTGTCCAGGCCATGCGCCGCGGTGCCTACGACTTCCTGGTCAAACCCTTTTCCGCTGACCGGCTTCTGGTCACAGTCGGCAATGCCCTGGAACGCCTGCGTCTGCAGGAAATGGTCGAGACCTATCGTGCTCGCATCGCACAGCCACGCTTTCATGGCTTTATCGGCGATTCCCTTCCCATGCAGGCCGTCTATGAAGTCATAGAGAACGCAGCCTCCAGCCGGGCCACCGTCTTCATCACCGGAGAATCCGGAACCGGCAAGGAGATCTGCGCCGAAGCGCTTCACCAGCAGAGTCCGCGCAGAGACGGCCCCTTCGTGGCCATCAACTGTGCGGCCATTCCCCACGAATTGATGGAAAGCGAAATCTTCGGGCATGTCCGCGGTGCCTTCACGGGCGCCATCGCCGACCGGGCAGGCGCCGCGGCACGGGCCGACGGTGGAACACTGTTCCTGGACGAGATCTGCGAGCTTGGACTGGACCTGCAGGGCAAGCTGCTGCGCTTCCTCCAGACCGGCCACTATGAGCGCCTGGGCGGGACACGTTCGGAGCAGTCGGATATCCGCATCATCTGCGCAACGAACAGGGACCCACAGCAGGAAGTCCAGTCCGGCCGCTTCCGGGAAGATCTCTATTACCGCCTACATGTGATCCCCATCCACCTGCCGCCCCTGCGTGAGCGCGGCGATGACATTCTCGAGATTGCGCGCCACTACTTGGCACAGTTCGCTGCGGAAGAGGGCAAGCAACTTCTGCACTATACCAACGAGACGGAACAGCTTCTGCGCAGCCGCTCCTGGCCCGGCAACATTCGGGAGCTGCAGAACGTCATCCGAAACGTGGTGGTTCTCAATGAGGGCGAGGCGGTCACGGTCCCAATGCTGGAACAGGCTTTTGCGCCTGCGACTGGAGCGCAATGGCCCAAGAATCCTCAGACACAGTCCGGCTTGTCAGGATATGCAGAGAAAGAGAACGAAACCCCATCCAGCATCCGCCCGCTGCATCAGGTCGAGCAGGAGGCAATTCTTCAGGCCATAGAGGTCTGTAATGGCAATATACCTCGTGCCGCGGCCTATCTGGAGGTCAATCCGTCGACGCTGTATCGAAAGTTACAATCTTGGCGCGCGCATATGAACTGATATATAGTCTATCAATATAGGTTTCCGGAAAGGAGACGATGTGTTCTGGCGTTCGCATGTAGCTCACAAGGCCGCACTTCTTTACCTCGCGGCCTCTACGGCTTGGATCGTCTTCTCGGATCAGCTGGTGGAGCTGGCCTTTCCTGAAGACAGCGCGGCGCTCCAGACCGGAAAGGGCATCTTCTTTGTCCTGGTCATGACCGGCGCCATCTACCTGCTTGTGCGCATGCTGATGGCACGCCGCAACGAACTGGAAGAACGCTACGCTGCGGAACGCATTGTGGGACAGCTACTGGACGATGTGCTGACCGAAAGCGCGCTCGCCCCGATGCTTGCCGACCTTTCCAGCCGCCTCTGTCACGCCTACAGGCTAGAGGATGTCTGGATTCTGCAGAAGCACAAGGACGGGCGTCTGTCCATTATCGCCGAGGGAACTGGCGCGGCCCACAGACACACCAGAAGCAATGATCCGATCGTCCTGGAAAAAGCGCATGAGGTGCTGCAGAACAATCGCGCCGTGATCCTGGGCGATGAAGCGCTCCCAGCAAAGCAGCCTCACCAGACGGGCAGGCAAACTCCTTTATCACGCATCTCCGCACTCTTCCCGCTCGCCACAGATGACTCAGCATTTGGCGTTCTGGTCTGCTTCGAAAGCGCGCCGAACCTGGCCACACGACGCCTGAAGACAATCTTCCAGGACATGGCGCGCAGTATCGCGGTTGCCTGGCAGGCCAACGAGCAGGACCGCCGCCTGCTGCTGCAGGACAAGGCGCTTTCCGAAATCGCCAATGCCATCGTCATGACCGATTCCGAGGGGAACGTACTCTGGGTGAACCGTGCTTACGAAAGGATGACGGGCTTCCAAAGCCATGAGGTCGTGGGCCACCCCATGACCCAACTTCGGCAGAATGATCGAGAGGCAAGGCAACAGGATCACCTCTGGCGCACGATCCTGGCCGGCAAACCCTTCAAGGGCGAGTTGGTGCACCGGCGCAAGGACGGGACCCTGGTCAGCATATACCAGACCATCACCCCGATTCATGCAGCCGGCGGTGGCGGCGTTACCCATTTCATAGCGGTGCAAGAGGACATAACGGCGCGCAAGCAAGCGGAAGAGCGCCTGATGCACCTCTCGCGACACGACCTGCTGACCGGACTGCCCAACAGGACGGCTTTCAACGAGCACATAACCGATCTGGCCAGCAGCAGTCGTGCCAATGAGCACTCTTTCGCGATCCTGTTGCTGGATATCAGTCAACTCGGCCGGATCAACGAGACATGGGGCCATGAAACCGGCGATGCCGTCCTCATCGAAACGGCACGGCGCCTTAAGGATACGATCCCCATAGGCGGCTTCCTGGCACGTTACGGAAACGACGAATTCGTGATCGTGCTGCCCTATGAAACCGGTATCAATGGGCCCATGAAGCTGGCCCAGGACCTTCTGGACGCCATGATACCGCCCTATATGCAGCAGGAAACATTGATCCACTGTCAGGTCAGTATTGGCGTCACGCTTTTTCCCCAGGATGGACGCCAGACGGGCCAGTTGCTGCGCAATGCCGAGCTGGCCTTGCGAAGGGCCGAGCAGGATCCAGGCCTCAGCTACTGTTTCTATTCGGCCGAGATCGACGAGGGCCTGCGCCACCGCACGCGTCTGAGGGAAGAACTCTATGCCGCGCTGAACCGAGATGAACTGCAAGTGCTCTACCAGCCTCAGATCTGCCTTGCGACCAACGAGATTGTCGGTGTCGAAGCCTTGCTGCGCTGGCGCCACCCCGAACGTGGCCTGCTTGCCCCCGGGGCTTTCATAGAAGTCGCGGAAGAAAGCGAACTGATCCAGGAAATCGGCCATTGGGTCTTTCGCAAGGCCGTCCACCAGGCGGCCCAGTGGGAGAAGAGCGGACAGCCCCTGCGCGTCGCCGTCAATCTGTCCTTCGCCCAATTTGCACGTGCCGAACTCGTTGATGTGCTCGGTAGCGAGCTTGAACACTCCGGGCTGTCTCCGAAATACCTGGAACTTGAGTTGACCGAGAGCATGCTGGCGCGGGACATGGAGCAGGCTGCTGTCATGCTGCAGCGGCTGCATGCCCTTGGTATCAGCATCGCGGTGGATGATTTCGGAACCGGCTATTCTTCGCTCGCCTATCTGTACCGATACCGCGTGGACCGGTTGAAGATCGACCGGTCCTTCGTACGCGACATTGGCCAGGACCAGACACCTTCCGCCATCGTCGAGGCCATGATTGGCCTGGGACATACTCTGGGCATGCAGGTCACGGCAGAAGGCGTCGAGACCGAGAGCCAACGGCAATACCTGAAACAACTGCAGTGTGACGAGATCCAGGGTTACCTCATCTCTCATCCCGTGCCGCCGGATCAGCTGGCGCAGCTTCTGCGGCAAGCTCCGGCCGAACCGCCTCGCCAGACGGGCATGTCCTGACTCTCCAAGACCTTCTTTGGTGTCGAAAAAGACAGTTGATTGTATCTATATTTCTAGTTATATAGTTATCTAGTAATTTGGAGTGTTCCATGCAGGACAGCACAGCCGCTCAGGCCCTTGCCGCCCTGGGCAACACCACACGTTTGCAGCTTTTCCGCATGCTCGTGCGGGCCGGTGAAGAGGGCGCCACCGTGGGCGACCTGCAGCGCATGCTCGAAATCCCTGCCTCGACCATGGCCCATCATCTTTCCACCTTGACCCGTGCGGGCCTAGTGACTCAGGAGCGTCAGGGCCGAGAGGTGATTTCCCGCGTTGACTTCCGGTTGACTGTAAGCCTCGTTGGCTACCTGACCGACGAATGCTGCACGGGACTGAAGGTCGAGCGACAGGACGACGCCGCCTGAATTTTTTTGTTTCAATATAACTATTTTTCTAGGGATTTCGATAGATGAAACTTCAATCCTTCAGCCTACGTTGCCCTCTCGTCCCCTCCGTTCCTTTTGACGCGGCATTGGCAGCCAGCCTGGCCGTGATCTCTGCACTCGCTCTTCTGGTACCCGACCAGCTTGCGGACACGCTGATTTTCACTCTACGCAACCTGCTGAATATCCTGCCCTTCCTGCTGTTCTCGATCCTGATAGCCGCAGCAGCAAGAGCCACGGGAGCCGACAGCCTGATTGCCCGCGCTTTCCAGGGTCAAGCAATCCTCATGATTGCCTCGGCGGCTCTGCTGGGGGCCATTTCACCCTTCTGTTCCTGTGGTGTCATCCCCCTGGTCGCGGCACTGTTGGCCATGGGTGTGCCCCTGTCCGCCGTCATGGCTTTCTGGCTCGCATCCCCCGTCATGGATCCCTCGATGTTCCTGTTGACTCTCGGGGTGCTGGGTCTGCCCTTCGCAGTGGGCAAGACACTTGCGGCCATGGGCATTGGCCTGCTGGGCGGATACGTTATTCACCTGCTCCAACGCTCGGGCGTCTTCGCGGATCCCTTGCGTCCCGACGTCGGGGACGGGGGCTGCGCGGGCAATCAGATACGCCAACCGAACCAGGTGGTCTGGAAGTTCTGGCCGCATCCCGAGCGCAGGAGCAGATTTCTGAAAGAGAGCTACAAGAACGGACTGTTCCTCGGCAAGTGGCTGTTGCTGGCCTTCCTTCTGGAAAGCCTGATGCTTGCCTACATTCCCGCAGATATGGTGGTGGACCTTGTGGGCACGGACTCCTGGCTCTCGCTGGCCAGCGCCACGCTGATCGGCGTGCCGGCCTATCTCAATGGTTATGCGGCATTGCCGCTGGTGGGTGGCCTGGTGCAGCAGGGCATGGCCCCCGGCGCGGCCATGGCTTTTCTGGTGGCCGGCGGCATCACCAGCATCCCTGCGGCCATCGCGGTCTTTGCCCTGGCCCGCCTGCCGGTTTTCCTGGCCTACGTAGCCCTTGCGCTTTCGGGCTCCCTGACGGCCGGAGTGATCTATGGGCTTGTGGTATAGGCGGCTTCACTGGGAAGGTTGTGTGAACCAGCCTCACACGACTATTTTGCGTGCAGTTTGTCGAACTGTTGGAACATCGCCATGGGCCCTCTTGAAGCCGTCCTCGCGTTCACGCTGGCTGCCGCGCTGCTGACACTGACACCTGGAATCGACACGGCTCTGGTCCTGCGTACGGCGCTCGTGGAAAATGCGCGCAGTGCCATGATGGCTGGTCTCGGCGTCTCCACAGGTGTGCTGGCCTGGGGACTTCTTGCCGCCGTGGGACTGGGAGCTGTCCTCGCCGTCTCGGAAACCGCCTACAATCTGGTGCGGATCGTCGGTGCACTCTATCTGCTCTATCTCGGCGCGCTGCTCATTCGCAATGCTCTTGGAAAAGGGCCCCAGGACTCCACCCTCCAGAACCAGACCGCCTCGACAGCCATCAGCGGACAGCGCTGGTTTGTGCGCGGGGCCCTGACCAATCTGCTCAATCCCAAGGTCGGTGTCTTCTACGTCAGCTTCCTGCCGCAGTTCATCCCGGCAGATAGCAATGTGGTGCTGTTCAGTGTGCTGCTGGCCGCCATCCATGCCGGCCTTGGCGTCCTCTGGTTTGCCTTCATCACTCTGGCGACCCGCCCGGCCGCCGGTTTCCTGCGCCGGGCCATCGTGGCCCGGACCCTGGATGGCATCACCGGATCGGTGCTGATCGCCTTCGGGCTCAGGATCGTCTTTACAGAGCAGGCCTGACGGGCGTATTCGTCCGGAAGATCAAATCGATCGTTTTCAAAGATCGTTTTTAGAGGTCAGCATGTTCGGCTTCCGCGATGTTGAAATTGTCCGCGAAGTGGTCCGGGCCGGCGGCTTCCGCGCCGCAGCACAACGCAGCGGCCTGGCCCAGTCCGCCATCTCGGCGCGCGTTGCCGCACTGGAGAAACGCCTTGGCCTGACACTCTTCGACCGTGTCGGGCGGCAGGTGCGCCTGTCCATGGCTGGACGGCGTTTCCTGGAAGAGGCCGAACGCCTGATCCAGAATCGCGACCGCATCGTCCAGGAACTGACCCAGAGCAGCGGCCTGAACGGCACGATCCGCATCGGCGTAGCCGAAACAATCGTCCACACCATCCTGACCGCCATGCTCAATGCATTGCGCCGCGATCACGGCAACGTGCGCTTCGAACTGTCAGTGGACACCTCGGAACAACTGGCGCGCAAGTTGGTCGAAGACGAACTGGACATCGCGATCCTCATGCCGGAGTACCAGCCCAGGGATTCCCTGGCGACCCCACTCAAGCCGATCACGCTCGACTGGTATGCCCGCGATGGCATGGTGCCCACCTCGCACCCCCTTTCGATCTCCGAACTGGCGGCCTACCCCGTGGTCACCTTTCCCAAGAGCACGACGCCCTATCGGCAACTGGAACAGCTCTTTGCCTCTTCCCAGGTCGCCGCCCCCATTCTGCATGGGTCGGCCTCGCTGTTCACCGTCCTGCATCTGGTGGGCGATGGCTTCGGGATCGGCCTGCTGCCCACGCGCATGGCCGAGGCCGTCGGACGCGCTCGCGCGCAGGAAAAACAGCTGGTTCGCCTGCCCGTACAAGACGGAGCACGCATCCCCGACCTCAATTTCGTGGTCTGCTACCTGCCGGCACGCAATCGCGAGGCCGGAGAACTGATCACCGCAGCCGCCCGGGAAGCTGATCAAAATGATCTATATATAAGATCATAAATGGACTAAATTGATCGATTGACAGGATCGCATGCCTCTGGAATTCTTGCCACTGGTAAAGGAGGCTGAATGGCATGATGGATATGACCCATCCGCAGGAGCCGGCACCGCACCCCGAGACTGCGGAGCTTCGCGGCCTTTCGCCCCAAGCCCTCCGACAGATGATCCGCCGGCAGGAACACAAGAGCCCAACCATGGGCCTTGCTCCGGGTTACCTGCAGGGCAACCTGGCCATACTGCCGCAAGCGCAAGCCTTTGATTTTCTGTTGTTCTGCCAGCGCAATCCCAAACCCTGCCCCATTATCGG
The DNA here is from genome assembly GCF_000420625.1 of Fodinicurvata sediminis DSM 21159. Lineage (NCBI taxonomy): Bacteria > Pseudomonadati > Pseudomonadota > Alphaproteobacteria > Rhodospirillales > Rhodovibrionaceae > Fodinicurvata > Fodinicurvata sediminis. The sequence continues at coordinate 384,414 of NZ_ATVH01000015.1, read as the reverse complement.
CCTGGCCGAGGCCGGCGCGGTCACCCTGCCCGAACTGGGCCAGGATATAGACATTCGCAGCGACCTGCCGGCCTATCGCGTTTTCCGGAACGGCATTCCTCAAGGCACGGTGAACGACCTGGGCCCGCTCTGGCGCAACGACCTCGTCTCCTTTGTCATCGGCTGCTCGTTTTCTTTTGAGGAGGCGCTGCAGGAGGCCGGTATCCCCCTGCGTCATCTGCAGGCGGGATGCAATGTACCCATGTATCGCACTTCCATCGATACCGTGCCGGCAGGAGACTTTTCAGGACCCTTGGTGGTGTCCATGCGTACCTTCCCGTCATGGGATGCCATCCATGCCATTCTGCTGTCCGACCGTTTCCGCCTGGCGCACGGCGCCCCTGTCCACATAGGCGCCCCCTCACAGATCGGCATCGAGGACATCGACGTTCCCGATTTCGGCGACCCACCCTACATGGAGGAAGGTGACATCCCGGTCTTCTGGGCCTGCGGTGTCACACCACAACTGGCGCTCAGGCACTGTGGTGCGGACCTCGCGATCACCCACGCACCAGGTCACATGCTGGTGACCGACCTTCCCTCCTCGACTGCGGAAACCAGGCTGTCGGGCCTGGGCAGTTTCCGCCATGCGGACTCACCAAACCCTTAACAACAAGGAACAGAGAGGACAGACTCATGAGGACATACCTACGTACAGGACTTCTGGCCGGTTCGGCCTTCATGCTGGCCGCTTCTCCAGCTCTGGCCGAGAACCTTTCGGTCGTGGGCAGCTGGAGCAGCCTGCCGCTTTACCAGAACTATGAGGAACCCTATTGGACGGAAACCCTGCCCGAGGCATCCGACGGCGAAATCGAAGTCGAGATGACAACCTTTGACCAGATGGGTGTCGCCGGCTCTGACGTCTATCGCCTGTTGGGTGACGGCGTTTTCGACGTGGGCATGACTGTGGCCGACTACACCGTCGGTGACGCGCCGGAGCTCGAGGGGCTGGACGTGCCGCTTGTGGCGACCACAGCCAGCGAGGCCGAAGAAATGGTCGATGCGGCCCGCCCGATGGTCGAAGATATCATGCGCGACAGCTTCAACTCCAAACTGCTCGCAATCGCACCCTATCCGCCACAGGTCGTGTTCTGCGACGCCGAGGTGGGCTCCCTTGGAGACCTGGAAGGCCTGAAGATTCGCGGCTCAGGCCGCATGACCACCAAGTTTCTCGAAGCTCTGGGTGCCGAAGGTGTGAACGTTGACTTCGCCGAGGTCCCGGGAGCACTCGAGCGCGGCGTCATCGATTGTGCTGTCACAGGTGCCGGTTCAGGTTACAGCGCCGGCTGGTGGGAGGTTTCTTCTCACCTTATGACCCTGCCGCTGGGCGGTTGGGATTCCGTGGTCACGGCCATGAACCTGGACAAGTGGAACAGCCTGTCTGAAGAGCATCAGGAATTGATCCAGACCACCATCAAGGAAGACTTCGAGACAAAAGTCTGGGCCGACGCTGAGGGTGCGTTCGAGGAAGACATCGCCTGCCTGACGGGCAATGGCGAATGCAGCCGGGGCGATACCCGCGACATGGTCCTGGTCGAGCCCACAGAGGAAGACAGCGAGACAGCCCACCAGGTGCTGACCGAAACGGTGCTTCCCGAATGGGTTGATCGTGCCGGCGAGGACTGGGCCGAGCGCTGGAACGAGTCCGTTGGCAAGGCCGTCGGCGTCCAGATTCCGCTCTGACTGGAAAACGTGTTGAGCGCCGGAGGACAGGGCTGGTGATGCGATGATCTTTGAGCGGATCCTGACTCTCCTCCGGCGCATCAATCATGGAGTAGCCTTGACGGTCGGCGTCCTTCTGGCGCTGACCGTCGCCTTTATTCTGCTGGACATCACCCTGCGCCAGCTGGGCGCCTCTCTGGGTGGCTCCAGCGAGATTTCCGGTTATGTCATGGCCGCCACGGCCAGTTGGGGCCTGTCCTTCGCCCTGATCGAGCTGGCACACGTGCGGATCGACTTCCTGCGCCTGCGCTTTCGGACCTGGGGCCGGATCGTCATGGACCTTCTGGCGATCGGCAGCCTGGCCGTAACCACGATTGTGGTTGCCGTGCAGACCTGGCCCGTGCTGGGCAAGAGTCTGCAAAGCAGTGCGCGCGCCAACACCCCCCTGGAAACACCGCTCTGGATACCCCAGACCATATGGTTTTCGGGCTGGCTCTGGTTCGCCCTGACGGCAAGTCTGATGCTGCTCTGTGCCATAGGCTTGCTGGCCAGCGGACGGCTGCAGTCCTTCGATGACCAGTTCGGCACGGTGTCCGAAGCCGATGCGAAAGACAGCGAGCAAGAGGCAGCACGATGATCTGGTTTGTCAGCCTGGCGCTGCTGGTCCTGCTTGCGCTCTCCATCCCCGTCGGCATCGTGCTCTTTCTGCTGGGCTTCGGCATCGACCAGTTCTTTTCCGGCTTCCCCCTCATGCGGGGACTGGGCCAGGTGGTCTGGTCGTCCTCCAACAGCTCGACCCTGATCGCCATTCCCTTCTTCGTCCTGCTGGGTGAGATCCTGGTGCGCGGCGGTATTGCCGAACGCACCTACGCCGCGCTGGACAAGTGGTTTTCCTGGCTGCCGGGCGGCCTGGTGCATGCCAACATCGGCACCGCGACCATGTTCTCGGCGACCTCGGGCTCCTCGGTGGCCACCGCCGCCACGGTCGCCACGGTCGCCATGCCGCAGGCCGAGAAGCTGGGGTATGATCCGCGCCTCTTCTCTGGCGCCATCGCGGCCGGCGGCACGTTGGGCATCCTTATCCCGCCCTCGATCAACCTGATCGTCTACGGCTTCCTGACCGAAACCTCGATTCCGAAGCTTTTCGTGGCGGGACTGGTGCCCGGACTGTTGATGGCCGCCATCTTCGTGTTGGTGACGGCCGTGATCTGCTGGTTTCGCCCTTCCCTGGGCGGCCCCAGCCGCAGCTTCTCCTGGCGCGACAAGCTGGCCAGCCTGACCCAGTTGTTGCCGGTCCTGCTGCTGTTCGTCGTTGTCGTCGGCTCGATCTATGCCGGCTGGGCCACACCCACGGAATCCGCTGCCGTCGGCGTTGCCATGGCCCTGTTGATCGCAGCGGGAAACCGCGGTGTGAACCTGGATATGCTGCGCCTGTCGCTGTTGGGAACCGTGCGAATCACGGCCATGATCATGTTGGTCATCATTGGCGCCTACTTCCTGAACTTCACCCTGGCTTCGGCCGGCCTGGGCCGCGAGCTCACCAGCCTGATCAATGCCTACGATCTAAGCCCCATGGGCACTCTGCTGCTGGTCATCTGCATCTACATCGTCCTCGGCTTCTTCATCGAGACGCTCTCCCTGATGGTGGCGACCATCCCCATCATCGTGCCGATCATGGCCCAGATGGGCTTCGACAAGCTGTGGCTGGGCATCCTGCTGATCGTCCTGATCGAGATGGCGCTGATCACGCCCCCGGTGGGCCTGAATCTCTACGTGGTCCAGGGCGCGCGCCAGAAGGGCAACCTCGGCGAGGTCATGGTCGGCGCCATACCCTACGTCCTGGTCATGCTGCTGATGGTGGCCCTGCTGGTCCTGCTGCCGGACCTGGCGCTCTGGCTACCCTCCATCATCTGACCCGGAAGGAATATCATGCACTTCACCTGCAATGGCACCCCCCTGAAGATCGACATTGCCCACTGCACGGTTGCCGGTTGGACCGGGCGTGACCGTACGGCCATCGACCATCACATCGAGGAATTGGCCGCCATCGGCGTCACGCCGCCCTCGGCCGTGCCGCTGTACTATCGTGTCTCCCCCGATCTCTTGACCCAGAAGGCGGATATCCAGGTGGTGGGCGACAACACCTCCGGCGAGGTGGAGCCCCTGCTGGTGCGAAACAACGGCAAGACCTACATCGGCCTGGCCTCCGATCATACCGACCGCACTCTGGAAGCCCATTCGGTGGCCCACTCCAAGCAGGTCTGCGCAAAGCCCTGTGCCGGAGAGCTCTGGGAATTCGCGCCGATTGCCGAGCGCCTGGACGAATTGCAGCTGCGCTCCTGGATTGTCGAGAACGGCAAGAAGACCCTGTACCAGGAAGGAACCCTTGCCTCTATTCGTCCTCTGGAGGAGTTGATCAAGGGGGCTGGCCTGCTGGCCGCGGCAGGCGAGCAGGCCGCCGCCATGCTCTGCGGCACCTTCGGTGTCCAGGGCGGCGTGCGGCCGGCGGCGGAATTCCACATGGAACTGCACGACCCGGCCGCGGACCGCAGCATTCGCCACAGCTATCGCATCACGCCGCTGCCGGTCGTCGCCTGAGAATCAGCCGGCAAACACTTTCACTCCGCGAAACCTGGCCGCGCGCGCCGGATCTCCCGATTCAGCAAGGCGGCCAGGACCGCCTTGATGATGTCGCCGGGAATGAAGATCAGGACCACACCTGCGGCCTGTATCAAGGGCATCTGCGTGACCAGCGACAGGCCGACAATCCCGCAGACATAGAGCACCACGATACCGCCAAGCACTGAGGCCAGCAGGCCGGCCAGGAAGACCCCGCGGCTGGCCATCACCCGATAGGACCAGCCGATCACCAGCGTCGCCGCAGCCCAACCCAGAAGGAATCCGACCGTCGGGCCGACGAAAACCCCCAGACCGCCGCGTCCGCCCGCCAGCACAGGCGCCCCCAGGGCCACCACGACGATCAGCAGCAGCACCGCCAGCGTGCCGCGCCAGGGGCCCAGAACCAAACCGGCCAGCATGACGCCCAGGGTCTGGGCCGTGATCGGCACGCCGCCGGCAAAGGGCAGCATGATCTGGGGCACCAGGCCCAGGGCGGCGATCAGTGCCGCGAAGAGGGCGACACGGGCGACTGTTTTTTCCATTTATCATTCTCCTGTCTGAAGGCACCCCGGGCAGCCAGAGCCGTAGCCGCATGGTCGGCATCATCCAGGGCAGAAAGCAAGAAGGGTGTCACCAGGCGCCAGGTCGGACGCCGGGGTGAGCGCGCACGCCAGGCACGCGCGAGTTCCTGCCAGCGCGCCGCCAGCAGGGGCACGAAGCGCAGGGTCATGACGATGGCGACAGACACGGGCCGTGTCGACAGGCCCATCCAGCGCAAGGGCGCGAGCAGGCGATCCAGGACCGTCAGCATCTCCGACAGGGACGTCGAGGCCGTGACGATCGTGGCCAACAGCACCAGGACGGCAATTCGCAGTACGACCACCAGGCCCAGCAGCCAGTCCCCCAACAGCAGATGCGCCCCAAAGGCCAACAACAGCATGAATCCGACAGGGCGCAGGGTCCGCAAAAGGGCAAGTGCGCGCAACTGGGCGAGCAGGACCAGGGTAAGCAACAGGATGACGGCAAGAACCACGGGATCCTGAAGCAGGAAAAGGGCGATACTGACCAGCGCCAGGAACGCCAGCTTGAGACTGGCCGGGATGGCCCGGATCCAGGGACGGTGTATCGACAGGCTTACCATGCGCCCCTTCCCTCGGCTGCCGACTGCATGGCGTCCAGGAAACCGGGCAGCACCTGCTCTGGAGTGCCGTCGGCTTTCAGGCAGCCTTCTTCCAGCCAGATGACCCGATCATACTGCCAGAGGGCATCCGGTTCGTGCGAAATGGTCACGACCTGTTGCGGCAGTTCAGCGATAAAGGTCTCCAGGCGCCGGTGTGTGGGGATATCCAGGCCGGTGAAGGGCTCGTCCAGGATCAGGGCGCGAGGGGTCATGACCAGAATGGCCAGCAGGCAGACCAGCCGGCGCTGCCCTTCGGACAGACTGGCAACGGCGCGCGCGTCCCAATCCCCTATGCCATGGCACTTCATCAATTCCAGGCTTTCCGTCTCGGCCTCCGCACGCGACCAGCCATTCTCGCGCAGGCCGAAAGAGATCTCCTCCAGCACCGAAGGGCAGAGGATCTGGTGATCGGAGTTCTGGAACAGGTAGCCTGCCACCGACAGGGCCTCGAAACTGCGCGCCGCGGGGTCCAGGCCATGCACCGACACCTGACCGCTGTCCGGCCGGATCAGGCCTTTCATGACCCGGCCGAGCGTCGATTTCCCCGAACCGTTGCGCCCGACCAGCGCAACCCGCAGCTGGGGGATCGACAGGTCGATGTCCTGCAGGACGACGCGCCCGCCAAGCCGGACGGATACGTCCCGCAGTTCTATGGCTGCCTTGGCTGTCACCTGGTCTTCCATCCTGCCTTCTGGCACTCGGTCCTTGTCGTCGGGCCGGCCGGCCCCGTAAACTCGGTGGCGATGGATAGCGCAAAGGCGCCACTGGAACAAAGAGGAAAGGCAAGGACGTGTCAGAAACTGCAAGACCACAGGCCGTACCGACGAAACTGATCGACAATGAACGCACCATCGTCACCGAATGGCGCTTTGCCGAGGGTGCGGAAACCGGTTGGCATCGCCACGAATTCGACTACGTGGTCCTGCCCATGGACGATGGTGTGCTTCAGCTGGAAAGCACGGACGGCACCCACCATGCCGAACTGAAGAAGGGCCAGCCCTACTACAAGCAGACTGGCGTGGAACACAACGTCATCAACGCCAGCGGCAAGGAATTCAGCTTCATCGAGGTGGAATACCGCTGAAACTGCCGGAAAGGCAGGCCGGACCGGCAAAGGGCTCGTCCGCCATTTGACCCTGAGGAATCCTGGGATGCCGCCGCTGATTGAACCCCTCTGCCGGCAATGGTACGTTGTGTTGAAAGCGTGCCGATCGAGCGCGTTGCAATTTATGCGGGAGGCCCGATGACCCAGAAAAAGCAGTTACGTTCGCGTGAGTGGTTCGACAATCCGGCAAACCCGGACATGACGGCCCTCTATCTTGAGCGCTACCTGAACTACGGCCTCAGCCAGGAAGAACTGCAGTCGGGCAAACCGATCATCGCCATCGCCCAGACCGGCTCCGATCTCAGCCCCTGCAACCGCCATCACATCGAGTTGGCCAAGCGCGTGCGCGATGGCATTCGTGAAACCGGCGGAATCCCGCTGGAGGTGCCGGTCCATCCGATCCAGGAAACCGGCAAGCGTCCCACCGCGGCACTCGACCGAAACCTGGCCTATATGGGACTGGTCGAACTACTCTACGGCTATCCCATTGACGGGGTGGTCCTGACCATCGGCTGCGACAAGACCACGCCTGCCTGCCTGATGGCGGCCGCAACGGTGAACATTCCCGCCATCGCACTGTCGGTCGGACCAATGCTCAACGGCTGGTTCCGCGGCGAGCGGACCGGCTCGGGCACGATCGTGTGGAAGGCTCGCGAGCTGATGGCCGCAGGCGAGATCGACTACGAGGGTTTCATCAAGCTGGTGGCGTCCTCGGCGCCCTCCACCGGCTATTGCAACACCATGGGCACGGCCACCACCATGAACTCGCTGGCCGAAGCCCTGGGCATGCAGTTGCCCGGCTCGGCTGCGATCCCGGCCCCCTATCGCGACCGCCAGGAGATCTCGTACTATACCGGCCGGCGCATCGTCGACATGGTTCACGCGGACCTGAAGCCCTCCGACATCATGACCCGCGAGGCCTTCCTGAACGCGATCCGGGTCAACTCGGCCATCGGCGGCTCCACCAATGCACCGATCCACCTCAACGCCATCGCCCGGCACATGGGTGTCGACCTGTCACTCGACGACTGGCAGGAGTACGGCGAGCACATACCGCTGCTGGTCAACCTGCAGCCCGCCGGAGAGTACCTGGGCGAAGACTACTATCACGCCGGCGGCGTGCCGGCGGTGATCAACCAGCTGATCGGCCAGGGGCTGATCCACGAGGATGCCCTGACCGTCAATGGCCGGACCCTTGGCGAGAACTGCCGAAACGCCGAGATCGCAGACACCAACGTGATCTATCCCTATGAGCAGCCATTCCGCCCGGATGCCGGCTTTCGCGTACTCAAAGGCAACCTTTTCGACAGCGCGATCATGAAGATGTCGGTGATCTCCGACGATTTCCGCAAACGCTATCTGTCGGACCCCGACGACCCACTGGCCTTGGAGGGCAAGGCCGCCGTCTTCGATGGTCCGGAGGATTACCACGCACGCATCGACGACCCGGCACTGGACATAGATGAGAACACGATCCTCTTCATGCGGGGCGCCGGCCCTGTCGGCTATCCAGGCGGTGCCGAGGTGGTGAACATGCGCGCCCCCGACTATCTGATCCGCAAGGGGATTACCGAACTGCCCTGTGTCGGCGACGGACGCCAGTCGGGGACCTCGGGATCGCCCTCCATTCTGAACGCTTCTCCGGAAGCAGCGGTTGGTGGAGGCCTGGCGCTTTTGCGCACCGGGGACCGCGTGCGGATCGATCTGGGCAAGGGCCGCGCCGACATGCTGATTTCCGACGAGGAACTGGACGCGCGCCGGCAGAAACTGGAGGCCGAGGGCGGTTATCCCTATCCGCCGCACCAGACCCCCTGGCAGGAACTGCAACGCGGCGTCGTCTCGCAATTCGACAGCGGCATGGTGCTTGAGCCGGCCACGGCCTACCGCCGCATTGCACAGGGCGGTGTCGACGGCAAGGCACCTCCTGTGCCCCGCGACAATCATTGACCGGACAACATGAGAGAGGGGATATGCGACTGAAAGGCAAGACAGCGGTCTGCACGGCCGCCGGACAGGGAATTGGCCGCGCAGTGGCCGAAGCCTTCCTGCGTGAAGGCGCCACGGTCCATGCATCGGACCTGGACGCAGGAAAGCTGGCGGGACTGGAGGACCTGGGTGAAGCCCATACGACAGCCCTGGACGTCACCGATACCGACGCGGTTGCTGACTATGTCGCCTCACTGCCGGCGCCTCAGATCCTGTTCAACTGTGCCGGCTACGTGCATCACGGCACGATCCTGGATTGCGATGACGAGAACTGGAACTTCTCGTTCGACCTGAACGTCAATGCCATGCACCACATGATACGCGGCCTTCTGCCGAAAATACGCGAGGCCGGCGGAGGGTCCATCATCAACATGTCATCGGCGGCGTCCTCGATAAAGGCTGCGCCCAACCGCTACGTCTACATGGCGACCAAGGCGGCCGTGATCGGAATGACGCGCTCGGTGGCCATCGACTTCATCCGTGATGGCATTCGCTGCAACGCGATTTGCCCCGGAACAATCGAATCGCCTTCGCTCGAAGGCCGGATCGCCGAGCTTGGCAAGAACGTCGGTGGTGCGGACAAGGCGCGAGAGATGTTCATCGAACGTCAACCCATGGGCCGGCTCGGCCGGGCGGACGAAGTGGCTGAGCTGGCGGTCTGGCTGGCTGCCGACGAGAGCGCCTTCGTGACCGGCACCACACAGCTGATCGACGGCGGCTGGTCGCTGTAGAAGCGTCATTGCAGCTCCGAGGGAATCAGCAACCCTGATGGGCAACGGGGCCGGAAGGATATCTCGGCCCCAACACATGCTTCAGGACGGAAAGGGACAGCCATGAACACCATCGACCTACAAGGCCGCACGGCAATCGTCACAGGCGGGGCACAGGGCATTGGCCTGGCCACGGCCGAACGCCTGGCCTCCAGCGGAGCCCGCGTCATCGTCTGGGACATCAACGCCGATGGGGTAGAGGCCGCTGTCGAACAGCTCGGTCAAGAAGCCTCCGGCCAGGCCCTGGACCTGACGGACGAGCAGGCTGTCGCCAAGGCCGCAGAGGCGGCCATCACCAATGGCCCGATCGATATCCTGGTCAACAACGCCGGCATCACCGGCGGCAATGCCAAGACCTGGGAACTAGACTCGGCCGTCTGGCGCCACACCGTCGAGGTCAACCTGATCGCTCCTTTCCTGACCTGCAAGGCCCTGGTGCCGCACATGATGGGCAACGGCTACGGACGTATCGTCAATGTGGCCTCCATTGCCGGCAAGGAGGGCAACCCCAATGCCTCCCACTACTCGGCCTCCAAGGCCGGGCTGATCGGACTGACCAAATCCCTGGGCAAGGAGCTGGCGCAAACGGGGGTCCTGGTGAATTGCCTGACACCCGCGGCGGCGCGCACCCCGATCTTTGACCAGATGAGCCAGGAGCATATCGACTTCATGCTGTCCAAGATTCCCATGGGCCGCTTCCTCGAGCCAGAGGAAGTGGCGGCCATGATCGCCTGGATGGCATCCGAGGAATGCTCGTTCACCACAGGCGGCGTCTTCGACATATCCGGCGGACGCGCCGTCTACTGAGAGGAAGAAAGGAAAAGCCAATGAAACTGTTGCGCTACGGAGACAAGGGCCGCGAGAAACCCGGACTGCTGGACGACAACGGGACGATCCGTGATCTGAGCGGCCAGATTGACGACATAGCGGGAGACGTTCTGTCGGATGCCGGACTGGAGCGCCTGCGCAGTCTCGATCCGGCCAGTCTGCCGGCGGTCGAGGGCACACCCCGGCTGGGCCCCTGCGTGGGCCGGGTCAGCAAGATCCCGGCGATCGGCCTGAACTATTCCGACCATGCAGCCGAAAGCAACCTGCCGGTCCCGAGCGAGCCGATCATCTTCACGAAGGCGGTCTCGTCCCTGAACGGTCCCTACGACGACGTGGAAAAACCGCGCAATTCCCAGTCCCTGGACTGGGAAGTCGAACTGGCGATCGTGATCGGCAAACGCACGAAGTATGTCACGGAAGAAGCCGCCATGGATCATATTGCGGGCTTCGCGGTGATGAACGACGTCTCGGAACGCGAGTTCCAGGCCAAGCGCCAGGGCCAATGGACCAAGGGCAAGAGTCACGACACCTTCGCCCCACTGGGCCCCTGGCTGGTGACCCGTGACGAGGTGGGGGACCCGCATGTCCTGGACCTCTGGCTGGACGTCAACGGCGAGCGGCGCCAGACCGGCAACACGCGCACGCTGATCTTCAACGTGCCCTTCATCGTCTCCTACGTCTCGCAGTTCATGACCCTGGAGCCGGGCGACGTGATCCCCACCGGCACGCCGCCGGGTGTCGGCATGGGCATGAACCCGCAACAGTTCCTCAATGCCGGCGACGTGATGGAATTGGGCATCACCGGCCTGGGCAGCCAGCGCCAGACCGTGATTTCCGTCTGAGATGACGGCCCGGACCGGCGGCGCACCGCCGCCGGTCCCCAGGTCGCCTACATGGACCAGAGCGCGATTTCCGGAAAGAGGATCACCAACGTCAAGGCGATGATCTGCAGCCCGATGAAGGGCAGAAGCGATACGAAGATGGTCCCCAGGCTGATATCCGGCGGCGCCACGCTCTTCAGGTAGAAAGCTGCCGGACCGAACGGCGGCGACAGGAACGAGATCTGCATGTTCAGGGCAAACAGCACCCCGAACCATATGGGGTCGTAGCCAAGTTCGACCACGATCGGGGCGAAGATCGGAATGGTCAGAAGTGCGATCCCGACCCAGTCCAGGAACATCCCCAGCACCGCCAGAATCAGCATCATCACGAGCAGAATGATGATCGGCGTATCCGAAACGCCCAACAGCAGCTGCTTGATGAAATCGATCCCGCCCATCAGGTTGTAGACACCGATCAGCGCAGTCGCGCCGACACCGATCCAGACGATCATGCCACAGGTCCTGAGTGTCTGCAGAGCCGCACCCGATAACATCTTCAGGCTGAACTCGCCGCGGAGGACCGTGGAAAGCACGACACCGACCACGCCGATCGCCGAAGCTTCGGTAACCGAGGCGATGCCGCCGTAGATCGAGCCCAGAACGAAGACAACCACCATAAGCGGCAGAATCAAGCCCTTCAGCAAGGCGAGCTTGCGCGCCAATGGCATTTCTTCTTCCTCCTGAGGCACCGGCGCCTTGTCGGGAAAGAAATAGCCGATCACCAACACGTAACAGGCGTAAAGCGTGGCCAGCATGACACCCGGCACGAAGGAGGCGGTGAACAGGTCGCCGATGGATACATTGGCCGAAAGCCCGAAGATGATCAGCACGATGGAGGGCGGAATCATCGTACCCAGCGCCCCACCGGCGCAGATGATTCCGATGGCCAGCCGGCGGTCATAGCCCAGTCGCAGCATCTGCGGCAGGGCCAGCAGACCCAGCAGCACGATTTCTCCGCCGATGATCCCCGACATTGCCGCCAGCACCACGGCGACCAGCAGGGTCTGCACCCCGACGCCACCGCGCAACCTGCCGGCCACCAGACGCATGGCATCGAACAAATCACGTGCAATCCCGGATCTGTCCAGGATAGAGGCCATCAGCACGAACATCGGCACGGCGACGAAGACGTACTGAGTGATGAAGGAATAGATTCGGGTGGTCACGATGGGCACGGCCATCGGACCGAACCAGCCCAGCGCAAAGAACAGGGCCACCAGGATGGTGACGAAGGCAAGCGGCAGGCCGGTGAGTAGCAGCGTCAGCAGCATACCGAACATCAGCAGGCTGCCGGGGCCGATGCCAAGAGCGGAGAGGTCAAACATTGTCGGACGGCCTCAAGTCCGAAGTGTCGGGACGAATCTCGTCCGAGGGGTCGCGCCGCAGGTGCCGCACGAACTGCAATGCGAACTGGCCAGCCATCACGCACAGGGTAATGAACAGGACCGCCTTGACGATGGCCGGAGTGGGCGGATTCCAGGCACTGCCCGTGGTTTCGAGCCGGAATTGCCCTGTCGGAGTATAGAACGCCTTGTAGGCCAGCCCAGAGGAGGCCCAGGCCATGAGCAGGCAGGACAGGCAGCCGATCATCGAGATGCCGATGTCCAGCCAGCGACGAACTCTGGGGCTGACGGAATCGTAGACCACGATCATGCGGATATGCTTGTCGATGGCAAGGCAATAGGCCCCACCAAAGGCAAAACAGACGGCTGAGAGCGCTATGGTGGTCTCATGCACCCAGCGGGTCGGCATGTTGAAGACATAACGCATCACCACCTCGAAGAAGGTAAAGGCGGTAATCAGCAGGAACGCGACAGAAATGGGCCGACCCAGAAACACCAGATAGGACGACAACGGATCCTGGGTCGGGAAGGAATCCTGACGGCTTTTGTCCTCGGTTTCCATGGAACCCTCCCCCAAGGGAAAAACGGGCGGGTCATGCTATGACCCGCCCGGTATTCGGGTGAAGTTCGGTTTTAAACCAATACAGAGCTTAGAGAAGACCCTCGTTTTTCAGGTGCTCGGTCAGTGTATCGAAGACCTTCTGGGCATTCTCCGAACGCTCTGCATAGGACTGCCAATGCTCTTGGGCAATCTGGCGGAACTTCTTCTTTTCCTCTTCCGACCAGCTATGAATGGTGACGTCGTCACGCGCGCGCAGTTCCTCGGCGACCTCTTCGTCACGCGCACTGATGCGATCCGCCAGTTCCTGCGCATACCACTCGACTGATTCGTTCAGGATTTCACGGTCCTCCTCGGACATGGAATCCCAGGTTTCCTTGTTGATGGAGACCTCGTTGAGCGGCAGTGAGTGGAAGCCGGGCCAGATCGGATGGTTGGCAACGTCATGCAGACCCATGGAATGGTTGGTGGCCAGGGTCGTCGCGTCCGCTGCACTGATCACGCCCTTGTCGAGAGAGGTGAAGACCTCCGACTGTGGCAGGTTCACCGGAGAGGCGCCCACCGACTCGAAAACGGACTGCACCATGCCCTCGGGGGCACGCATCTTCACGCCCTCGAAATCCGCAACCGAATCGATCGGCACCGTGGACGGCACCGCCTCGGCGGGCTGGGCGGCCGGGCCGATGAAGTGGACTCCATAGGGCCCCAGGATTTCGTTGTAGAGTTCACTCCCGCCGCCATCGTTGAAGAACGAGCGCAGTTCCTCCGGGCTGGAATAGGCACCGACCGGATTGCCGATCAGCGCAAAGGCGGCGTCCTTGCCGGTGAAGTAGGAACTGTCGGTAATATGGCCGTCGAGAATGCCCGAGCCCACGGCATCGAGGGTCTCGTTGTATTCGACGATCGAGCCGACCGACACCATCTCGACGTTGATCCGGCCATCTGACATCTCGCCGACCTTCTCAGCCCAGTCCTGCTGGATTTCGAAGGCCGCGGTACCGGAGTTGTCGCTGCTCTGGAACTGGAGATCATAACTCTCCTGCGCCTGTGCCGATGCAGCCGAGGCAAGCAGTCCGGCAGCAGCAACTGTACTCAAAAGGCGATTCATCATGCCTGTATCCTCCCAGTGGTTCCATGATTGGAATGTGAAGTGTTGGCCCTGGCTGTTCTTGGCTCTTTCGGACACAACAACCTGTGTGGATCTTGATTTTCCGGGAAAAAATTTTCGGAATCAAGAGCGGACACAACCATAACACACTCTACATGATTGCAATAGGCTTTCGATGAACAACAATCTATAAGTGTTAATTCAATAAACTGGCGCTTCTCACGGCACGTGAGAGGGACCATGCACGAGCTAAAGACAACGACGGCTGCATTGCCGTTCCGGCCCTTCCGCTCCTGCCAGCCCTACCTACTGACCCCATCGGATATGGATCTCATCCATGGGCCTTGTCTTCCCGGCAAGCGGTGATCACACTTCGGATCATACGAAGTAACCGGAGGACAGAATGTCGGAATCCCAACAGTTCGCGCTGACCCCTGAACAGCAGTCGCTTTCCCAGCGCGCGCGTGAACTGGGCCGCGATGTCATTGCAACCCGGGCAGCCGAGGTGGACCGCAGCGAGGCCTACCCCTGGGAGAATGTTCAGGCCCTGAGCGAGGCCGGCTTCATGGGCATGACCATTCCCCGAGACTATGGGGGCCAGGGCGCAAGCTTCCTGGATGCCAGCCTGGTCATCGAGCAGATGGCCCAGGTCTGCGGCGTGACCGGACGCATCGCGGTCGAGGCCAACATGGGCGCCATCTCCGCCGTCATGCTCTATGGCAGCGAGGAACAGAAGAAGCTGGCCGCCGGACTGGTTCTGGAGGGCGACAAGCCGGCCATCTGCATCACCGAGCCCGAGGCCGGCTCGGCCGCCACCGAAATGACCACGCGCGCCGACAAGCGCGGCGATAGCTATATCATCAACGGCAAGAAGCACTGGATCACTGGCGGCGGCGTCTCGCGCCTGCACCTGATCTTCGCGCGGGTCTTCGACGAGCAAGGCGAGGAGCAGGGCATTGGCGGTTTCCTGGCCCTGCGCGGCGAGGCCGAGGGCCTGCGAATTGGCCAGCGCGAACCGACCATGGGCCTGCGCGGCATTCCCGAAACAGAAGTGTTCTTCGAGGATCTGGAAGTTCCGGAGTCGATGGTCGTGCTGCCACCCTCGGGCTTCAAGCGCGGCTTCGCCGAGTTGATGAACGCCTACAATGCCCAACGTGTAGGCGCCGCCACCGTAGCGCTCGGCCTGGCCCAGGGCGGCTACGAGCTGGGCCGTGACTGGCTGGGTCAGCGCGAGCAGTTCGGCCGTCCGCTGGCCGAGTTCCAGGGGTTGCAGTGGATGCTGGCCGACATGTCCACCCAGCTGACCGCAGCGCGCCTGATGATCCACCATGCCGCCGCCGGCGCCGATCCCTTCCCCGACCAGCTTCTGGCAGCGCAAGCCAAGGTCTTTGCCTCGGAAACGGCCATCAAGGTGGCCAATGACGCCCTGCAGTTCTTCGGGGCACGAGGCTACTCGCGCAACCTGCCGCTGGAGCGCATCTGTCGCGATGCCCGCATGTTCACCATCGGGGGCGGCACGGCCCAGATCCTGCGCACCGTCATCGCCAGTCAGGTGCTGGAGCGCAAGCTGCCGCAGACCCGCGAGGGGCATGCCAGGCTGGCGGAGAAGCAGGCACGGGAAGCTGCCGAGTAGGACGCACTGCGCCCATATTTCGTGACATCACGGAAGAGTCATCGGGCTGAAACATCCCTGTCATGCAGGGCTGCCAGAAAGGGACCGTCAGTTCATCAGTTCGGTACCTTCTAATTCCAATGCCCTCCCAGGTCCTCCGCACGCCCCGGTCCAACCGCTTTTCAGTCAGGCGCCAACGCCTTGACGATGTCATGCGGCTCGTGGACAATCCCCGCGATCGAGGGAGTTGGCCCACAGGGCCGGTTGGGCGGCTTCCGTGGCATGATAACGACAAGGCCCGGGGAGACAGCAACCGAATGAGTACGGACGCCTTCCTCCGCCTGGAGGGATTGGCCAAGCGCTGGGGCGACCATGTTGGCCTCAGGCAATTTGATCTCAGCATACAGCGCGGCGAATTCATCGTCCTGCTGGGCCCTTCGGGCTGCGGCAAGTCCACGACGCTGCGCCTGATCGCGGGACTGGAGATGCCCAGCGAAGGACGCCTGTGGATCGACGGGCGCGACGTCACCTCCGTGCCGCCGGCCAAGCGCGGCCTGTCCATGGTGTTTCAGTCCTATGCGCTCTTCCCGCACCTCTCGGTGGCAGAAAACATCCAGTTCGGCCTGAAGGTGCGCCGCATGCCGGCCGCCCAGCGCGCCGAGCGCCTCGCCCGCGCCCTGCGCATGACGGGCCTGGAGGGCTTCGAGGACCGCAAGCCGGCACAACTGTCCGGTGGACAGCGCCAGCGCGTCGCGCTGGCGCGCACCGTGGTGGCTGACCACCCTCTCTGCCTGATGGACGAGCCACTGTCGAACCTGGATGCCAAGCTGCGCCACTCCGTGCGCCAGGATATCCGGGCTTTGCAGCAGGATCTGGGCATGACGGTCATCTACGTTACCCACGACCAGACCGAGGCCATGGGTATGGCCGACCGCATTGTCCTGCTGAACGAGGGGCGCGTGGAACAGATCGGCACACCGGAAGAACTCTACGAACAGCCGGCAACGCTGTTCGCCGCCGGTTTCCTGGGCAGTCCGCCGATGACCTTCTTCCCCATCACGATCCTGCCCGAAGCATTGAAGCCGGCGGATACCAACCTGCCGGACAGCTGTGTCGTCGGCGTTCGCCCCGAGAATCTGGACATTGGCCCGGACAGTTCCGAAAGCCTGAGCGCCCAGGTCGAGAACAGCGAGTTTCTGGGCGCCGAGACCCTGATCTATCTCAACTGCGCCGGACGCAGCATGATCGCGCGCATTCCTGGACGGAGCGATTTCGACGCGCACCAGAACGTCGGCCTGACCTGGAACGCGGAGCACGTGCATCTCTTCGACGAAACCACAGGGCAACGCCTCGACAGCCGCGGTCCCGTGGCTGCTGGCATTCATGACCGTCAGGACGAAAACGATCCGGTCGGTCAACTGGCCTCGCAGTGAGGCCGAAACAAGCAGACTCGAGAGTAAGGGAAGGATCAAGATCATGAACAGGCAGCTTACAGGCCTTCTGGGCGCCAGCGTCCTGGCCGCCGGGCTGGCCGCACCGGCCGCGGCGGAGGACATCGAACTGACCATGTACTACCCCATTGCCGTCGGCGGTCCGCTGACCGAGGTGGTGGACGGCATGATCGCGGGCTTCGAGGAAGAAAATCCCGACATCACCGTCAACGCCATCTACGCGGGCAACTATGACGACACACGGGTGCGCGCCATTTCCGCGCTGGAATCCGGCGAGCCCGCCCAGCTGTCGGTCATGTTCTCCATCGACGTCTATGAACTGCTCGAGCAGGACCTGATCGTCCCCTTCGACGACCTGGTCGAGACCGAAGAGGAAAAGGAATGGCTGGACAGCTTCTATCCGGCCCTGATGTCCAACGGCACTGTGGACGACAAGGTATGGGGCGTGCCCTTCCAGCGCTCGACCATCGTGCTCTACTACAACAAGGACATGTTCGAGGAAGCCGGGCTCGATCCCGAGGACCCGCCCGAGACCTGGGACGAGATGGTCGAGGCCGGCAAGGCCCTGCGCGGTGACGACCGCTGGGGCGTCATGGTGCCCTCCACCGGCTACCCCTACTGGATGTTCCAGGCCTTTGCCATCCAGAACGGCATCGAGCTGATGAATGAGAACGGCACCGAGGTCTACTTCGATTCGCCGGAAGCCATCGAGGCCCTGGCCTACTGGCGTGATCTCTCGGCCGAGCACGACGTGATGCCCGGTGGAACCATCGAATGGGGTACGCTGCGCCAGGCCTTTCTGGAAGGCCAGACCGGCATGATGTGGCACACCACCGGCAACCTCACCGCCGTGCGCAACGAGGCCGACTTCGACTTCGGCGTGGCCATGCTGCCGGCCAACGAACGCCAGGGCTCGCCCACCGGCGGCGGCAATTTCTATGTCTTCAAGGACTCGACCGAGGAAGAGCAGCGCGCCTCCATGGAGCTGATCAAGTACATGACGGCCCCTGAGCGTGCCGCCGAATGGTCCATCGAGACCGGTTATGTCGGCATCTCGCCGGCGGCCTACGAGACCGAGGCCCTGCAGGACTACGTCGACGATTTCCCGCAGGCCCTGGTGGCCCGTGACCAACTCGAAGTGGCGGTGGCCGAGCTGTCCACCTACGAGACCGGCCGCGTACGCGAGGCCCTCAACAATGCGGTACAGTCGGTCCTGACCGGCAGCGCCGAGCCCGAGGAAGCCCTGTCCCAGGCCCAGTCCAAGGCGGACCGCCTGCTGCGCGCCTACCGCTAAGCCGGGAACCAGTCTCCGGCGGCAGTCCCTGGGGCTGCCGCCGGTTTTCCTATTTCCCGAATTATCCATTTCAGCGAGGGGCAGCATGATCTCGAGCGACCGTCACGAACGCCGCCGCATGGCGATGTACGGCTGGATGCTGTTGGCGCCTGCGCTCATCATGCTGACCACCTTTGCCTTCCTGCCGACGGTGAGTGCGCTCTGGCGCAGCTTCTTCTCGCGCGAGACCAGCCGGAACCCCTCCGAGTTCATCGGGCTGGAAAACTACACCTATCTCTTCCAGGATCCTATCTTCTGGCAGGTGGCCACCAACAACCTGATCTACGCCGGCGTCACCATTCCGGTGTCCATCGTGATTGCGTTGAGCATGGCGCTCTGGGCGAACTCGAAGATGCAGGGACGCACCTTCCTGCGCATCGCCTACTTCACGCCGACCATGCTGCCCATGATCGCGGCGGCCAATCTTTGGCTCTTCTTCTACACACCGGACATCGGCCTGATCGACAGCATCACGGGGCTCTTCGGGGCCGAGCCTGTCAACTGGCTGGGCCAGCCGGAAACGGCACTCTGGGCCATTATCGTGGTGACCATCTGGAAGGAAGCCGGCTTCTACATGATCTTCTACCTGGCCGCACTGCAGACCATACCTCCGGACCTGCGCGAGGCGGCCATCATCGAGGGCGCCAGCCGCTGGACCTATCTGCGCCGCATCGTGCTGCCGCTGCTGATGCCGACGACCCTCTTCGTCATGATCAACGCCATGATCAACTCGGTGAAGCTGATCGACCACCTCTTCATCCTGACCAAGGGCGGGCCCAACAACGCCTCGAAGCTTCTGCTCTACTGGATCTGGGAAACCGCCTTCTCGTACTTCGACCGCCCCATGGCGGCCGCCCTGACCGTCCTTGTCCTGGCCGTTCTCGGCCTGGTGGCAATCCTGCAGTTCCGCGGGCTTGAAGGAAGGATCCACTACAGATGAACGTGGAGACGACGAACGCTTCCCAGGGTTTCCTGGCCGGATTCTTCCAGGAGGACGGCGGCCTGGAGACGATCGCAGCCTGGCTGCTGGCCATCGTCTGGATTTCCCCGCTGATCTTCGCGGCCTGGGCCTCATTCCACACGGCCAGCGACGCGCTCAGTTTCAACCTGGCCTCACCGCTCACCCTGGTGAACTATATCGAGGCTTGGTTCGACGCGCCCTGGATCCGCTACTTCTTCAATACCTTTGCCCTGGTGACCCTGATCCTGCTGGGGCAGTTCTTCTTCTGCACGCTGGCCGGTTATGCCTTTGCCCGCTTCGAGTTCCGCGGACGCGAAGTGCTGTTCATCCTGGTGCTGATGCAGCTCTTCATCCTGCCCGAGGTTCTGATCGTCGAGAACTACGTGATCGTCTCGAACCTGGGCCTGTTCGACAGCATCCTGGGCATCGGCGTGCCCTACATGGCCAGTGCCTTCGGCATCTTCCTGCTGCGCCAGGCCTTCAAGCAGGTGCCCAAGGAGCTCGAGGAGGCCGCCCGCATCGAGGGCTGCGGCTGGCTGGGCATCCTCTGGCGCGTCTACATGCCCGCCGCCCGGCCGACCTACCTGGCCTATGCCATGGTCTCCATCGCCACGCACTGGAACAATTTCCTCTGGCCCCTGGTCGTGACCAACTCGTCGGACACCCGCCCGCTGACTGTCGGTCTGTCGCTCTTTGCCGCGCCGGAAAGCGGGGTCAGCATCGTGGTTATATCGGCGGCCACCCTGATGTCCATCGCCCCGCTGCTGATCGCCTTCCTGCTGTTCCAGCGCCAGTTCATGCAGGCCTTCCTGCGCGCCGGCATCCGCTGAGGACAGGTGCCAAAAGACCCCCGACTGTGCCGGGATGCTTCGAGGCTCGCCCCTTCGGGTCGAGTACCTCAGCATGACGTGGTTATATAACTATCTGATATAAAAAATTTCCTCATCTTGAGGTGGCCCCGTAGGGGCCCTCGAAAGATGCTGGCACAGGCGGCTCAACCCGACTTCCACGAATTGTCAGCACCTCCCCTTTATACCCCTTGATGGAAAAGAGGATTGGAATACCCTTGTTTGGGGCACACTTGCCGCCGGGACAGTCGTGCCCCGTCATAGAATTCACAGCTCGCGCCAGGCTTGGCCAGCGGGCCCGTAGGGAGAAGTTCCATGGATACACTTGCCGCCGAATACGGTCCCTGGGCCGTGCTTGCGCTGAATGTCCTGAAGGCCCTGGTCTTTCTGGTCATCGGCTTTCTGATCGCCGGATTGGCCGCACGCTTCGTGAAGAACAGCCCGAAGCGCAACAAGCGGATAGATCCCATGCTGGCCGGCTTCCTGGCCGCAATTGTCTATTACCTGATCCTCGTGGTCGTGGTGATCGCGGTCCTGCAGCTCTTCGGCTTCCAGGCCACCAGCCTCGTCGCCGTGCTCGGTGCCGCAACCCTGGCCATCGGCCTGGCGCTTCAGGGCAGCCTGGCCAACTTTGCCGCTGGCGTCATGCTGATCCTCATCCGGCCGTTCAAGATCGGGGATTTTGTCGACCTGTCCGGCCATCTGGGAACGGCCACGGACCTGAATCTCTTCATGACCGAACTGACCACCGTCGACAACGTTAAGATCGTGGTGCCCAACGGCCAGGTCTGGAACTCGGCCATCACCAACTACTCGGCCTATCCCACCCGGCGCTGCGACATCACCTTCGAGATCGACTACGAAGCCGACGTCGACCGGGCCATGGAGATCGTCCTGGAGCTGACGCGCCAGGACAGCCGTTTCCTGAAGGAACCCGAACCCATGGTGCGCGTGGCCAGCCTGGGGGAATCCGGCATCGAACTGACCTTCCGTGGCTGGACCAACGCGGAAGACCTCTGGGAGGCACGTTGGGCGCTGTTGAAGAACGTGAAGGCGGCCTTCGACCAATCGGGCATCTCGATCCCCTACCCGCACCGGGTCATGATCGAGAAGAAGGGCTGAGTGTCACACCCGGATCAGCCGTGCCAGAGAGGACGAGCCGACTGAGGAACAGCGGTCCGGCCGTCCTCGAACGCCGGATCAGGAGGGACAGCTCTCTACGCTCTGCTCCATCATCTCGATCAGGGAGGTGGTGTCGCGCACATCGGCGAAGAGCTGCACCATGCTGGACAGTGTGGCCTGGTGCTGGGCCTCGCAGCGCGAGGCATTGGCATCGCTTATGAAAAACACGTTGTAATCCATCATCATCGCGTCGCGGGCCGTGGACTCGCAGCAGCAGTTGGTCAGGCCGCCGGTGATGATCAGCGTGTCGATCCGACGCGCCAGCAGCTGCAGGTCCAGGTCCGAGGAGTTGGGCAGCATGGCACTGTAGCGCGTCTTCAGAACACGCTGGTCGCCGGGCTGCACGTCCATGCTATCGTGAATCTCGAAACCGTGGGAGCCGGGAGTCGTGTTCTCGATCAGGGCGCGGGCCACCGCACCCTTCGTCGTCTTCTCGTACCAGCTCCGCCAGCCCTCGGTGAACATGTGCTGGAGCCAGAAGACCGGCACGCCAAGCGCACGCGAGATCCCGGCAATCCTGTTCACATTATCGACGATATTTGCCATGTCCGGGGCATAGGCCACCGGTAGATCCTTCATCCAGTAGAAGTTCTGCATGTCTATGACCAGCAGCGCCGTGCGCGACAGGTCCAGGCGCTCCATCGTTGCCAGGGAGCCGCGCCGGTATTCCACGCGCTGACGAACCTCCTCGGGGATCACCACATTATCCATAGACTGCCTCAACATTCCAATAGGGGTGGATACCAAGTGGAGCGGATGCCCCGGCCGGGTCCTCTTTACAGGCATGACTCAAACGGAACGTCGGCGGGCCGTACCGCCGGCATCGATAAAATGCCGCATATTTCGCTCAGATGATCATGCCGTGCACAGACTGGCAATCCTTTAATACATGCAAAGCGACTCTTTTCACATTTCTTGTGCCCGGGACAGCGGATGGCTGCGGCTTCACCCCTCGAGTGACTTGGAGGCAATCTCGTAGACGTCGCGGGACAGGTTCGGCTCGGCCAGAATACGTTCCAGTTCGGCCTTCATCATCCCCTGGCGCGC
This sequence comes from Fodinicurvata sediminis DSM 21159, assembly GCF_000420625.1. NCBI lineage: Bacteria > Pseudomonadati > Pseudomonadota > Alphaproteobacteria > Rhodospirillales > Rhodovibrionaceae > Fodinicurvata > Fodinicurvata sediminis. The sequence goes on along the minus strand of NZ_ATVH01000015.1, from coordinate 361,900 downwards.
CTCGCCCATGCGGGCCCAGCGCCCCAGGGGCGTCAGCAGGCGCGCCGCGATCTGGGCGTTGATGCCGTCCAGAGTCAGCACGCGATCGGCGTGGTAGCGATAGCCGGAGCCATCGGCGGCGTGATAGCGCAGCGGATTGCCCGAGACGAAAGTGCCGATCAGCGCGCGCACCTTGTTGGGCCGGTTCAGCGAGAAGACGGGATGGTCTTCCAGCGCGCGGACCTGCTCCAGGGTGTCGGGCCGGGCCGAAACCGCCTGAAGAGCCAGCCACTTGTCCATCACCAGGTCGTCGTCGCGATAGCGGTCGTGGAAGTCCTGCAGGGCCGTGTCGCAAGCCTCGCCGCCGATATCCACCAGCAGGCGCAGGGCCGCCATGCGGTCGGTCATGTTGTCGGCGTCGTGGTAATGCGCGACCAGGCGCGACAGGGCCGTGTCGGGCTCGCTTGCCAGGGCCGAGAGGTAGGACAGGGCGGTATTGCGCAGGGCCCGCTGCCCGGCCTGTTCGGCTTCCGGGCTGTAGGGCTCTGTGACCGCATTGGCGGCATAGACCTGCTGCAGGTCCTCGCCCAGGGCCTCCGCCAGGTGCCGGCGCAGGGCTTCGCGTGCCTGATGAATGGCCTCCCCGTCCAGCGGACGCAGCTGCTCGCCGATATAGCTTTCACCGGGCAGGGCCAGCGCTTCGGCTGCGAAGGCCTTGTCCAGCTGCGGGTCCCGCAGGATCTCGCGGAAGGCCTCGACAAAGCCGTCATCAAAACCGGGTTCACCGCCCGTCTGGATCGTTTCCACCGCTTTCAGCAGCAGGTCCAGGGCATAGCGTTGTCCGGCCTCCCAGCGCGCGAAGGGATCGGCGTCCTGCGCCATCAGGAAGGCCAGCTCCACGGGCCCCTGTTCGCTCTTCAGGTTCACAGGCGCCGAGAAGCCGCGGTTCAGTGAAATGGCCCGCGGTTCCGGCACATCCGGGAAACGGAAACGCTGCTCGGCCTGGCGCAGGTCCAGCACGCGGGTTGCGGATGCGGCATCACCCTCGCCTTCCAGCTTCAGGGGAATGTCCTGGCCCTGGGCGTCTAGCAGGCCCACCGCGAAGGGGATCTGCATGGGCCTCTTCTCGGGCTGACCAGGTGTGGGCGGGCAGTGCTGGCGCACCGTCATTTCATAGGCGCCCGCTGCGCTGTCGTAGTGCCCCTCGACCTGCAGCTCGGGCGTTCCCGCCTGCGCATACCACAGCTTGAACTGCTCCAGGTCTACGTCGTTGGCGTCCGCCATGGCGGCCACGAAGTCGTCGCAGGTCGCCGCCTGCCCGTCGTGGCGCGCGATGTAGAGACGCATGCCCTCCTGGAAGCCCTCCTCGCCCAGCAGGCTGTGCAGCATGCGGATGACCTCGGCGCCCTTCTCGTAGACCGTGGGCGTGTAGAAGTTGTTGATCTCGATGTAGGAATCCGGGCGCACCGGATGCGCCAGAGGGCCGGCGTCCTCCGGAAACTGGCGCGCACGCAGGGCACGCACCGTCTGGATGCGCTCCACGGGCCGCGAGCGCACGTCCGAGGAGAACTCCTGGTCGCGGAAGACCGTCAGGCCCTCCTTCAGGCTCAGCTGGAACCAGTCGCGGCAGGTCACGCGGTTGCCGGTCCAGTTGTGGAAGTATTCGTGCGCCACCACGGACTCGATGCCGGCATAGTCGCCGTCGGTGGCCGTGTCCGGGTCGGCCAGGATGTACTTGTCGTTGAAGACGTTCAGCGACTTGTTCTCCATGGCACCCATGTTGAAGTCGCTGACCGCCACGATGTTGAACAGGTCCAGGTCGTATTCCAGGCCGAAGCGCGTCTCGTCCCAGCGCATGGAACGCTTCAGCGAGTCCATGGCCCAGCCGGTGCGGCTTTCCTTGCCGTGCTCCACATAGATGCGCAGCGCCACCTCGCGCCCCGAACGCGTGGTGAAGCTGTCGGCATGACAGGCCAGGTCGCCGGCCACCAGCGCGAAGAGATAGCTGGGCTTGGGAAAGGGATCGTCCCAGACCGCATAGTGCCGCCCGTCCGGCAGGGCGCCGCTGTCGGCCAGGTTGCCGTTGGACAGCAGCACGGGGCAGCCCTCCTTGGGTCCCCGGATCGTCACGTGATAGCGCGTCAGCACGTCCGGCCGATCGGGGAAAAAGGTGATGCGGCGAAAGCCCTCGGCCTCGCACTGGGTGCAGAAGACGCCGTTGGAGAGATAGAGCCCCGACAGCTCGCTGTTGCCCTTGGGATCGATCTCGGTCTCGATTTCCAGCGTGAAGGCCCCTTGCGGGGGCGCCGATACCGTCAGGCCGCTGTCGTCCATATGATAGTCCCGGCCCTCGGCGAGCGGCTGCCCGTCCAGCGCGATGGACAGCAGCTTCAGCGCCTCGCCATCCAGCTTCAGCGGCCGCGCCTCGGCAGCCGATGCCTGGTCATGCGCCGGCGTCACGGCCAGCCGCGACTTCACCCGCGTCGCCTCGGGCGCCAGATCGAATTCCAACGCCAGGCTGTCAATGGCATAGTCCGGCGCGCTGTAGTCCTCGCGGCGAATGACAGTGGGTGTCTCGGTGGGCGCGGCGTTGACTGTATCAGGCATGGGGCTCTCTCGGAAATTACGGCCCCGACACGGCGAAAGCCGGTCTCGGAAAGCCGCTAGGTTTGGATAGGATCGGAATGAAAGCTGTCAGGTTTGTAAGTGGCAACTCCGGCAGCAGCCGTCAAGCTGGGCAGGCGGTCATGAGCAGGAAGGATGTGCGGGCCAAGACAATGCCCCTTAGCGCGGCAGTCCTATGAACGCCTTCATGTATCAATCTCCAGTCTGCGACGGCCCTCGATCCTTACATCATCAATCGACTCGTACTGGCTCGGTCCGCTTTCCAGGCCTTCTTGAACGAATGAGCGCAATTCTTCGGTTGTGTAACCGAGTAGATCACGGCGCTCCTGCCATTCTCGCACAGCGTCTCGAATTGCTTCACTCGTGGAAGCATATTCCCCAGCCTCCACGGCCTCGCGGATACATTCCGCCTGCTCGGCGATCAAGGCTATGGTAACCTTCTCGAGAGTAGCCATGATATCCTCTGGCTTGGGTATAGGGCATGGTATGCTGCTCCCCTCCCGACTTCCAAGACTCAAAGGAAGCTACGACTTGGGCATAGACCCTTCGTTTGGATGACCCGAGTCAATGTTGGAGCGAAGCGTAGACCCCAATGCGTCCGTCACGACCGGTTCCATAGCCAACTCAACTTCTTTCAACCCCGATAGCCGGTTCTTGGATTATGTCTGTTGGAAGAAGGAGAAGGGGTGCAACCCTTTCACTCTCTGCCGTCAGTGCTTCGAGAGCCGTCTTCAAGGGTGGGGCTTGATCCGATTGTGGCGATCCTTGGGTATGATCCAAGGAACGAAGGACTGAATTCTTCCAGAGCTGGCATTCGCCTTAATGCTTGAAGCAGTTTTCTCGGTGCCACTTCAGAAAACGGCCATGTGGTCGGTCTGATGGTCGAAATGGCAAAGAGGCACGACCGTCCTTTCTGATGAAAGAGCGCACACTCTCGATGTCATTCACCTGGCGAGAAATGAGGATGTCAAAATCGTCTGATAAGCTGATAAGACCACGGTCAAACATCCAATGCGCTGTTCCCGAAAGCGCAATGCCATTATTCACAATATCCGGACCATTGTGCTGAACGGGTTGAATATGTGCGGCATCGACCTCGGCCCTTCCACCGCCGTTAATGAACTTCAGGCCTGTAATTGCGCACCTTTCGTTGTATGCTTGAATTACAATCTTGCGAAAAACACGATCCCGGACAGCTCTATTTGTAAACTGTTGAACACGATCCCGTACCGCGAATTCAGATGGCGCCTGCTCATCTTCCAATCCCAATGGCGCGGAATTAGCATCAATGCGCGGTAACGTTGGCTCTACTTCCTTGAGCCCATGCTCCAGGATACGCAGAAAATCCTGGGGAGATATTGGCCGAACGGCTGATTGCGCACGACCCGACAGCCGTCCATGCTCGTTTAAAAGCCCCCGTTCTACGGGGCCACCCTCATCATTGAATGCAACCGCATTTGCAAATTCTAAGTAAGAACCTGGCTCGATCAGCGCCAGATACATATCTGGCGCCTTGGGGTCCTCTATGATCTCTTGAACCCGGGCAATGGCAAAGTAGCCACGGGTTCCGGGGACCTTGGATGGCTCCAGATAAACAATCCAATCGTTAACACTTTGCTTTACTCTTCCAAGATACTGCCTTGGAAACTGGTACCGCTCATCTGGCCTATCATCATAAATTGAATCTGCGCGATGAATGAAAACGCTATAGCTCATACCTTCACTTCGCTAAAGTTTTCTTGCGCACACAGATAGCCTAGGTTGCAGACTCACGCCATCTCCTTCTCCGCGTCCGCAGGCGTGCCTTGATCCGGATGATCCCCATGCAGCCTGTCGATGATGCGGCGCATCAGGGCGATATCGTCGAAGACGCTGTGCAGGTCGTCCTCGATCTGGTCGACCGGTGTGGTGAGTGACCCCATCTTCAGGAAATCGTCGTCGCGGCGCAGGGCCATGAAGAAGTATTCGTCGTGGAAGCCGGCTTCCAGGCCTTTTGCCCCGTGGCGCCCGCCTTCGGCCTCGGCGATCTTCATCAGATTGTCCAGAAAGGCCGGGGTCAGGACCTGGCGCGCGACCTCGGGGTCGGCGGCATAGACCTCGAAGTTCTCCTCGCAGGGCCCGTGGCCGGTATCCACCTTTGGCATGCCGCGTCCCGAGCTGCCGCCCAGAAGCTCGCCCAGCTTGTTGCCGAAACCGTAATCGCGGGCGATCAGGATGCGTGTGGGGATGGGTTCGGGTACGGACACGCGCATGAGAAGCCCCTTGAAGAGCGTTCGGCTTGAGCGGTCGCTGCTGTCATTGTCGCTGTTGCCACTGCTCTTGTTCTTCTCACTGATCAGACGCGCCTCGACAAGCTCGAAGCCCGTGTTGCGATAGATCCCATCCAGCCGGTCGCTGAGCTCGGAACGGGTGAAGGAGGGGATGACGCCCAGTTTGCGCATGCGCTCCAGGGGGAAGCCCTTGTGCGCCTCGCGGTCATAGCTCATGTCGCCCAGGAAATCACAAACCGCCGGCATCACGCTTTCTGCCGCGGAGCCACTCCATTTTCCCGCCTGCCGCTTCCAGAGCAGGAATGCCCCCACAGCGCCGAACAGAAGTGGAATGGCGAAACTGGCTATCGTGCCGCCCACACCCGACGACGAGGTGCCGAAGAACAGGAACAGCAGGCCAAGAAGCCCCCCGGCGGCCAGGGCAAACATGGCATGCCGTTTTGCCTGGGCCAGGTGTGCCAGACGTTGCTGCTCCAGCTGTTCCAGCTTGGGCGCCAGCTGTTGCTGAAAGACGTCGGAAAACCCGCTTTCGATCGGTGCGCGTTCGGTAAAGGCGATACTCATAAGTCCCCCATGAGTGTCAGAGTGGCCAGGCCACTGGTCCATGTTCCGTGACTCCCCAGGGTAAGCCCTCGCTGCCGGCCACGCCCCCTTCATTTGGACAGGCAGGCGGAAATGCCTATTGCGTCCCGACCATCACGTCTTGCGCCAGAGCCTCTATCGCGGAAAAGCCCGCTTTCTGGAGCGCTCTTGCGTCGACGACCAGGTGTGCGATGTCCGGCACCGGGCAAAAGGATATCCGGCTGACGATGCCCATCTTGGAATGATCCGCCAGGATCGCGGTCCGGGTTGCGTTCGCGATCATGCTTCGAGCCACTTCGGCCTCACGCGGATCGAAACTTGTCGCCCCCTTGCCCGCATCCAGGCCAAAAGGGGAAAGCAGCGCCAGGTCCGCATGATAGCGCCCGATCTCGTTGATGGTGACATCCCCGAAGGTGGCTGGCGGCTCGGAATTGAATTCGCCGCCGATGAGCACGATGCGGTTGGAACGAGTTCCCGAGCCCACGTGTTCCGTCATGTTGCTGGCGACCTTCAGGGAATTGGTGATGACGGTCAGCCCGCTCAGGCCGGACAGGCGTTCCGACAGGATCGCCGTGGTGCTTCCGGCATCCAGGAAAAGGGTCTGCCCGCTCTCGATCAGGCGCGCCGCACAGGCCGCGATCGAGCGCTTCTCCTTGACCCTTACGGAACTGCGCACGGTGTAGGGCGCCTCCCTCTCCTCCTCGACCGGGATCGCACCACCGCGCATGCGCCGCAGCTCTCCATACGCTTCCATCTCCATCAGGTCGCGCCGGATGGTCTCGCGCGACACGCCGAACTCGCTCGTGGCCTGGTCCACGGAGACATGCCCAAAGGTCGCAAGGCGCGATCTTATCCTCTGACGCCGTTCTTCCTGCCACATGGAGAACCTCCCTTCTCACTTTCCGTCCACGACCCTGGAACAGCTGCCGGACTTCAGGCCGACAGCATCTTCAGTGCGATTGCATGCAGTTCGGGCGTCGCTGCCGCGACAACCCGGCCATCCGACTCGGCGTCGAGGGTCCGGCCCGACCAATCCGTGATGATGCCGCCCGCCTCCTCCACCACGGGAACCGTGGCCAGGAAATCATAAGGCATCAGCCTGTTCTCGATGACCAGGTCGACGTGCCCACTTGCCAACAACCCGTAGATATAGCAATCCCCACCGAAACGCGCCGTATGTGCAGCCCGGGCAATGCCCTCTATGCGCTGGCGCGCCTCGCCCTCGAAGAACAGCAGAGAGGTGGTATAGAAGCGGGCTTCGGCCAGGGTCCTGGTACCGCTGGTCACGGCCCGGGAGGTGGCCCCCGAGGCATTCTCGAACCGCGTGCCCCTGGTTCGCTCTGCAATCCAGCGCTCGGAAAGCGCCGGCATCTCGATGATGCCCAGCTCCGGCCGGCCATTGTGCAACAGGGACACCAGGGTTCCCCAGATCGGCCAACCCGTGATGAAGCTGCGCGTGCCGTCTATGGGGTCCAGAACCCAGGTGAAAGCCTCGTTCGAGCCCGTCTGTCCGAATTCCTCGCCAAGAATGGCATGCTCGGGAAAACGTTCGCGAATGCCTGTCCGCAACAGGCGCTCAACCGCTCTGTCGGCAATCGTGACGGGACTGTCGTCCCCCTTCACTTCGATATCCAGCCGCTGGCGAAAGTACTGCAAGGCCAGGCGTCCGGCGCGCTGCGCCAGCTCAGCTGCGAAATCCGTCGTCTCGGCCAGGCACTCCTCAGCATCCTGCGGCGTATTCGGGGGCATAGATGTTTCCTTCGCAATTCATTCTGATTCATATGACCACTTTTTGCATATTTCCACATCTTGCCACAATCACGGGGATGCGCTACCGTTTTCGGAAAAGATCAATAACCAACCAACAAGGAGGCTATCTTCATGACAATGCGATACCTGAAATGGATTGCGGGCGCCGCGACTGGGCTCGCCATGATCGGTACGGCCCATGCCGGGACGATCACCGTCTACACGGCTTTGGAGGAAGAGGAGGTCGCGGCCTATCTGGAAGCGGCCAAGGAAGCCCTGCCCGACATCGAGGTGGAAGCACTCCGCCTGTCGACAGGCGACCTGGGCGCACGCCTGATTGCCGAGGCCGACAACCCCCAGGCCGACGTGCTCTGGGGCTTCGCCGTGACGAACATTCTCGACCCCCAGATCAGCGACCAGTTGGAACCTTACGAGGCAGCCGGTCTCGATAAACTCGGCGATCAGTACAAGGCCGATGACAATCGCTGGTTCGCGCCGGTCGGCTACATGGGTGCTTTCTGCGTGAACAAGCCCCGCCTCGAGGAGATCGGCGCCGAGATGCCGCGGAAATGGACTGACCTGACCGACCCGGTTTTCGAGGGCGAAGTCGTCATGCCGGACCCGGGCTCTTCAGGCACCGGCTATCTGCAGGTGGCTGCCATTCTCCAAGGCCTCGGCGAAGAAGAGGGCTGGCAACTGATCGAGGATCTCGATGCGAGCATGGCCCAGTACACGACATCCGGCTCGCGCCCCTGCCGCATGGCCCAGGTCGGCGAATACACTGTAGGTGCATCCCTTTCCTTCGTGGCAATGCAGGGCATCTCCCAGGGTTACCCTCTGGAAATGGTCATTCCCGAGGATTACGCCGGCTACGAACTTGAGGCGAATGGCCTGATGGCCGGAACGGACAACGCCGAGGACGCCAAGCGCTTCCTGGACTGGACGCTTTCGGACAGTGCAACCTCTGTCTATTCCGAGTACAAGGCTGTCGTGACAATTCCGGGCGTTGCCCGTTCTCCGCTGGCGGACGATGCCAACCTTCCCGAGAATCTGGATGAAGTGCTGTTCCCCATGGACTTCGCGGCATCCGGCAAGAAGCGTGAGTCCATCATCAACAAATGGCGTGATACCGTAGGCAGGTAATTCCTGCGCGGACGATGCCCTCCGCGGCCAGGCTGCGGAGGGCTTTTTTTCAGGACCCTTTTCCAATGCATCTTCTCATCCAGGACGTCTCGAAGTTCTACGGCCAATTTCAGGCGCTGCACGACGTCAGCCTGGAGGTTGGCAGCGAGGAATTCGTCTGCCTTCTGGGGCCCAGCGGCTGTGGCAAGACGACCCTGTTGCGCATCGTTGCCGGGCTGGAGCCCTTTGATTCAGGGCGTCTGCAAATCGGTGACAGGGACTTGCGCGAAATCGATGCCCAGCACAGGGGTTTCGGCATCGTCTTCCAGTCCTATTCCCTCTTTCCGAACATGACCGTGGCCGAGAATATCGGCTATGGCTTGAAGATCAGAAAATGGCCCCGCGACAAGGTCGACGCCAAGGTGCGCGAGCTGATGGAACTGGTGCGCTTTCCCGAACTCGCGGAGCGCTACCCCCATGAACTGTCGGGCGGCCAGCAGCAACGTGTCGCCATTGCCCGGGCGCTGGCCGTGGATCCCGGCCTTCTGCTGCTCGACGAACCGCTGTCCGCCCTCGATGCCCGGGTGCGCGCGGAAATGCGCACGGAAATCCGCGATGTGCAACGACGCCTGGGCATTCCGACCATCATGGTCACCCATGACCAGGAAGAAGCCCTGACCATGGCGGACAGGATCGTCTGCATGCAGGATGGGCGGATCGAACAGGTGGGCACGCCGCAGGACCTCTACGCCCGGCCGCAAACGCGTTTCGTGGCCGATTTCGTGGGCATCAGCAATCTGCTCGACGAGCAGACGGCGGCCCGGCTGTCACCAGACCTGCTGGCGCACAAGCCCGAGGGCACAGAGGCACAGCTTCTGGCATTGCGCCCGGAGCAGATCGGCCTTCGCCCGGACAGCACGGGCGAGGCCACCGTTACCCAGGTCACCTACCTTGGCAATATCAGCCGCGTCACGATGGAATGGCATGACCAGCAGCTGGTTTCCGAGGTCCACAGCGATGGCCGCTTTCAGCCAGGCGATCCTGTGAGCTTCGAGATACAGCCGGATGCAGGAGCCTGGGTCCGCGCATGAGTTCGCCATCTCATTCCCATCATTCGGCGGAAGCCCCCGGCATGCGCGGCAGCGCTATCCAGGCCAGGCTGCTGCATTCGGTCTCCTTCATCGTGCCGATGCTGGGGCTTGCGCTCTTCTTTCTCTACCCGCTGGCCCTGGTGGTTTACCGCAGCTTTCTGCAGGGCGATGGGTCGCTGGGCCTTGGCAACTTTGCCAGCGTCCTCGCCATGTCGCACATACCTGGGGTACTTGCGAACAGTCTGGTGATGAGCTCCATCACAACCGTGGTCAGTATCCTGCTGGGCTTTGCCATCGCCTACATGCTTCAGCGCACGACCATCGTCGGACGGGCGATCATCATGCTCGCACTGCTCCTGCCGCTCCTGGCGCCATCGCTTGTCCAGGCCCTGGGCCTGCTGTTCCTGTTCGGGCGCAATGGCCTGGTGAACCAGGCGACCGGCTGGGACATGCAGATCTATGGCCTCTGGGGCCTCGTGATCGCGAACACCATGTACGCCCTACCCCAGGCCGTGATGATCATCCAGGCCTCGCTCAGGCATTCCGACGTCCGCTATTACGATGCCGCCATGGTGATGGGCGCTTCCAATTGGCGCCGCTTTGTCGACATCACCTTGCCCAATGCCAAGTTCGGCCTGCTGAGCGCGGCTTTCGTGGTCTTCACCGTGACCATCACCGACTTTGGCAACGCCGCCGTCATCGGCGGTGACTACCGCGTTCTGGCAACCGAGATCTATGCCCAGGTCGTGGGGCAGATGAATTTCAGCATGGGCGCGGTGATCGGAATCTTCCTGCTGATCCCGACGGGAGTCGCCTTCTATATCGAGAAAGTGGCCTCGCAGCGCCAATTCGGCGGCGGCTCGGACAGCGCCATTCCTGTGCGCCGCAACTTCCTGCCGGCCCGCGATATCCCGCTGGGGACCGTCACCCATTTCACCGGCTTCTTCCTGATCGCGGTCGTCGCGACGGTCGTCTATGCCAGTTTTGTCCAACTCTGGCCCTACCGCATGAGCCTGACCCTGGACAACTACAACATCACGACCCAGGGGGGCTATACACCGCTCTGGACATCCCTGCTGGTGTCCACACAGGCGGCGGTGATCGGCGTGGTGCTGCTGTTCGCCCTGGTCCTGGCACAGCGCGGCTTGCCGCGCGCGGCCGCCAAGGCCGTCTACCTTCTGGCCATCGTGCCCGTGGGGGTGCCGGGTCTGGTGCTCGGCCTGTCCTATGTCCTGTCCTTCAATGTCGGCGGGACCATCATGGGGGCGCTCTATGGCTCGGCGCTGCTGATCGCCTTCTGTAATTTCTACCACTACCATTCGCAGGGATTCCTGACGATGGTGGCCGGGATCCGGACCGTGCCCAAATCGCTCGAGGAATCTGTGACCTGCCTGGGGGGCAGTCCACTTCAGGGCCTGCGCGATGCCATCCTGCCCATCATGCTGCCGACACTCGTCGCCGTCTTCTTCTTCCTGTTCATGCGTTCCATGGTGACGCTGTCGGCCGTGATCTTCCTGATCACACCGTCGCTCAGCGTGGGCGCCGTATCCGTGCTGCGCCTGGATCAGGCGGGTTTCACCACCCAGGCCGCAGCCTTCTCGGTCTGCATCATGCTGCTGGTTCTCTTCGCCATGGGGGCCATGAAACTGACCCTGCTGTGGCTTGAGCAGCGCGGCCGCTACAGCGTGGGCAAGACGAAGGCGGCCTGACGGCATCCCTCGGGCACCGGATCAGCACTCCGCCAGGTTCACGGCGATGCCGCCGGTCGAGGTTTCCTTGTACTTCTCGTTCATGTCCTGGCCGGTCTGCATCATCACCTTGATGCAGTTATCCAGCGGCATGAAGTGACGCCCGTCGCCGCGCAGGGACAGGCTGGCCGCGGAAACGGCCTTGATCGCGCCCAGGGCATTGCGCTCGATGCAGGGCACCTGGACCAGACCGCCCGCTGGATCGCAGGTCATGCCAAGATGATGCTCCAGGGCGATCTCGGCGGCATTCTCGATCTGTTCGTTCGTGCCGCCCAGTGCAGCGCAGAGACCGGCCGCCGCCATGGCCGATGCAGATCCCACCTCACCCTGGCAGCCGACCTCGGCGCCGGAGATCGAGGCATTGTGCTTGATCAGGCCGCCGATGGCCGCTGCGGTCAGCAGGAAGTCGCGAATGCCCTGGTGACTGGCCCCGATGCAGTGATCCCGGTAATAGCGGATCACGGCCGGCACCACACCGGCCGCCCCGTTGGTGGGTGAGGTGACCACGCGCCCGCCGGCCGCATTCTCCTCGTTCACGGCAATCGCATAGACGCTCATCCAGTCATTGGCCACATGGGGCTGGTCGGTATTGCGCCCGCGCTCGGCGGTCAACTGGCCATATATGGCCCTGGCGCGTCGTCGGACGTTCAGGCCGCCAGGCAGCACGCCCTCCATGCGCAAGCCCCGCTCGATGCAGCTGTCCATGGCCTGCCAGATGGCGTCCAGCTTCTCGTCCAGGCGATCATGGTGACAGGCCAACTCATTGATCCGCTTTATCTCGGCGATAGTCATGCCGGCATCCGCGGCCATCTTCAACATCTGCTGCGCGGTCTCGAAGGGATAGGGATAGCCCGTTTCGCTCTCCCCCACGGCCGAGTCCTCGCTGTTGGCCAGCTGCGCCAGCTCCTCTTCGGTCAGCACGAAGCCGCCCCCCACGGAGTAGTATGTCCGTTCCAGCAGGACCGTGCCGTCCTTGTTCAGGGCCCGCATGACCAAGCCATTGGCGTGTCCGGGCAGGGGTGGGCCATAGTCGAACACCAGGTCGTTCACCGGGTCGAAGGCCATGGCGGGCAGCCCGGGCGGTGTCACGGTCTCGGTCTCGTAAACCCGGGCCTCGAGGACCTCGGCCTCATCGGGATCCAGTCGATCGGGTGTCAGTCCGCACAGCCCCAGGATCACCGCCCGGTCGGTCGCATGTCCCTTGCCGGTGAAGGCCAGCGAGCCGTGCAGCCGCACCTGCAGATGGACGGCCTCACCGCCAGGCAGTCCGGCCTCTTTCAGGGTTTCCACGAAACCTGCGGCGGCCGTCATCGGTCCCATGGTGTGCGAGGACGAGGGCCCGATGCCGATCTTGAAGATATCGCTGACCGACAGGAACATGGGATCATCCTCCCGATGGAGCGTAGATGGGATGGGCGCGGCAGAGCGCCTGGACCTCAGCCAGCACGGCGGCTTCCTGTTCGACGGCTGTCTCCTCACCCCCGCCCTGGGCGTCCAGGACCTTCAGGATCAACGCGCCCACCTTGCGGAATTCCGCTTCCCCGAAGCCCCGGGTGGTCCCGGCCGAACTGCCCAGGCGAATGCCCGAGGTCACGAAGGGTTTTTCGGGATCGAAGGGGATCGCGTTCTTGTTGCAGGTCAGGCCGGCGCGCTCCAGGGCCACCTCGGCCACCTTGCCGGTCACGCCCTTGGGACGCAGATCCACCAGCACCATGTGGCTGTCGGTGCCCCCGGAAATGATTCCCAGCCCGCCTTGCTGCAGCACCTGGGCCAGGGCGCGCGCGTTGTCGATGACCTGGCGTGCGTAGTCACGGAAGGACGGCTCCAGCGCTTCGCCGAAGGCCACGGCCTTGGCGGCGATCACATGCATCAACGGCCCGCCCTGGTTCCCCGGGAAGACCGCCGAGTTGAACTTCTTGCCCAGCTCCACGTCGTTGCTGAGGATCAGCCCGCCGCGCGGACCGCGCAGGGTCTTGTGCGTGGTCGAGGTCACCACGTGTGCATGGGGCAGCGGGTCGGGATAGTGCCCGGCGGCGACAAGCCCGGCGTAGTGCGCCATGTCCACCATCAGCCAGGCTCCCACCTCGTCCGCAATCCGGCGGAAAGCGGCGAAGTCGATGGCCCGCGGGTAGGCCGAGGCCCCGGCCACGATCATCTTCGGCCGGGTTTCCAGGGCCTGGCGGCGCACCTCGGCCATGTCGATCAGATGGCTGTCCGGCTGCACTTCATAGGACACCACATCGAACCATTTCCCGGACATCGTCACCGGCGAGCCATGGGTCAGGTGCCCGCCGTGGGCCAGCGACAGGCCCATGATTCGATCACCCGGCTGCAGCAGAGCCAGGAAGACCGCCTGGTTGGCCTGGGCGCCCGAATGCGGCTGCACATTCGCGTAGTCCGCCCCGAACAGACGGCGCGCCCGCTCCAGGGCGATGGTTTCGACCTCATCCACGTATTCGCAGCCGCCGTAATAGCGGCGGCCCGGGTAGCCCTCGGCATACTTGTTGGTCAGCACCGACCCCTGGGCCGCCAGGACGTCCGGCGAGACGATATTCTCGGACGCGATCAGTTCGATCTGGTTCTGCTGCCGCCCCAGTTCCCGGTCGATGGCCGCCGCTATGGCCTGGTCCGTCAGGCCCGGCTGGGCCGTCATCTCGAACATCTCATGTCTCCTGCATCAGGCGTATACTGGCCTGCTGTTCTGCCTCAGGCACTCTGGCTTTCCAGTTGGGCTTCCGCGGCGAATTCGCGGTTCCCGGTTTCCAGAAGCGAGTGGATGTAGTCGAAGAAGGAGCGCCAGACATCCAGGCGGTAGGCATCCTGCCCGTCGCGCCAGAGCACGACCTGTATGCCGCCCATGACGGTTCGCCGGCCGCTTCCTGGCGGCATCAGCTCCAGATTGCGCGGACAGGCAATGGTCAGAAGGTCCGTCGCCCGTTCTCCCTCGAGGCGCAGGGTGATTTCGCGGTCGCTGATCTCCGCCAGGCTATGCGGAACCTCCGCATAGGCCTCGAGCGCAGCGGTGAAAAGCGCCTCACGCTCGGCCTCGGGCGCCAGAACCACCCACTCGTCCGGACCCAGGCAGAGCGCCTCGCGGCCCCCCTGGCTGCTGCGCATACCGATGCGCTCCGGCAGCTCCAGGCCCAGGGCCTGTCCCAGTTGTTGTCTGCCCTGCTTGCCCACGCGCAGGGAGAAGCGCGCCACCGGCTCCATGACCTCCAGCTGGACCGGCCCTCGCACCGTGTTGATCTTGCTTGCTTTGCTCATCTGCCGTCTCCTTCGCCTCAGACCTTCAGGCGCTCGCCTTCGGGATCATAGAATACCGTGTCGGTCACACGGGCCTTGTGCAGGCCGCTGGGCAACGGAACATAGACCTCCTGCCCCTTCAGGTTCCGGCCATCCTTCAGAAGGGCCAGTGCAATGGAACGGCCCAGCGTGGCGCTGTGATAGGACGAACTGACGTGCCCGATCATCGCCATGGGCACCGACTGGTTCGGATCGGCCACAACCTGTGCGCCCTCATCCAGTCGCACCGAGCCGTCCTCGGTCAGCAGGCCGACCAGCTGCTTGCGCCCGGGCGCCACCAGGTCGGGGCGGCTGAGCGAACGCATGCCGACGAAGTCCGTCTTCTTCTTGCCCACGGCCCAGCTCATGCCGGCATCGTCCGGCGTCACCGTCCCGTCGGTGTCCTGACCGACGATGATGAAGCCCTTCTCGGCGCGCAGCACGTGCATGGTCTCCGTGCCGTAGGGGCAGATGTCGAACTGCTGTCCGGCCTCGTAGAGCTTTTCCCAGAGGTCGCGCCCGTAGCGCGCCGGCACGTTGATCTCGAAGCTCAACTCGCCGGTAAAGCTCAGGCGGAACAGGCGCGCCGGGAAACCGGCTACCCTGCACTCGGCCACGGACATGTGGACGAAGGCCTCGGGCGACAGGTCCTGGCCCTCGACGAAGGGTTCCAGAACACGCCTCGCATTGGGACCGTTGAGCGCGATGGTGGCCCACTGCTCGGTGGTCGAGGTCAGCCAGACATTCAGGTCCGGCCACTCGGTCTGCAGATAGTCCTCCATCATGGTCAGTACGCGTGCGGCGCCGCCGGTAGTGGTGGTGACATGGAACAGGTCATCTGACAGGCGCCCGATCACACCGTCATCGCGAATGAATCCGTCCTCGCCCAGCAACAGGCCATAGCGGCAGCGTCCGGGTGCCAGCTTCGTCCAGGGGTTGGTGTACATGCGGTTCATGAACTCCACCGCATCCGGACCCGCCACCTCGATCTTGCCGAGGGTCGAGGCGTCGAAGATGCCCAGCGACTTGCGCGTGGCCAGGCATTCGCGGGCCACGGCCGCCTCCATGTCCTCGCCCTGCCGGGGGAAGTACCAGGCACGGCGCCATTGAGAAACCGGCTCGAAAACCGCTCCGTTCTCCTCGGCCCAGCTGTCGATGGGTGTCTTGCGCACCACCTCGAAGTGGTCGCCCCGGTGATAGCCGGCAAAGGCGCCGAAGGTCGTCGGCGTATAGGGCGGCCGGAAGGTCGTGAGGCCCACCTGGGGCGGCGCCTTGCCCACGGCATCCGCTGCGATCATCAGGCCGTTCATGTTCGACAGCTTGCCCTGGTCGGTGGCCATGCCGTTGGTGGTGTAGCGCTTCACGTGCTCAATGGACTTCATGCCCTCGCGTACGGCCAGGCGTATGTCCTTGGCCGTCACGTCGTTCTGGTAGTCCACGAAGGCCCGCGCACGCCCAGGCTTGCGGTCGCTCGGCAGTTCGCGATGCGTCTCGCCGCTGCCGGTGCGATCGTGCTCGACCTGGAAGGCTCCGCTTTCCGGCTTTTGGCCAGCGGCTTCGGCCGCCTCTGCCCCGCGCCGGTCACCGTCCTGAAGCGCGGCTTCCACACCCCAGAGCCCGCGACCGGCGCCGGTAATGTGACAGGCCTCGGCCTGCTGATCCGGCAGAAAGGCCTCGCTTTCCTCGTCCCAGCGCAGGGTCCCCTTGGTATGCGAGAAGAGGTGCAATGACGGTGTCCAGCCGCCGGACATCAGCAGGCTGTCACAGCCAAGCGTTTCGGCCGCCCCGACCCGGCCATCCTTCACCGGGTTCACCCGCACCGAATTGACGCGCAGGCGGCCGCTGGTGCCGGTGACCGTATGCCCCGCCAGGACCCGGATGCCACGGCTTTGTGCCGCCTGCTTCAAGGCGTCCGAGGGATTGGCCCGCGTATCGACGATGGCCTCCACGCGGCTGCCGGCATCGGACAGGTCGAAGGCGGCATGCCATGCCGAATCATGCGAAGTCGCGACCACGACACGGTCCCCAACGCGCACGCCATAGCGGTGCAGATAGGTCTGAGCCGCCCCGGCCAGCATGATGCCGGGCCGGTCGTTGCCGTCGAACACCAGGGGCTTTTCCAGCGCACCCTGGGCCAGCACCACCTGTCCGGCGCGGACCTGCCACAGGCGCTCGCGCGGAAGGTTGGGGGGAGCCTCCTTCAGGTGGTCGCTCAAGCGTTCGCAGAGCGCCACGAAGTTCTGGTGATAGTAGCCAATGGCCGTGGTCCGCGACATGACGCGCACGCCCAGGTGGCGCAGTTCCTCCAGCATGCTGGCCAGCCAGTCCCAGGCAGGCTGGCCATCGATGACCAGGCCGGGCTCGGACAGCAGGTGTCCCCCCATCTCGGCGGATTCGTCCACCAGGACCACGCTGGCGCCGGCCTTGGCCGCACTGTGCGCCGCCGACAGACCGGCCGGGCCACCGCCCACCACCAGGATATCGCTGTGCAGGTAGCGTTCGGCATAGCGATCGGGATCGGGTTCCTGGGGCGCCTTGCCCAGGCCGGCGGCCCGGCGGATCAGCGGCTCGTAGACCCGTTCCCAGAAGCTGCGCGGCCACATGAAGGTCTTGTAGTAGAAACCGGCCGAGAAAAGCATGTAGAGTCGGTCGTTGATCGCCCCCAGGTCGAAGGACAGCCTGGGATAGCGGTTCTGGCTCTCTGCCTGCAGCCCGTCCCAGATCTCCTGCACCGTGGCACGGGTGTTGGGCTCGTAGCGGTCCGGGCCGCGCCGTGTGCCGACCAGGGCATTGGGCTCCTCCGACCCGGCGGTCAGGATGCCGCGTGGCCGGTGATACTTGAACGAACGGCCCAGCAGGTGGACCCCGTTGGCCAGCAGGGCCGAGGCCAGGGTATCCCCTTCCAGTCCCTGATAGCGGCGTCCATCGAACTGGAACTCGACGGGGCGGTCGTGGCGGACACGTCCGGACTCTGCAACACGAAAGGCCGTCATTCCTTGCCCTCCTTTCCGGTCAGGCTTGCCAGGTCCGGGCGCGGGTCACCCACCCGGTAGGTGGTCAGGAAGCGGTCGCTGACGGTATCCCGCACGGCATTGAAGAAACGCGCACAGCCATGATTGTGGCGCCAGCGCTCGTAGTGCGGGCCCTTCACGTTCGAGCGGATGAAGAGGTAGTCGCGCCAGGCCTCGTCATCCAGGCTGGCGGGATCCGCAGGACGGTCGATATGGGCTTCGCCGGCATAGGTGAACTCCAGTTCCGGCAGGTCTTCATCGCAGTAGGGGCAATGGATCAGCAGCATCGGTTCTCTCCTTCGCGCA
The DNA here is from genome assembly GCF_000420625.1 of Fodinicurvata sediminis DSM 21159. Classification (NCBI taxonomy): domain Bacteria; kingdom Pseudomonadati; phylum Pseudomonadota; class Alphaproteobacteria; order Rhodospirillales; family Rhodovibrionaceae; genus Fodinicurvata; species Fodinicurvata sediminis. The sequence continues at coordinate 344,132 of NZ_ATVH01000015.1, read as the reverse complement.
GCGCCGTCAATGGGCCACGGCCGCGGCCGCGGCCTCGTCGATCAGGCGTCCTGTGCGGAAACGATCCAGGTGGAAGGGGGCATTGATCGGGTGCGGTTCGTCCTTGGCCACGGTCCAGGCCAGGACATTGGCCGCCCCCGGCGTGGCCTTGAAGCCGCCGGTCCCCCAGCCGCAGTTGACGTAAAGCCCCTGGACCGGGGTCTTGTTCAGGATGGGCGAGCGGTCGGGCGTCACATCCACGATGCCGCCCCATTTGCGCAGCATCCGCATGCGCGTGAAAATCGGGAAGACCTCGCAGACGGCCGCCACGGTGTGTTGTATGTGGGGCAGTCCGCCCCGCTGGGAATAGCTGGTGTACTGGTCGGTGCCGGCGCCGATCACAAGCTCGCCCTTGTCCGACTGGCTGACATAGGCGTGCACCGTGTTGGACATGACCACACAGGGGAAGATGGGCTTGACCGGCTCGCTGACCAGGGCCTGCAAGGGGAAGCTTTCCAGTGGCAGGCGCACGCCCGCCGTATCCATCAGGACGGATGTGTGCCCCGCAGCGGAAACCGCCACCTTCTTGGCCTTGATGAAGCCACGCGCCGTCTCGACCCCTTCCACGGCGCCATTGGAATCACGGCGGATGGCCGTGACGGGGCAGTTCTGCACGATGTCGACCCCGCGTGCCGCCGCTGCGCGGGCATACCCCCAGGCCACGGCGTCATGGCGTGCGGTTCCGGCCCGGCGTTGCAGGGCCGCGCCCATCACGGGATAGCGTGCGGACTTGGAAATATCGAGCGGCGGGCAATAGGCCTTGGCCTCTTCCGGGGTCAGCCACTGGTTGTCCACCCCGTTCAGGCGGTTGGAATGCAGATGGCGCTGGAAGCTCTGAACGTCGTGCACATTGTGCGCCAGCATCATCACGCCGCGCTGCGAGAACATGACGTTGTAGTTCAGCTCCTGGCTCAGGCCCTCCCAGAGGTCCAGCGCGTGATCGTACATCCGCGCGCTTTCGTCATAGAGATAGTTGGATCGAATGATCGTGGTGTTGCGGCCGGTGTTGCCGCCGCCCAGCCAGCCCTTGTCGAGCACGGCCACGTTGGTGATGCCGTGCTCCTTGGCCAGGTAATAGGCCGCCCCCAGGCCATGCCCGCCGGCCCCGACGATGATGACGTCGTATTCCTGCTTCGGTTCGGAATCCGGCCACTGAGGATCCCAGTCCTTGTTACCGGTCATGGCGTTCTTCAGGAGGGAAAGCGCCGAAAATCGCGTCATGGCAAGGTCCTCGTGCGTAGAGCGAAACAGGTGGAATTGTTGAAGAGAAAGACCTTTCGAGGGCTGTATTAATGCGTCATGATGACGTTATATTTGCGTCAACCCTGTCGGAGGTCACAGCTTTGCAGAACGGCTCGACACCGCGCCTGCGCATCGGCTTCGTGCTGGCCCGGCGCTTCACCCTGTCCGCCTTTGCCAACTTCGTGGATGTCCTGCGCCTGGCGGCCGACGAAGGTGACCGCTCCCGCCCGATCCACTGCAGCTGGAAGGTGCTCTCGGCCTCGATGAATCCGGTGCGCTCCAGCTGTGGCGTGACCATCCAGCCGGACGAGCGCCTGGAGGATCCGCGGCGCTTCGACTACATCGTCGTGGTGGGTGGCCTGATCGACGAGATCGAGAAGCTCAATCCCGAGTACGTCACCTACCTGAGGCGCGCCGCCGAACTGGGCGTCCCGCTGGTGGGGGTATGCACCGGCGCCTTCATCCTGCACCGGGCCGGTTTGATGCAGGGCTATCACTGCTGTGTCAGCTGGTTCCACCACGCCGACTTCCTGGAGCAGTTCGACGGACTGGTCCCCATCTCGGACCAGATCTTCATTGTCGACCGGGACCGCCTGACCTGTTCGGGCGGGGCCAGTTCGGCCCATCTGGCCGCCTTCCTGGTGGATCGTCACATCGGACGCTCCGCCGCCCGCAAAAGCCTTCACATCATGATCATCGACGAGGCCATGACCGGCGACAATCCCCAGCCCGGCCTGCCCATGGAGCTGACCACGCGCGACCCGCTGGTGCGCAAGGCACTGATCCGCATGCAGCAGGCCATGGACGACCCGCTCACCATTGCCGAACTGGCTCGCGGCCTGCAGGTCAGCCGCCGCAAGCTGGAACGCCACTTCCACAAGGCCCTGGGCCTGACCCCGGCCGAAGCCGGTACCCGCATGCGCCTGGCCCAGGCCAAGTTCATGCTGCGTCAGCCCGAGTTGACGATCACCGACATCGCCACCTCCACCGGCTTCTGCGACCTCTCCCACTTCATCCGCGTCTTCCACGACCGCGAAGGTCTGACCCCCGAGGTCTTCCGCAAACAGGTCCCCTCACCCGAAGCGCTGCGATAGAAAAACCCCGCGCAAGTGACTTGCGCGGGGTTTTCGGGGCTGTCCTGAACAGACGCCTGCGGTTCAGCAGACGCCCTTAATCCATCACTCCGCAGCGGCGTTCATGGAATTCACCTTGTTCAGGTAGTCAACGCACTCATCGACGGAATGAACATCGCCGAACTTGGCATCAATGTCGAAGAGGTTCCAGGCAACAGCGCCCGGCACGCGGTCACCAATGCATTCCCGAACCGCAATGGGCCGGAAGCCATCGGCAATGCCGTCACAGATTGTCTGGCGCACACAGGCACAAGCCGTAACACCCGTGACAAGGATCGTGTCGACGTTGTTGGCGCGCAGGATGCCGGCCAGTTCCGTTCCATGGAAGGAACTCGCCCGCTTCTTCAGCAAGGTGTACTCGCCCTCGACCGGTGCGATGCGGCTATCGATGGCCCAGAGGTCTTCGTCCTTCAGGTTAACGGCTTCCACGGGGATCTTGTTGTGCCACAGACCCATATCCGTGAAGTCGGCGTTTCGATCGGTAATCTCGTAGGCCGTGGTAACATGGACGACCGGCAGGCCATTGGCCCGGAAGGCTTTCAGAAGCTTCTGCATGCCGGGAATGATCTCGTTGTCCATCTTCTCCTGGTCACAGGTGAAGGGATTGCCGGGGCGCGTCCAGGCGTTTGCCAGGTCCACACTCACCAGGGCCGGCTTGCGCCCGAAACCCACACGGCGCTGAAAGCCACGCTCCTTGTACAGTTCAGTTGATGCATCAAATGCAGACTGCAGCATGCGCTCGAGTTCACGGCTATCAACTTCACTCATGGTCTTCTCCTCGCTCCCCACCGGTTTCCGAAACCCCCGGAAATAACGGCCATTCAGGCTAAATCGGTTGCTTCCAGCTTTTGAAAGCATGTCTAGTTAAACAGATAGCTCATTGCTTTGGAATTGACGGTTTCTCATTTATAATTGCGTGAAATGCATTAATCGGAAATGACACGAGATGCTACGAACCACGGACCTGACACCCGATGCTACCCTGCTGAAATCCTTCATGGTTATGGCAGAGGAATTGAATTTCCGCCGTGCCGCGGAGCGGCTGGTCATAGATCAATCGGCCTTGAGTCGCAGAATCAAGAAGCTTGAAGACCTGCTCGACTACAAGCTGCTCGAACGGACCACGCGGGATGTCACCCTAACTGCCGCAGGGCAAGAGCTCTGCAAGGGTCTGACCCCGCTTCTGGCGGACTATGCAAACTCCGTGGAATCCGCAAGGCGCATTGCCCAGGGCAAGGCAGGACAAGTGCGCGTGGCCTACATGGCCTTTGCCGCAACGGAATTGGTCCCGCAGATCGTTGCGCGTTACCAGCAACAGTATCCCGACATTGACCTCGAGTTGCGCAGTCTCCGCACCCAGGGCCAAAAGATCGCGCTGGCCAACGATGAAGTCGATCTCGGCTTCATGATCGGCCCTTTCGACAACTCGGACTATCACTGTCTTCAATTGACCGATGAGCGGCTTTATGCCGTCACCCCCAGGGATCATTCCCTCTTGCACAAACAAACCCTGTCTCCCCGTGACCTAAAGGATCAGAAGCTCATCCTTGGCGACATGGAGGAATGGGGCGAGTATCGCTGGAAGCTCGAGGATATCTTCAACCAGCACGGCATGCGCCTCAGTCCGGCGCTGGAAGCCACCAATCCACTCGCCCTGATTGGATTGGTTGCAGCTGGCCTAGGAATCACCATCTATCCGGAAAGCCTGCTTGACTACTTGGGTAACCGTGTTGAAGCCCGCCCGGTCGTTCACCCCGATTTCAGGAGCAAGACCGTTCTTGTCTGGAAACGCGCAAACAGGTCACGTGCCGTTCTGAATTTCGTGGAAACCTCCAGGCATCTTCAGGTTCGGGGTTGACTCTCGTTTCAGCAGACAGCCTTCACTTCCAATTGTACGAACAAATGGCGGCTAAAAGCACGTTCGCGAAACTAGGGCTGGATTTTAACGTAAAAAGGGGGTTCAAGGTGGCAGGGCAGGTCTCTAGACTCGCCCTTCACAGGACCCAGGAAGCAGAGACCCTATGAACGATAGCGCGAACCCCACCGAAACAACGAAACACCCCTGGCAGAAGAACGGAAGACTGGTCGCCATCGGCGGCGCCGAGGACAAGGAATCGGACCTGGAAATCCTGCGCCGCGTCCTGGACCTGGCTCCGGAAGGCAACCGGCAGGTTGCCGTGATCGCAACGGCCAGTGGCATTCCCGACGAAATCTATCCCATCTATGAGGACGTATTCAGCCGCATCGGGGCGGAGCGCATGCATCGCATCGACGTGCGCACACGCGAGGATGCCCGCGAGGAGCAGCATATCGAAACGGTGAAGCGCTGCGGAACGATCTTCTTCACCGGCGGCGACCAGTTGCGCCTGACCAATATCCTGGGAGGCTCCCCACTGCTCGAGGCCATCCGCGAAAGTCACGAGAAAGGGGCCGTTGTGGCCGGCACCAGCGCCGGCGCCGCTGCCATGTCGACAACCATGATCTACAATGGCCAGGCAGCGGACGCCCTGCGCAAGGGTGCCGTTCGCATGAGCAGCGGTCTGGGTTTCGTCGAAGACATCATCATCGACAGCCATTTTCTGGAACGCGGTCGCTTCACCCGACTGATGGAAGTTGGCGCCACCAATCCCGAGTACATCGGCGTCGGCCTGGGCGAGGACTCGGCCGTGATCTTCCACCCTGGCGGCGTCCTGGAAGCCATCGGCTCGGGGCACGTCATCATCGTCTACTCCCGCGACATACAAAGTTCGAACGTGGCCGAATTGAACGACGGAGAACCGGTAGCCTTGGAGCATGTTATCATGCATGCTCTGATCAGCGGTTACGGCTACGACGTGCCCAACCAGCGTTACATCACTGCCACGGAGCTTGCGGAAATGGCCGGGACAAACTCATGAAGATACTGGAACACCGCGCACTCAGAGGCCCCAACTACTACAGCCGCTATCTGACCATATTCATGCGGCTGGACATCGAGGGGCTGGAGGAGCGGCCCAGCGACCAGGTGCCAGGCATTGCCGATCGGCTAAAGGCCCTGATGCCCGGCATCTACGAGCACCGCTGCTCTGTGGGTGAACCCGGCGGTTTCCTGCAACGCGTGGAACGCGGCACCTATGCCGGCCACATGGTCGAACACGTCGCTATAGAACTGCAGAACCTGATCGGCTTTTCCGTGGGCTACGGGAAGACCGTCGACAGCTACGACAACGGCATCTACAACGTTTGCTACCGCTATCGCGACGAGGCCTGCGGACTGGCGGCCGGCCGCGAAGCCGTGGAGATCGTCGAGCGCCTCTACAATGGTCAGGATGTCGACCTGGATCCGATCATCGCGCGCCTGAAAGAGGTGCGTGATGCCCACATGCTTGGCCCCTCCACGGCCTCCATCGTCGAAGCCGCCAAGCGCCGCAACATTCCCTATTTCCGGCTGACCGAGGACACCAGCTACATCCAGCTGGGACACGGCCACAAGCAGAAGCGCTTCCAGGCCACCGTCACGGAAAGAACCGGAATCATCGGACACGCCATTGCCGACGACAAGGACTGGACCAAGCAGATCCTGGGCGACGCCGGCATCCCGGTCCCGGCTGGGCGTATCTGCTACAGTATCGAGGAAGCTCTGGAAGCCGCGGACGAGATTGGATATCCGCTCGCCACCAAACCGCTGGTCGGCAATCACGGGCGCGGCGTGACCACCAACATCAACGACGAGACGGAACTGCGCGAGGGCTATCAGGCCGCAGCCCATCGACACGAAAGTGTGGTGGTTGAAGAGTTCATCCGCGGCGAGGATCATCGTCTGTTGGTTGTCGACGGCAAACTGATTGCCGCCGCCCGCCGCCGGCCGGCTCACGTTATCGGTGACGGCAAGAGCACCATCAAGCAACTGGTCGATGCCGAGAACCAGGACCCCAGGCGCGGCGTGGGTCACGAGAACCTTCTGACCCGGATCGAGATCGACGTGCAGACCGAGCGCTTGATCGAACAGGCCGGATTGACCTTGGATAGCATAATCCCCGAAGGCGAGATCGTCTTCCTCAAGTCCACGGCCAATCTCTCTACCGGCGGCACGGCCACCGACTTGACCGATGACGTCCACCCTGAGGTGGCCTATGCCGCCGAGCGAATCAGCCGCCTGATTGGCCTGGACATCATCGGCATTGACCTTCTGGCCGAAACCCTTACCAAACCCCTTGAGGAACAATCCGCCGGCGTGGTCGAGGTGAATGCCGGGCCGGGTTTTCGCATGCACATTTCGCCCACCCACGGCCAGGGGCGCGATGTCGGCCACCATGTGGTCAACATGCTCTTTCCCGAAGAGAGCGAGGATGCCCGCATCCCCATCACGGCCATTACGGGCACGAACGGCAAGACAACCACCACACGCCTGGTCTCCCACCTGCTGCGCCAGGCCGGACAGCGGGTCGGCATGGCCTGCACAGGCACCATCGAGATCGACAACCATGTCGTCATGCGGGGCGATTACAGTGGTCCCCAGGCCGCCTCGATCGTGCTGAAGGAACCAGCGGTCGAGAACGCCGTTCTGGAAGTGGCCCGTGGCGGAATCCTGCGCCGAGGTCTGGGCTTCGACAGATGTGATGTGGGCATCCTGCTCAACATCGCCAGCGATCACCTGGGCGAGGGCGACATCCATACCCTGGACGAGCTGGCCCGCTGCAAGACCGTGGTGGTCGATGCCGTCTCGCCGGAGGGAACCTGCGTTCTCAACGCCGACGACCCCCGCGTCCTGGATCAGGGCACCTACTGGGCACGCGGCAAGATCGTCTATTTCACCCTGGATCCGGATTTGGAGCCGGTGCGCGAACATGTGGCCAACCATGGCGTGGCCTTCACCGTGCGTGACGGCACCATTGTCATGCGCCAGGGTCAGGTCGAGGCCGAGGTGATTCACGTCAATGACGTACCCATCACCTTCGAAGGGCACGCCCTCTTCAACATACAGAACGCCATGGCTGCGGCTGCCGCAGGCTATGCCCTGGGCCTGAATATCGGCGATATCCGGATGGGCCTGCAGACTTTCCACCCCACACCGGGACAGCTGCCCGGCCGTGTCAATCTGGTGGAGGCCGACGGCGTCAAGTGCCTGATCGACTACGGCCACAACGTGCCGGCATTGAAGGCCCTGGAACCGCTGGTCTTCAGCCTGGGGCCGAAACAGCGCATCTCCGTTGCCAGTGCTCCGGGCAATCGGCGCGACGAAGACCTGGAGGCCCTGGGAGCCCAGTTGGCCCGCATGCATTCCCAGCTCTTCATCTGCGAAAACGATCCGCGGGGGCGTCCCGAGGGCGAAGCGGCCAGCCTGCTGAAACGCGGTGCCGAGCGCAGTGGAGAAGGCTGTCAGGTCGAAGTGGTGATGGAAGAACGCGCCGCCATCGAGCGCGCGGTGGACGCGGCAAGCGAAGGGGACCTTCTGGTCCTCCTGGTCGACGACATCGACTATGCCATCGACCGTCTCAAGGGCCGCAGCTTCCAGGATCCACCACCGCAGCCCTGAGAAAAGAGACTAGACCAGGTCGCGCGGAATTTCCTCGTCCCAACTCTGGGAGTAGACGCGGCTGTCGCCTTCGTAGGCATCCAGAGTCGCCTGCAGGCGGAAGGCCGTCTCGTTCGAGGTCATCAGTGTGCGTGTCACGGTGCGGACATGCCAGTCGCCCCGGCGGAAATGCCGCTCCCACTCCGTCCAGCCGCCAATACTGTCGTAATCCTCGTCGGAATAGAAATAGCGCTCGGTGGTCCGCGCCGCGATCTCCAGGTCTATGGAATCGATCCGGTAGCGACCGACGTCGTTGACGACCTGAAGCGTCGACTTGTTGTTGGCCAGGTCCCGGATCACGGTCCACTCCTCGCGAGTCGGCTCGATCAGGGTCTTCTCAAGCGTCGGTGCGGCCTCGGGTTCTTCGAAAGGCCGCAGCGATGCATCATCCTCAGGACGCGGGGGCCTGACCGGCAGGTAGAAGCGGCTGCCCAGGGTATGAATCGTCAGCGTGGCCGGCTTGGGTGAAGGCCAGGCCACCGGCCAGTAACAGGTGGATATCGACAGGCGGATGGCGTGGCCGGCCGGAAAGTGCTGGGCAATGTGCTTCATGGGAACACGTACGCGGTAGCGCTTGCCCGGCACGAGTTCTTCGGGCTGTTCGTTGCTGTCCCTGTGGGTCAGGTTCAACAGGCCATAGGAGACCCGTGTCGCCTTGTAATCCGGCGCGATATCGATCAGGCGCACGGCAACCATGGCAACCTTCTGGTCGCTTTCCAATTCCAGCTCCACCATCGGCTGGCCACAAATCTCGACGGCCTCCTCCAGGCGCGCTGTCTGGAAGATCAAGGCACCGCCATCCTCCTCGCGCTGGTCGTGCGGAAGGTCCGGCGGTGCGTTGTAGGAACACCACTTTCCGGCATAGAGACCGACGAACAGCGGGGAACGGATTTCCATGGCCGCATCGGGCGCTTCCGCTTCATCGTCGCCCACCAGATCATGGCCGGGTGTCAGCAGATAGCCCTGGGTCTCGATCTTCGGCGACGGCCAGGTCTCCTCACCCACCCAGCGGCCCGGGCGGTATTCATAGCGCGTGCTCGGCGCCACGCTGTCCTGCATCCAGACGCGCAGCATGGGTTCGTCCATGATGCCCGTCTCTTGTCCCTTCAGCCAGTAATCGAACCAACGCAGGGAATCCTGCAGGAATCCGATGGCCGGTGCCGGCTCGCCCAGGTGCGGATACTTGTGTGCCCAGGGACCGACCAGGCCCTTGCGCGGCACATCCAGCCCGTCCAGCAGGCGGAAAACCGCATTGACGTACCCATCGGCCCAGCCACTGACGGCATAGACCGGACAGGTTATGGCAGAGAAATCCTCGCAGACCGAGCCATGCTTCCAGTACTCGTCGCGCCGCTGGTGGCTCAGCCAAGTCTTGAGCCACAGGCCGCTTCCGGTCAGGCGCTCCATCCACATATCACGCCAACGATCGCCCACAAGCGCCGGATCCGGTGGACAGGCGTTCTGGTCGAACATGGTGGACGCCCAGGACAGATTGTCCGCCAGCACGCAGCCGCCCATATGGTGCACATCGTCGGCGAAGCGATCGTCCGTGGAGCAGATCGTGATGATGCATTTGAGCTGCGGCGGCTGCAGGGCCGCGATCTGCAGGCCGTTGAAGCCGCCCCAGGATATGCCGATCATGGCACAGTCGCCCGTGCACCAAGGCTGCTGCTCAAGCCAGCGCAGAACCTCCACGCCGTCATCCAGCTCTTGCTGCAGGTACTCGTCCAGCAGCACACCATCGCTCTCGCCGCTGCCGCGCATGTCCACGCGCACACCGGCATAACCGTGTCCGGCCCAGTAGGTATGCATGCCCACATCCCGTTCCGCCGTCAGGTCGCGCTTGCGGTACGGCAGATACTCCATGACGGCCGGCACGGGATACTGATCGGAATCCTTCGGTCGCCAGATACGCAGGGCCAGCCTGCAGCCATCCGGCAGGGTCATCCAGGTTTCCTCTTCAAACACCTCACGGGGAAATTCGCTCACAATGCGCATTCTTGCTCTTCTTTTCCATTGGCCAGGACAGCGGCATGACCGGCACGCTCAGCAGTCAAACTGGCTGGCGGTCATTCCTCGATATCGGTGAACTCGAAGTTGAAGTACTTCAATACACGCTCGTAGCCCCAAAGCAAGGTCGACTGCTTGCTGGCGCCCATCCAGATACAGGCGATGGCATAGCTGTAGCTGTCCTGTTCGGGCAGCTCGGACAACCGCATGCCCTCGTGCGCCTGCGGCCGGATGAAGGTGCCCGGCACCTTGGCGGCGGCGGCCTCGATCTCTTCCGGAGTGGGCGCCCGTGTTACGGTCGCATCGGCGAAGAAGACGCGATAGAAGAACTCGGCCCCCACCTTGTAATCGCCTTCGCGCGAGGGCATGTCGGGACGCTGTCCAAGGCCCAGATCCACAGTCACCTGCTGATTGCTGATGCCGTCGACCTTTTCGAACAGGTCGCAGTGGGACTGGGAAATGCGGGTGTTGATCTCCAACAGCCAGATCCGGTCCTGCACCTCGTCCCAGAAGAACTCGATGTTGAAGGCCGAATTGTCGTAGCCGACGTGGCTCATGACCTTCTTCGTCAATTCGCCCATCTTGTCCTGGACATTCGGCGGCAGGCGCGAGGGATACATGTAATAGAAAAAGCTCAGCACCTGCGGGTAGCGGATGGAATCTACAACACCATAGGGCACCACCTCGCCATTGTAGACATAGCCTTCGACAGTGCACTGACGCCCGCCTATCACCTGCTCGGCCATGCAGAAACCACCGTCCACCTTTCGGATCTCCTCGGGAATCTCGGCTTGATCCAGGACGAAGTTGAAGGGCTCCTGGATGGTGCCAATGTCCGCGCGCAGCCTCTCGATGGCGTGGTCGAAATCCTCAGGGTTGTCGATGCGAAAGCCCAGGCGCGAGCCCGAGGACTTGATCGGCTTCACGAAGAAGGGAAAGGACAGGCCTGCCTCGCCTATGCGGGACAGCGCTTCATCGTCGAAGGGATCGAAGGCGGTAAAGCCCGGGATGTGATCGGGTATGACTTCCCGCTGCACCACCCGACTCCAGAACTTGTGCTCGCACTTCAACAGGCTTTCCAGGGAGGTCGTGCGCACCCCGAACTTTCCGCACAGGATCGGCAGCATGGTCGAGACCGGGAAATCCATGTAGCCGACAATGGCATCAATGGAGCCATCGAACGCCCGCAGCTTCTCCTCTGCCTCCGCCAACATACCGGGAATGTCGAAAATCTCGGTGTCATAGACCTTGGCCGGGTCGATCAGGCCGTGAAATTCGTAGTTCTCCGCCCCACGAAGGCGCTTCAGCTTGTCCAGATTGAACGCATTCAGTCCGATGACGAAAATATTCTTTTTCATGCTTTGTCTCCCGAAAAAAAGGTGATCGCAGACTGCTGCGATCACAACCGCAGCGACCTGGGCTTTTCGGGCTTTCGGTCTGTTGGCGTGATGCGAAAATAGTTGATTTTCACTGTGTCATCCACCTTATTGCGGCACCCTGTTACGGATCTGCGACACAGTACCATGCCACAGCGCTCTAACGATAGATCTGGGTCTCGGCCCGACCGTCGGAACGGATACTGCCGCGGTACATGCCCTCGCAATTGAAGGGCATGGACAGGTTTCCTTCGCGGTCGACGGCAATCAGGCCACCGGATCCTTCACGCGGCGCCAGGACCTCGTGCACCATATGGTTGGCTGCATCCTCCAGCGTTTCACCGGCATGCAACATGCGCGCGGCAATCTCGCTGGCCGCGGTCCAGCGGATGAAGACCTCACCGCTGCCAGTGGCCGAAACGGCGCAGCTGGCATTGTCCGCGAAGGTACCGGCACCGATGATCGGGCTGTCCCCGATTCGGCCCGGTCGCTTCCCCGTGAAACCGCCCGTGGAGGTGGCGGCGGCCAGGTTGCCCTTAATGTCAAGCGCCACGGCGCCCACTGTGCCATGCAAAAGCGAAGGATCGTCGCTGCGTTTCCCTTCGGCCTGCAGCGCCAGGAAGGCTTCCAGGCTGCGCCGGCGTTCATCCGTCTGGAAATAGGTCGCCTGCTCGAAAGGCAGGCCAGCGCCACGCGCAAAGTCCAGGGCGCCTTCCCCCATCATGAAGACCGGTCCGTCCTGCTCCATGAGGGCCCGTGCCACACGCACGGGATTGCGCGGCCCGAGAATCCCGCCGACTGCACCCGCGCGCCGGTCCCGGCCGTCCATGATGGCCGCATCCATTTCCTGGCTGCCGGTAGCCGTGAAGACGGCACCGTGGCCCGCGTTGAAAAGCGGATTGTCCTCCAGGGCACAAACCGCGGCCTCCACGGCGTCGACGGCGGAGCCGCCACCGTTCAGCAGGATCGAAACCTGCTCCAGGATTCCACGCAAGGCGGCATGGTAGCGTTCGCTCAGCGCGTCACTCATGTCGGCACGGGGCACGACACCGGCCCCGCCATGTATGGCCAACGCAAAGGTCCTCGGCATGCTTCAATCTCCTCTGCGCCTGTGCCGGGCGGAATTGCCCGGACAAGGCAGTCCCAGTCTTGTTCTATCCTGGTATGCAGGGCAAGGCCATCGAATTGCCCGTCTCACCGCCGTTCCCTGAAGTGGGCTTTCAACTGCAACAGACGCGATTCATCCCAGCCGGGCGGATCGGCGACTTCGGCCCAGGCATCGATATAGTGCTCGGCGGCATAAACATGGCCATAACCGTCCGGGGCCGCCATCGAAGCCGGCATATCGGCGATCAGCTGCAGGAAAGTGACCGCCGGATACCAAGTCAGATCCGGGGACACATCGGGTCCGCGCCTTCCCTCCAGCCAGGCCGGGCGGCGGTAAAACAGCTCCGGCTCGAAGAAGGTGATCGGATCACTGGCGTACTGAAGGAAGACGAAGCGCATCGGCCCCCAGTCTGCACCAGGAATATCGAGCCTGTCCTGCTGGTTGGTGAAGCGAATGACCGAACCATCCCGAAAACGTGGCAGCCAGGCCGGGGACTCGTCCGCGCGCTCTCTGGTGGCCGACTGCCAGGTGCGTGTCGAAAAGGGCGGACCGCTCCATACAGCGCCGTCGATGGGATCGCCCACCACGTCATAGAGATCGAAAGAGAGATCGGAATTCAGCGCACCCAGGCTTAGGCCATGCATGTACAGCTCTGGACGCTCCTCGGCGGGCAAGTCGCGCCAGTGCTCGTAGACTCTGTCGAACACCGCCTGTGCCGTGTCGGCGCCATACCCGGGCTCGGTCAGCAGCGCCAGCCAGCTGGCCAGATAGGAATACTGCACCGCAACCGTCGCCACGTCCCCGCCCAGCATATATTCCAAGGGTTCCATCGCCGCGCGATCCACCACGCCCGTTCCCGTCGGCGTCGCGATGACCAGAGCCGAACGCTCGAAGGCCTCGATGCGCTTGAGTTCCTCCAGGGCAAGCTCCGCGCGTTCCTCGATGGTCTCGGCAGAGTTGAGGCCGACATAGACGCGGGCCGGACGCATGGCTTCTTCCGATCCAGAAAAGTCGGACAGGTCTTCTTCGGTCGGGGCTCGGGCAACAAACTTGCGGCCGGCACGGCCCATTCCCTCCCAGTCCACCAGTGAGTCCAATGCGCCGGCCATGGCGGGATCTCTGGGCTGCTCAACATCGGGTTCGAGCAGGGCATCGAACTGTTGATAGGAAGAATCGGCCATCCGCAGCCCAACACTTAGGATCAGACCATTCGCTGCAGACCACAGCAATGTCACGACCAGCACGAAACCAGCCACCTGCGCGAAGCGGCGCGGTATATGTCGGCGAATCAACTGGGAGACTAGCAAGAAGATCAGACGTACCAGCCTGGCCAGGAGGACCAGGCCAGCAAAGACGGCCACGGCCACGAGGGCCACCAGCAGCCGCTGCCCCTCCGCAGTCGGCTCCATGTCCATAACGGCCCGGATAGAATTCTGCCAGGCGACGCTGCGCCAGAGGAAATAGCCGGCAATGACGAGACAGACGAGCGCGGCGGCCACTTGCACCACAAGACTGAACCATCCCCTCAGCACCGGCAGCTCCAGATACCGCCACAGCCGGCGACCCCAGAACCCCAGCAGGTAGCCCGCGCCAAAGGCCAGTCCGGACAGCACACCCTGGACCAGGGCCGTGCGCGGCAGAAGGCTCGGCGTCAGCGAGGCTGCGAAGAACAGCGTGCCGAGAAGCAACCCCGCCGTACAAAACGACCGCGCAAACCGGGTGGGCAACTTGGAGATCATGCCGGATCACTTGTAGGGAATGCTTGTGGTTTCAAGGTCTTGGCGTGGCATTGAGGGGTGCGCGAAGCACCACCCCCCCCGATTTGGAGTGACATCCTGGAAAAATAAAGGCACCCGGAAATTCCGGCTTGGCCCAAAGACCGCCGGCAGGATGGCTTCCCCCTGTACAGGGCTGGGAATGGGCCAACGCCGAGGTGGCCGGCGGGCCGCTTGATGCCGGTTGAGGGAGCCACCTTCCGACCGACACCCGCATCCGGGAGAATATCCGATTTTTACACACTGGCAACTCGCTCCGGTCATTTCCCACCTTGAATGGGGTCATGGATTCGACCTAGGCGCCTGGTAACACTCCTCACATGCAGACTCTTCGCTAAGCCTTCACGGGAGATGCCGCATTCACATCTGTACATGGACTAAGCTGCAAGCTTGTCCTGACGGAACGAGACAGTATCCTGCTCGACACGCTGGGCTGTACCGGCTCAGGGACTGGCTGGAACGATTGCTGCGCCAGCACACTGGCATTTGCCCAGCCCAACCTGTAACCAAGGACCTGTTGGATATCCATCAACCAGCTCGGACCACATCCTCCACACGTTCGTTTCTAGCGAGGAGAGTATGAGCAGCGTACTGAGACAGCTTAGCGCCCAGGTGATCCCGGTCATCCGCATGCAGCAGGCCGAAACCGCCCTGACGGCCGTAGACTGGCTGCATGAAGGCGGCATCGAGATCTTCGAGATCACCGCCAGCGTGCCAGGCTATCTCGAAGTGATCGCCAAACTCGCCGAACGAAAGGATCTGCTCGTGGGGGCCGGCACCCTGTTGAGCGCCGAAGATGCCCACAATGCGGTTAAAGCCGGCGCCCGCTTCCTGGTGTCGCCCTGCCTGGTGCCGGAGGTGATCGAGGCCGGCAGCGAGGCTGGAATACCGGTGATTCCGGGAACGGCAACCCCCACGGAGGCCCTGCAGGCCCATCGGCTGGGTGCGGAGGCCGTCAAGGTCTTTCCCGCGCGCCAGCTGGGCGGCCCGGGCTACCTGAAAGCCCTGCGCAGCGTGCTGCCGGACATTGCCGTAATCCCCACCGGCGGCATCGAACTGGACGAGGTGGACGGCTATTTCACCGCCGGCGCCTACGCCGTCGGCATAGGCGGACAGCTGGTCACCCAGGACGAGGTTGGCGAGGCCAGAACTACACAAGACGAGACCGGCGAGACAGCCAGGCAACGCGTCGTGGCACGCGCCCGGCGCCTCTCCGCCCGGGCAGACAGAGGGACAGCATGAGCGGAAACAACGTGGACCTGATCTGCCTGGGGGAACCCATGGTGGAGTTCGCCCAGGTCAAGCGCGGAGAGGAGACCCTGTACCTGCCCGGCTTCGGGGGCGATACCTCGAACTGTGCCGTGGCCGCCGCACGCCAGGGCACACGGGTCGGCTACGTCACGGCATTGGGGGCGGATTCCTTCGGACGCGATTTCCTCGATCTCTGGGCACGCGAAGGCGTCGACACCCGGGGCGTGAGCACTGATCCAGAGGCACCGACAGGCGTCTACTTTATCACCTATCGCAACGGCGAGCATGTGTTCAGCTATCGCCGCAACGGCTCGGCGGCCAGTCGCATGACGCCGGACAGCCTGCCCCATGACTATTTGCGCCTGGCCCGCGTGCTCCACGTCTCGGGCATCAGCCAGGCCATCAGCGACACGGCCTGCGATGCGGCCTTCGCCGCCATCGCTGCGGTGCGGGCGGCCGGTGGGCTGGTCAGCTACGACACCAACCTGCGCCTCAATCTCTGGCCCCTGCCCCGGGCCCGTGCCATCATTCACGCGGCCCTCGCCGAGAGCGACATTGCCCTGCCCGGCCTCGACGATGCACGCCAGTTGACCGAGCTCACGGATCCCCACCTTATCACCGAATTCTATCTGGACCTCGGCCCCCGCATCGTCGTTCTGACCATGGGACGTGAGGGAACGCTGGTGGCAACGCCCGAGCGGCAGGAGGTGGTTCCGGCCCATGCCGTCGAGCAGGTGGATGCCACCGCGGCCGGGGATACCTTCGACGGGGCTTTCCTGGCCCGCTACATCGCCGGCGACGATCCCTTCACAGCGGCGCGCTATGCCAATGTCGCGGCGGCGCTCTCGACCCTGGGACACGGTGCTGTCGCACCGATGCCGCATGCCGAAACAGTGCTGCAAGCGATCAAGGAGGTGACATGACCCCTACGGCACTCATCACTGGCGGCACCGGCGCCATCGGACGCGCCATCGCGGTGGCGCTCGCCGAGGATGGCTACCGCCCCATCCTGGCATCCTCCCGCGCCGAAAGCGATCCCGAGTTCGAGACGCGGCGCCTGGACGTGACCGATCCCGCCTCAATCGAGTCCGCGATGCAGGACCTCGACCAGCTTTCGGTCCTGGTCAATGGGGCTGGAACGGCGATCCGCGAGGGCAAGGAGTTTGAGCCCGAAACCTTCGCCCGGGTCCTCGACATCAACCTGACCGGTGCCCTGCGCATGTGCATGGCTGCCCGTCCCCGCCTTCTGGAGGCCGAGGACGGCTGCATCGTCAACATTTGCTCCATGCTGAGCTTCTTCGGCAGCCCGACGGTGCCGGCCTATTCGGCCAGCAAGGGCGGCCTGCTGCAGCTGACCCGCTCCCTGGCCGCCGCCTGGGCCGAGGAGGGCATCCGCGTGAACGCCGTGGCCCCTGGCTACATCGAAACGCCCCTGACCCAGCCGCTGCACGGCCAGGAGGCGAACAGGGCCCAAATTGCCAACAGAACGCCCATGAAGCGCTGGGGACAGCCCCAGGAAGTGGCCGGATCCGTCGCCTTTCTCTGCTCCCCGCGCGCCAGCTTCACCACCGGCGCCGTGCTCTGCGCCGACGGCGGCTATTCGGTGGCGTAAGAGCCCTCACACCGAATGGGTCAGGCCACCGTCGATGCGGATGTTCTGGCCTGTGATATAGCCGGCGCCGGGTGAGGCCAGAAACGCAATCGTGGAGGCCACCTCCTCGCTGCTGCCGTAGCGCTCCATGGGGATGCGCGCGCGGCGTTCCTCCTTCTCGGGCAGGCTGTCGATGAAGCCCGGAAGCACATTGTTCATGCGCAGGTTCTCGGCCGCGTACTTGTCAGCGAACAGTTTGGTGAAGGCCGCCAGGCCGGCGCGGAACACGCCAGAGGTCGGGAACAGGGGATCCGGCTCGAAAGCGGCGAAGGTCGAGATGTTGATGATCACGCCGTCCTTCTGTTTCTGCATGATCGGCGTCACCAGGCGGGTTGGCCGGATGGCATTGAGAAGATAGACGTCCAGGCCGCTGTGCCAATCCTCATCGCTCAGTTCCAGAACCGGTCCCTTCGGGCCGTGGCCGGCGCTGTTGACCAGCACGTCGATCCGACCCCAGCGTTCCATCGTGCGGTCCATCAGAGTCTGGAGATCGTCGTTGGATTGGTTAGAGCCAGTGACTCCGATACCACCCAACTCCTCGGCCAGGGCTTCCCCCTTGCCGGAGGACGAGAGAATGGCGACCTGGAACCCGTCAGCGGCCAGCTTCCGCGCAGCCGCCGCGCCCATGCCACTACCACCTGCCGTGATGACAGCCACTTTCTGCTGGCTCATGCCTGTTCCTTTCCAAAGATAGCTATACACTACATGCTACTGCCTTGCGGTCAGAAGCGATCCATACGGAATGCGTTGTCGTCAAGATGGCCGTCGGGTGCCTGCATCATCCGGCTTATCAGCTGGGCCGTTGCTGGTGCTGTCGTAAGGCCAATATGCCCATGGCCAAAGGCGTACCAGACGTTCCCCAGACTCCGCGAGCGGTCGATCACCGGCAGGCTGTCAGGAAGCGAGGGGCGATAGCCCAGCCAGAACGTGTGTTCACGGGTCTCCAGTTCGGGCAGCATCTCCTTGGCCTGGTTCAGCAGGCGCCGCGCGCGGCTGTAATCCGGGGGCGCCTTCGTTCCCGCGATCTCAACGGTGCCGGCCACGCGCAGTCCCTCCTCCATGGACGTCGCGAAGAACTTGCGATCCATGTCCGAGGTCGGCCGGTTGAGGGTCAGTTCGGGCTTCAGCAGCATGGCATGATAACCGCGCTCGGTGTCCAGCGGCACCTGGTCCCCCAGGGGGCGCGCAAGCTCCAGGCTGAAGGCGCCGGTCGCCACAACGACCCTTTCCGCCGGAAAGCGCCCGCCGGCCGTCACCACAGCGCTGGCCTGGCCTCCGCTATGCTCGATTTCCATCACCTCAGCACGCGTGAACTGCCCCCCGACCGCCTGAAACAAGGCTACCAAGGCCTCGGTCAAGGCCTTGGGATTCGTCGTATGCCCGCTATTAGGGATGTAGAGACCACGCCGAAAATCTCGAGACAGATTGGGTTCGAGCTGGCGCAACTCATTCTCGTCAAGCACCTCCGTCGCCACACCATTGGCTTCTCTCAAGGCCTGAGCGAAAAGCTCCGTTGCCCCGGCCTCCTGTGTACGGGACGCCAGCAACTGGCCCTTCTGATGAATCAGGCGCTCGCGTTGTTCTGGCTCAAGTATGAACTTCCAGTCCTCCACCGCATTCAGGGTCAGCTGAGCAAGAGCTGCAGCATAGCCTTCGGCTCGTTCTTTCTTCGAGGCCCGGATCCACTGAATCAACCAGGGAAGCGCTTTCGGAAGATAGGACCAGCGCACGGACAAGGGGCCCTGCGGGTCCAGCAGCCAGCCCGGCACCTGCTGCAGCATGCCCGGTAGGGCCACGGGGATGACCGAACCTGTGCTGATGGAACCTGCATTGCCCGAAGAGGCACCCGATCCCGGCGGATCGCGGTCGATCAGCCGGACCTGATATCCATCCCTCTGCAGCTGTAATGCACAGGCTGCCCCAACCACACCAGCCCCAATCACAACGGCTTCACCCGTTTCCGACATCTGAGAGTCCCCTACCTGTTCTAATTAACGACACATGAAGCCAGGGCTTCGCCGCGCATGCGATCTTCATCTACATGAATGCCCAGCCCCGGACGATCGGGAACCTGAACGTAGCCATCCTTCACCCAGAACGGCTCCGACTGCAGATCGCGTTCAAGGTGATATGTTGAGTGGTAGAATTCACAGCCCAGATCAAACCCTTTGGTAGCACAGATCATATGTGCACCCGCAGCATGGGCAATGGCTGTCTCGAACATATCTCCGCCATAGGTGCTCAGTCCTGCCCCTTCCGCGGCCGCTGCAAGCTGGGCCCCGGCTCGTGGCCCGCCGCACTTCATGATCTTGATACTGATGGCATCCGCTGCACGAAGTCCCACCGTTCTGTGCAGATCAGACAGAGAGAAAACAGCCTCGTCCGCCAAGATCGGCGTTTTCAGATGATCACGTAGTTCCGCCAATTGCTCAAGGTAACGGCCCGCAAACGGCTGCTCGATAAAAGTGAAGCCGAAGCTGTCCAGGTCCACAAGCTTTCGGCGAGCATCAAAGCAAGGCAGCCCCTGGTTATAGTCGACACGGACAGAGGAATTCGCTCCAGCAGCATCGACCAACTGCTCAAGGCGGATGAGTTCGTCCTTGTGCTCCAGAAAACCGGTCTTGATCTTGAATATCCGTACGCCTTCGGAAAGCAGGCGTTGAACCAAATCAATGTCGGCTTCCACCTCAGGATCCGCCAAGGAGACGCTCAGGGGAAGTTGTCTGTTATAGCAGCCGCCCAGCGACATCCAGGCGGGCGCGCCTAACTGCTGGCCGGCAAGATCAAGTAGTGCGGAATCGATAGCTGCCTTGGCCTCGGGGTGCCCCACGAGCCTTCTGTCCATATCCGCGAGTAAACTGGGAGCTTCCATTGCATGCCCTCCCAGAATGGCAGGCAGAAGATAATGCTTCAGTGCGCTGAAATTTGCCTCAGCGGTTCCCGTAAAAACAGGCCACGGCGCAGCCTCTCCCCAACCTGTCGCACCGCAAGCTGCCTCAAGGCGAACGAAGACATTCCGGACACCTCCTGCGACATCTCCGGAGCCATGCCGACGTACACGCCGAACCGGGAGTTCGTGGACAAACACTTCCGCTTTGATAATTTCCGATACGTTGCCAACCGCCTCGTGCAAAACACTATCTGTCACTTTGTTCTCCGGAATATTTGCCTACCTTGCTGGCCGTACTTCTTTCCACAATCAGCGGCCCCCACCACAGCAACGCAAGCAACCCGCCTGCGGAGACAATGCGCAACAGAGGATCCACAGCCTCCAGCAGCGCTGTGACAACACCAGCGACGAACAACAGCGGTCGTGCCACGAACCATATCCGTCCATAGAGAAAGCCGGTGAAGGAGACGGCAACCAGTGTCAAAGCCAGTATATTGACCCCGAACTGAACGATGATCTCACCAAGTGGGGCCTTGAACAGCAGAGCCGGGGTATAGAGATAACTGAACCCTACAATGAAACCTGCCGTTGCCAGTCGGAAGGCTTGAGCTCCCGTCACGAGCGGGGGGGCCTTGGCAATCGAGGATGCCGCATAAGCGGCGATGGAGACTGGCGGAGTGGCATCAGCCAGAATAGCGAAGTAGAAAACAAACATGTGTGCCGCCAGTACGGGCACCCCGAACTCGGAGGTCAACAAGGGCGCGCCAATAGCTGAGGTAATCACATAGGCTGCCGTCGTCGGTAGTCCCATCCCGAGCATGATAGTCGTAACCATCAACAGGGCACCGGCAATGAGCAACATGCCGCCCGAGGCGGTCGCTATCATCTGCCCGATAGACATGACCAGGCCTGTGGCCGTCAGGCCTGCAATGATCATGCCCGCCCCCATACAGGCCATGGAGATGATCGTAATATTGCAGCCTGCCCTTACGAGGATTCCCGAAAGGGAGCGCAAGGTTGGACGCGTGTGGGCGCGCAGGAACGAGACACCAATTGTCGTCAGGATGGAATAAAGGGCCGACATATGCGGTGAATACCGCATCAGCAAACAGGCCAGCAACACGGCGATGGGGAACAGCAGGTGCAGGTCCTTCAAGATTGCCCGCCAGGTGGGTAGCTGGCTCTTGTCAAGCCGGCCCAGGCCGGCTTTGCGTGCTTCGAGGTGCACCGTGACCAACAGCATGAAGAAATACAGCAGCGCGCCGCCGACAGCGGCGGTAATGATCTCCACAAAAGGTATGCGCGTAATCTCGGCCATGACGAATGCACCGGCACCCATGATCGGCGGCATGATCTGCCCGCCGACACTGGCCGCGGTCTCCACGCCGCCAGCGAAGGAGGGGCGATAGCCGTAGCGTTTCATCATCGGGATGGTGAAAGCGCCCGTCGAGAAGACGTTCGCAGAAGATGAACCACTCATGGATCCGAAAAAGGCCGAGGTGATAATCGACACCTTGGCAGGACCACCGATCTGCCCTCCGGCCACGCGGGTGCCGAGGTTGTTGAACAGTCGACCAAGTCCGAGCCCTTCGACAAAGGCGCCAAAGGCCACGAAGATGGCCACAACAGTCGTGGCGACACCTGTAATGGTACCGAAGATCCCCATCCCATTGCGCACATACATCAACTCGATAATTTCCTCGAAGGGAAGCGATCGATAATTAAGGATGCCCGGCATGTATTCGGTCAGGAACAGATAGGTCACCACCAGAGTCACCAGCCCGGCAAGCACAGGGCTAACGGCACGGCGAATGGCTTCTATCGCCAGGACGCTCATGAGCGAGCCCATCACCAGCTCTTCGGTCAGAAGGGGGTCCACCCCTTCCAGGCGCATGTTGATGCGATGCGCCTCCATGTAGGAATAGATGTTCGGTAACAGGGCAAGAGAGGCCAAACCCCAGTCGACCCAGCTTGGCCGCGTCATCGGAGACTTTCCGATACGTGCAGGAAATACGAGAAATGCAAGCGGCAGGAAGAACAGAAGAAACAGGGATCGCTGGCTGCGCGGCTCCAGGTATCCGATCCAGGAGGTATAGAGCTGGAACAGTGTCGCTGCCGCCGCCCAGGCGGCAATCATTACCCCTGTCCGACCTGTCAGTTCACGCATTATCGACTACTCGCAAGACTTATTGCAGAACACTCCGGAGTGACCGGCAAGACCGCTCACTCGACAGGAAAGGAGCCGGCGACAGGACGTCGCCGGCTCCGGATTGGTCAAAGATAACCCTGCTCTTCGTAATAGCGTTTGGCGCCTTCATGCAGGGGAGCAGGAGGGTTCTGGCCTCCGGTTTCACAGCTGAAGACCTCCATGCTCTGATGGATGGAAGGCAGCTTGTCCTCGTTCTCGCAGATCGCCTTGGTAATGTTGTAGACTGTATCCTCGTCGACCTCGGAGTTGGTCATCAGGGTCGTGCCCATGAGCACGGTTGGAACTGCCCCATCCTGGATATCGGAATAGGTATCGCCCGGAACCTCGCCAACGGAGTACCCGTAAGTTTCCGAAAGGTGACTGGTCAAATCCTCAGGCCAGGCAACGAGTTCCGCATCCCGTGCCTGAGACATCTCCACGATGGCCGCTCCTGGAATTCCCAGGACATGAAAGGCGTAGTCCACCTGGCCATCACCGAACTGACTGGCACTGGCTGCATAGTCGACCAGATTGATCTTCCAGCCCCGCTCGTCCCTCAGGGTGTCGTAGTCCACCCCGTAGTAATCCATTACGTAGCGGAAGGTCTGTTCGTCCGAGGAACCGGCTTTCGTAACGGCAATGTTCACGTCCTCTCCCTCGCGAAAGAGCTCGTCGAAGGACTCATAGGGCGCATCCTCTGAACGGACCAGATGCAGATAGATATCCGAGAAGCTCATGCCAATCATGCGAAGGCTTTCGTGGGCCTCATCATAATTGTGTTTTCCCTCTGATGCGGCGAAAGTGAAAATATCCAGGCCGCTGCCCAACTGGCTTCTATTGCGTTCCACCAGGGTTGGGTTGGCCGTGCCCCCACCTGGGACCACGCTTATGCTGATATCTGGATATTCTTCCTGAATGAGCTGAGCCATGCCGGATGCCTGACTGTACCAGCCACCGCCCACTTGGCCGCTGGTCCATTCAAGTGACTGGGCCGAAGCTGTCGTTGCAAGGCAGACGGCACCAAGCAAGCCGCCACAAATCGTTAGAGTCTTCATACTGGACATCATCTTTCCCTCTTTGTTTGCCGATTGCCGTCTTAGGGTCTTCCTTCATGGTTTACGAACCGCATTTGAGGCATCGGGCCTTCCTGTGGTTGGAAACGGCATCCATCCGTTTCCAGCGAAGCTGACCGTTGTCCGGCCAGTCATTCTTGTTTGTCGTAGCGCACGCCCCATGGCTGTTCATAAACAGGTGGCCGCAGAGCTGCGTGGAACCAGTTAACAAAAGTCGTGATATCGAAAACAGCACGACCGGTATGACGGGCTATGTCCCGGGCATAAGGACACATATTCGTGCATTCCAGCAGGATCGTTGAAATCCTGGGATTGCGGGCGACCAGCCGATCCGCTGCGTCCAACAAATCCTGACGCGCGAGATCAACGTCCAGTTCCGCTTCATCATCCAGGATTACGCGAGAAAATTCCTTACCGGAATCTGTCCCCTCGACATCAATACCGGGTTCGATGCCGGCTGCATCCAGGTGTTCTTGCGTAAGGGTATTTGCCGATATAGTCAGAATTCCGACGTCCTGACCGGATGGCAGCATCTTCCGTATCATGGGCAACTGCATCAGGGACGAGGTGGCCACCGGGACCGGTACGGCCCTGGCCAGGTCCTCCTGGAAAAGCGTCAGAAAACCACAGTTAGTGGTAATGGCCTCGGCGCCGGTCTCAACCAATTCGCGGGCCGCTGCTATGAAACTGTCGCGTAATCCTTCGGCCTTATGGCGGACGACCCGATCCGGTGAAGCGCCTGGAACCACCTTGTAAAGCACAGGAAAATCCCAAGTGCGTGCGTTTCCTATATCACCCGGTATCCTCGGGAAACGCGATTCCAGCATCAGTATGCCGAGGGCAGCCCCGTAGATCCGCTTCCCGCCTATTGCAACAGTGGTCATCTTAACCCTTTATCCGAATGGTTCATGGCCTGTGTCACGTAGATGTAGGCATAGCCGCGCTTGAGCATCTCGACGATCTGGTCCATGCGCCGGGTGATGTGCTGACGCATGACCGCCTCGGCGGCTTCGGCCTCACCGTCCAGCAGGTGCTGTACCACCTGGCGGTGCTCGCCCTGGGTGACATCACGGCGCGTGTCGGTCATGTCCACCCAGCGCACGAAGTAGATGCGCGTGTTGATGCTCTTCAGGGTCTCCAGCATCTGCCGATTGCGGCTGAGCTCTGCCATCCACTCGTGGAACTTCATGTCCAGCGCCACCATGCGGTCCACATCCGTGGGGTCCGGCAGTTCCGCTGTCTCCAGCAGGAAGGCCTGGACCTCCTCCAGCTCCGGCTGGCTCGCCCGCTCGGCCACCCGTCGCACGATGCCGACTTCCAGCTCCTCGCGCAGCTCGTAGAGATCGAAGATCTCCTTGGCATCCAGTTCGCGGCAGGAGAAGCCCCGGTTCACCGAAAAGGTCAGTAGGTCCTCTGCCGTCAGGCGGTTCAGCGCCTCGCGCAGCGGTGTGCGGCTGACGTTCAGCTCCTTGGCCAGTTGAAGCTCGTTGATCCGCTCCCCAGGCCGAAGCGCAAAGGTCATCGCACGCTGGCGAATCTCGGTATACGCCCGCTCAACAGACGCGCCGCTCGTCGAGCGTGCCTCGCTATCCTTCGACATGGTCCTCAGTACGCAATAGTGTATGCAAAATATAATGAAAGCGTGACCACTGGCTTACGTACTGTCAAGCAAACAACATGAGTTCAGGGAATTATCGCTACAAACCACGAACAATACAAATATCAAGCCCAAAGCACTCCCAGAATGCAATGCAAATTGACTATACATTCGTCTTACAAGTCGAAGCATTCTGTATCATCATACGTCACCACTGACGCATCCGGCTCACCTCATACAACCTGTCACCCACCCAGCGTCAAGATCGTAGACCCCACGGTCTTGCGGGCTTCCAGCGCCTCATGCGCTTCGCCCACCTGTCTCAGGGGGAAGCGCTGGCCGATTTCGACTTTCAGATCGCCGTTGACCAGCAGCGGAAACAGGCGGTCCGTGCTGGCGCGGATTTCTTCCGGGGTCGAGGTATAGTGCCCGTAGTTCGGCCGGGACACACTGGCCGACTTGCTGGAATAGGAAGAGATATCGATGGGCGGCACACTGCCCGAAGCCTGTCCATAGCTGACGAGGTGTCCGCGGACAGCAAGTGCCTCGTAGGACCGCTCGAAGGTCGATACACCGACCCCGTCGTAGACCACGTCGACCCCGCGCCCCTCAGTCACGTCACGCACCGTTTTCAGAAAATCCTGCTGGGTGTAGATCACCGGATAGCTACACCCATAGCGCCGGGCCAACTGGGTCTTCTCCTCGGACCCCACTGTCCCGATGACAGTGGCGCCCAGGCGCCGCGCCCACTGGCAGAGATAGAGCCCAACCCCGCCAGCAGCCGCATGAACCAGGACGGTATCTCCCGCTTTCACTTGATGGACACGATGCAGCATGAACTCGGCCGTAACACCCTTCAGCATGGCGGCGGCGGCCGTCTCGTCATCGATCGCATCTGGCAGCAGCGCCAGCAGGCCGGCGTCCATCGTCCGCAATTCACAATAAGAGCCCGGCGGGGGACAGGCATAGGCAACCCGGTCGCCCGGTGCGAAGCCGTGCACGCCCGACCCCACGTCCAGGATGGTGCCCGCCGCTTCCATGCCGAGGATCCCGGGTGGCTCGACCAGCTTGTAATAGCCCGTGCGGCAGTAGACATCGATGTAGTTCACGCCAATGGCACTGTGGCGCAGACGTACCTGCCCCGGACCGGGTGCGGGCACCTCCACCTCGCGCCACTCCATGCGTTCCGGACCGCCGTGTGCGGTGAGCACCATGGCCCCGCCCCGCATGGCCTGGCCCGAGGTTACGGACGGAGCGGAAATCGCCGATGCGTGAGCCGTGCTGCTGGAGGAGGAGCTTCCTGAAGGCTTCTTTCGGCGGCCCGCCAGCCATTCCCGGATCGCCCCAAACCCCGCCTCGTAGATTTCCTCGCCGACCAGCCTCGACAGTTCCTCCGCACGCCCGGCCGGTGGATCGAAGCTGCACTCCCACTCCCAGAAGGTGCCATTGCCGTCCGTTACCGGTTTCAGGCGCACGGTCGAGACATAGTTGACCAGCGGCACCGGAGCTTCCAGAAGACAGTAGGTGAAGCTGTAGGTCTTGTCCGACAGGCTGAGAAGCTGTTCGCGGATACGCCCGCCGCTGGCGAGTGTGAAGTCGCGCACGCAGCCAACGACATCCGCGCTCAACGAGTCCTCGATCCGGCTTTGTCCGATGGCGGGATGCCAGCGGTCGTGCCCATTGAAGTCCCTAAGGATATCCCAGACGTGATCGATCGGTGCGTTCAGCACCGTGCTCTTGCGCACCCGAACCATGAGGTTCAGACCGCTCGCTTGTCTGCCTGAGGCATCGGCTTCACCGCCCGCCGAAGCGTTCTTTCAGGGCATCGAAGCCGCCCTGAAAGACACCTTGGCCGACCAGGTCGGCCAGTTCACGCTCGCGCTCGGGCGGGCAATCGAACTCTGCCGACCATTCCGCAAAACTGCGGTCGCCATCGGTCACGGGGGTCAGCTTCAGGCTTGCGACGTAATCCGTGACCCCCATGGGCGATTCCAGGATCGAATAGGTGCAGGAGAGATCGAAATCCGAGAGCGCCAGTAGGCACTCCCGGATCTTGCCTCCGTCCTTCAGCGAAAAGTTGCGCACACACCCAATCTTGTCCGAGGGATGGTTCTGCTCGATGCGGCTTTCGGCAATCGCCGGGTGCCAGTTCGGCAGGCCATTGAAATCCCGGATCACGGACCAGACCCGCTCGGCCGGCGCATCGATGACACTGGAAGTGTAGACCTTGACCATTTATCTGGCCCCTCCTTCCCGTTTCATCGCTTTTCCTTGTCCGACCCGTCGTCATCCTCCTCGTCGGTAACTCCACCGACCAGCTTGTGGATGTCACCGCCCTGCATGCCGATCTCCTTCAACAGGGAGTCGACCAGCGGTCCCTGGGCACGGTAACGCAGCGCAGAGTTGACCAGATTGTCCGGCAGACCGTTGTGGCCTTCGCCACCACCGCCGCTGCCCCCGGCACCTCCTGGGAAGCCGCCGAAGCCATCCAGTTGCAGGACCTTGATCCCTTCGATCTTTTCCATCGGCTTGACGCTCTCGCGGATGATGGCATCCATCCTGTCGATCAGGTGCATGCGCATCTGCGACTGGCGGGATTCCGGGGTCAGGACGTTCTGCGCCTCGTTCATCTGGCGCTTGCCCTCGGCCTCGGTCTCGTAGCGCAGCTTGGCGGCCAAGGCCCTGATCTTGTCGGCTTCGGCCTCGCCCTCGGCTGTCGTACGGGTGGCCTCGGCACGATCCGAAGAGGCCTGCTTTTCGGCTTCGGCTGCGGAGCGCAGGCGGATGCCTTCGCGTTCGGCCTCCTGGGCTGCCAGGACCAGCTCGATGGCCTTGCGGCGCTCGGCCTGTTCCTTCTCGCGGGCGGTAAAGACCTTCTCCTCGGCCTCCACTGCCTTGGCCCGGGCCAGTTCCGCGGCTGCCTGGGCCTCGGACTGGGCCTTGGACTTCTCGGCCAGCTCGATGGCCTTTTCCTGCTCGGCCAGTTCCAGCGCCTTGCGACGATCGATCTCCAGGCGCTGCGTTCCCTGCTCGCGGCTGATGCGCTCCTCGTCCAGTGCCCGATCACTGGCAATGCGCGCGCGCTCGATTTCCAAGCGCGAGGTGATCTGGGATTCCTCGGACTCGCGCTCGCGCTGGGCCCGCTCGCGGGACACTTCGGCCTGCTGCTCGGCCTTGCGGGACTCGATGTCACGCTGCTGCTCGAGGCGCGCATACTCGGTGTCCCGGTCGATCTGCAAGGAGTAGCGTTCGGTCTCCAGGTTCTTGTTGCGGATCTCGATCATCGTGTCCTGCTCGATGTCGTTCCGCAGCTTCTTGCGCCGCTCGATCTCCTCGGTCAGGCGCGTCAGACCCTCGGCATCAAAGGCGTTCGAGGGGTTGAAGTACTCCATGTTGGTCTGGTCCATGCCGGTCAGCGACAGGGCTTCCAGCTCCAGGCCACTGCGCTGCAGGTCTTCCGCCACGGCTGTCTTCACGCGCTTGACGTATTCGCCGCGCTTTTCGTGCAGTTCCTCCATGGTCATCTCTGCCGCCACCCAGCGCAGGGCATCGATGAACTTACCTTCGACCAGTTCCTTCAGGGCCTCCGGATTCATGGTCCGGCGTCCCAGGCTCTGGGCCGCGATGGCGATGGCCTCGCGCGTCGGCTGAACCCGTACATAGAATTCCGTCACCACATCCACACGCATGCGGTTCTTGGTGATCAGGGCACGGTCCTGGCCGCGTTTGATCTCCAGGCGCAGGGTGTTCATGTTGACCGGAATGACTTCATGAACGATCGGCAGGACGAAGGCTCCGCCGTCCTTGACCACCTTCTCGCCCCCCAGGCCGGTCCGCACGAATGCGGTTTCCTTGGTAGAGCGGCGATAGAGCCAGTTCAAAAGATAGACAACGCCCACGATAACCGCGACGAGGACGATAATCCCCAGGACGGTCCATCCAAGTGCTGCACCAGACATCTTCTTCCTCCCTTTCTGAACACCCTGGCGAAGCTCTGTGCCGGGCGTTCCGGACGCGCGTCAGGCGCGCCCGATAGACTTGAAATTACGCGTCTGTTCCGTAAGGGCCCCTTCGACCGGGAGCCTTTCCATCGAGGACGCGCCGTAGAAACCGTGACAGTTCTGACACTGGCTCAGGATGTAGCGGGCATCCTCGGGCATGGCGATCGGACCACCATGACAGAGCACCAGAACATCCTTGCGCACAGACAGCGCCGCCTCGGCCCAGGCATTGATACGCGGCACGCAGTCCTCCAGCGTCAGGGCCGTTTCCGCGCCGATGGACCCACCGGTCGTCAGGCCCAGGTGACAGACAATGATGTCCGCACCGGCCTCCGCCATGGCCTTGGCATCTTCCTCGCAAAAGACATAGGGCGTGGTCAGCAGGTCGAGCTCGCGCGCCTTGCGGACCACCTCGACCTCCAGGCCATAGCCCATGCCGGTCTCTTCCAGGTTCGCCCGGAAGGTCCCGTCGATCAGGCCGACGGTCGGGAAGTTCTGGATACCCGAAAAGCCGATATCCTTGACCTGGCGCAGGAAGTGCTCGGGGATCATGAAGGGATCCGTGCCGTTCACGCCTGCCAGGACTGGTGTGCTCTTCACCACCGGCAGGACTTCCGAGGCCATCTCCATGACGACCTCGTTGGCATTGCCATAGGCCATCAGGCCGGCCAGCGAGCCACGGCCGGCCATGCGATAGCGACCCGAGTTGTAGATCACGATCAGGTCGATCCCGCCGGCTTCCTCGCACTTGGCGGACAGGCCGGTCCCGGCCCCACCCCCGACGATCGGCTCGTTACGAGTGACCATGTCGCGGAACTTCTCCAGGATATCCCGGCGCTCAAACCTGGGCATGTACTGCCTCCTTATCCTTATGGGTTGCCGTTACCTCCCGGAAAGCCGCGACCAGGGCCTGGGCGAATTCCGGGTCGTTGATGTTGTGCGGCAGCTTGAACAGCTTGCGGTCCGCCGTCTGGCGCAGATTGCTCTCGATCGCCGAAAACAAGGCCTTGTCCGCTTCCGGATCCCAGAAGGCCTGTTTCGGAGCATCCAGCAGGGACACGCCGCCTTCGGGGATGAAGAAGCGCACCGGCCCCTCGCAGCGATTCAGTTTCTCGGCGATCCAGCGGCCCATTGCGGCATTTTCCTCTGCCGTGGTCCGCATCAATGTCACCTGCGGATTGTGCTTGTAGAGATTGCGGCCCCGGAAACGCTCGGGCACCGTGTCCATGGCCCCGAAGTTCACCATGTCCAGGGCGCCGCAGGATCCGACATAGGGAAGCTTGCTGCGGATGATGGAGTCCAGGCGCCCCTCGCCGGCGCTGAACACCCCGCCGACCATCAGATCGGCAATCTCCGTCGTGGAGATGTCCAGCACCCCGGCCAGCATACCGGAGTCCACCAGCTTCTCCATGGACTGTCCGCCGGTGCCCGTGGCGTGGAACACCAGGCAATCGAAGTCATCCTCCAGGATCTTCGAAGCGAGCTGCACGCAGGGGGTGGTTACCCCGAACATGGTCAGGCCTACGGCAGGCTTGGTGGAGCTCTGCTTGACGCGCCCGGCATGCGCCACCATGCCGGCAATGGCATGCGCCGCGTTGGACAGAACCTGCTCGGAAATTCGATTGATGCCCTGCACGTCAGTGACCGAGTACATCATGCAAATATCCGTGGCGCCCACGTAGCGCTGCACATTCCCCGAAGCGACGGTGGAGACCATCAGCTTCGGCACGCCTACAGGCAGCACCTGCATAGCCGGTGTGGCCAGTGCCGTTCCCCCGGACCCTCCGGCCGAGATCACACCTCCAACGTCCCGCTGGCGCGGCAGGAAATGACGGAAGGCTTCCGCCATGGCGGACACGGATTCGCCCCGGTCTCCGGAAAACACGGCCGAAACGCCGCCGGGGTGACAGCGTGCCACTTCCTGGGGACCGATATCCGCCGAGGAAGGCTTGCCGCTGGTGCTGAGATCCACCGTCCGGGTCCGCAGACCCAGGCGTTCCAGGCGGTTCTCGATGAAACGCAGTTCGCGGCCCTTCGTATCGAAGGTTCCCACGACATAGGCACAACGGTCTACAAGCTGCGCCACGGGCACCTGGATCTCGTCCGCCGGCGCCGAAACCGTTGTCTCTTCGCGGGAACGTTC
Source organism: Fodinicurvata sediminis DSM 21159 (assembly GCF_000420625.1). NCBI lineage: Bacteria > Pseudomonadati > Pseudomonadota > Alphaproteobacteria > Rhodospirillales > Rhodovibrionaceae > Fodinicurvata > Fodinicurvata sediminis. Next base: position 313,101 of record NZ_ATVH01000015.1, on the reverse strand, counting down.
CTCCGACGGCGACCGCCGACTCTCCTGCCAGCCCTCGGCGTCGGCCTGGGTCGTGCGGCCCCAGCGATTCGGGGCCCCCTGACTGACATAGGCAGGCGGCGGCTGATCTGCGGTGCCCTGTAGCCCGGAATCAGCGCGTCGCACACGGAAAACCTGGGGCGACTCTTCGGGTGTGTTTTCCTGGGCGGCGCCCTGGTCTTCGTCTTCGCTGTGGCGCCCCACGCCCAGCAGACGCTGCTGCAGGTCGCTATCAGCCGCCAGTTCGGTCGCCGGCAACTGCTTCACCAGGCGCCCGTTGACCATGATCGCAACCTGCTCGGCCACCTCGGTGGCCACGCCAAGGTTCTGTTCGATCAGCAGGACCGAAATCTCGCCCTCGGCGGCCAATTGCTTCAGCAGGGCCGAGAGTTGTTGCACGATGACCGGGGCCAGTCCCTCGGTCGGTTCATCCATGACCAGAAGGGTCGGGTTGGCCAGCAACGCACGTCCGATGGCCAGCATCTGCTGCTCGCCGCCCGACAGCTGAGCACCGCCGTTGCGGCGCCGTTCGGTCAGGCGCGGGAAGGTTTCATAGACTCGTTCGATGGTCCAGCTGCCCTTGCGGCCACTTCGTGCAGCCAGGCTCAGGTGCTCATCCACGGAGAGCGATGGCCATACACGACGTCCCTGGGGCACGTAACCGATGCCCCGCTCAACGATGGCATTCGGTGTCATGCCGCGCAGTTCGCGGCCTTTCAGCTGGATAGAGCCGCGCGTCGAAGGCGTCAGGCCCATGATGGCATTGCACAGCGTGGTCTTGCCCATGCCGTTGCGGCCCACAATACCCAGAACGCCATGATGCAGGTCGAAGGACACACCCTGCAGGGCATGGGCCTGGCCATAATAGACATGCAGATCGCGGACCGTCAGGACAGGCGACTGCCCGGTGCCGGCCTGTTGCGCATCAGTCATGCCCGCCTCCCAGGTAAATCTTCTGTACCTCCGGATCGCTCTCGATCTCGTCAGGTGTGCCTTCCTTGAAGACCGCACCGTTGTGCATGACCGTGCAGTACTCCACGACGCGCAGGGCAACATCCAGGTCGTGTTCGATGATGACGTAGCCGATATGCTTGGGCAGGGCGCGCAGGATATCCACCAACTCGCGCCGTTCAGCCGGGGAAAGCCCGGCAGCCGGTTCGTCGAACAGGATCATCCGCGGCGCTCCGGCCAGCGCCATGCCGATTTCCAGCTGTCGCTGCTGGCCATGAGCCAGCTCGGAGACCGGCGTCTTCTCAAGCCTGTCCAGATGGGCGGCATGCATCATCCTGTGCGCCGCCTCGATGGTCGCATCGTCGTCACCCGGCCGGCGCATGGAGAAACGCTTGCTGCCGACACCGCGTGCCGCGAGATAAAGATTGTCGAAAACCGTCAGCCCCTTGAACAGAAGGGAAGACTGGTAGGTCCGTCGCAGGCCGCGTCTTATGCGCTCCTGCGGCGGCATCGTGGTCACATCCTCGCCGAAAAGCCGGATCCGTCCGGCCGTTGGCGGGAAGTCCCCCGTGATGGCATTAAACAGTGTGGTCTTTCCGGCTCCGTTCGCGCCGAAGACGGCCCGCCGTTCTCCGGCCTGGACCTTCATCGTCACGTCGTTCAGTGCAACCAGGGCACCGAAGGTGCGGCTCACACCCTGGAGTTCCAGGGCATGAGCCGCCACCGTTTCGGTGAAACCGGCAGAGGCAACCGCACTCATTTGCGCAAGGCCTTCTGTCTGCCGTTTTCCATCATGACAGCCTCCTCGCGTTTACGGGCAGGAGGGGTTGTCACGGGAAGCAAAGCCATTGGCCAAAAACTCTTCTTCTGGCTGACCAAGGGTCTGGTTCACTTCCGGCACGATTTTCACGACCTCGTTGTAGAGGCCGCCCTCACCGTCCTTCACGACTTCGGTGATGAAGATGTCGGCCACGGCATTACGGTTCTCGTCAACCGAGATGGTGCCGGTCGGTGTCTCCAGCTCCAGGTTCTGCAGGGCTTCGCGGAAGGCCTGCTGGCCATTGGACAGATCACCGTCCACCTCGTCCAGGGCGGTGAGCACAGCCAGAGTGTTCACGTAATAGGCATGCGCGAACAGCGACGGCGACGGCAGGCCATCGTCGAACATCTCGGCATAGGTTTCCTTGAACTCCACCCACTTGGGATCGTCCCAGTTGTCGGCGATCGGACCCGCCGTGATGGTTCCGGCCAGGTAGTCGCGCTGCTGCCCCTTGGCCCCCAGCACCGACTGGTCGACCGTGATCGAGCCGGCAATCATCGGCTTTGCACTGCCCATCTGCTGGTACTGGGACAGGAAGTTGATGGCGTCCGAGCCGCCCAGGGCAACATAGAGCGCATCGATATCCTGCGGGATCGAAGCCACGGTGGTGGCATAGTCACGGGTTCCCAACGGCACGTAGAACTTCTCGACAACCTGCCCGCCCAGGGCACAGAAGTCAGTCATGAAGCCCATGACCAGCGAGTAGGGAAAGGAATAGTCCTCGGCCACGATGGCCACCTTCTCATAACCCTTTTCCTCATAGGCATATTCGCCCAGGCCGGCCTGCCACTGCGCGCCGTCCGTGGAGAAACGGAAGAAATTCTCGGACGGATCGTCCAGGGTCGTGCGCTGGGCAGCGGAGCTGCCGTTCACGAAGGTCGTGTCGGGATGATTCTTGGCATAATCCTTGACGGCGATGCCTTCGGAGCCCGAAAGCGGTCCGACAAGGACATCCACTTCGTCATTCTCCACCAGACGCCGGGCCGCATTGACTGCACTGTCCGGAGAGGCATCGGATGAAGCGGTGATCAGTTCGATTTCACGCCCACCGGCCTCATGGCCGAATTTTTCCAGGGCCATGCGGATGCCGCGGATACCGTCTTCGCCCGGCACGGCAAAGGGGCCTTCCAGTGTGGCAAGACCGCCCAGCTTGATTGGGTGCTCGTCGGCCGTTGCGGCCCCGGCTCCGGCCACCAGGGCAGCGGCCGCCGTCATGGACAATAATTTTCTCAACATCTCTTCTTTTCCTCCCTCACTGTTTGTCTGAGTTCGGCCATGTCAGACGGCATGCCTGCATGAACTCAGCACCTACCATTGGTCCACCCTGTTGCGGGCAGACTGTCGCGCCAGCCAGGATTTCAGCTTGCCCCAAAGGCCAAGCACCCCGTCTGGCGAAAAGAGCACGATCACCAGGAACACCGCCCCGATCACCGTATTGAAGCGTTCCCGGTCGATCAGATCGATGGCAAAGTTCTCCATCAAAATGAAGATAACGGCACCGATGAAAGGACCGACCGGATGGGCCAACCCGCCCAGGACTGTCAGGATCAGAATATCGATCACGGGCCCAATTCCGACCGATCCCGGGGAGATCTGTCCGTTCTGCCAAACCAGAAGGACCCCGCCGATACCGGCCAGGACACCGGCCACGCCATGTGCGGCCACGCGATGGGCGGTGACGTTGAACCCCAGGGACGCCATGCGTCGTGGATTGTCGCGCACGGCCTGCAGGGCCAGCCCGAAAGGCGTGCGCGAGAGATAGAGCACGAACAGATAGCAGGCGCCCACCACAGCCAGGGTCAGGTAGAAGAAGGGCAGTGGCGCGCGCCAATCCACACCGAAGACCTCGGGGGGACGCACCCCGGAAAAGCCGTTGAAGGAGTTGAAGATGGGATCGTTCTGCAGCACCAGGTAATAGAAGGCCACCGAGATCGCCAGCGTGATCATGATGGTGTAGATGCCGCTGGTGCGCGCCGAGATCCAGCCGATCAGCACGGCGGCCACGGTCGCCAGGCTGACCGCCCCCACCAGCATCAGCCAGGCGGGCCATTCCGCGTTCCCGAAGATCGCCACCAGATAGCCGGCAAGTCCGGCCACGGTCAACTGCGACAGCGATACCATGCCGCCATAGCCGGCCAACAGCATCAACGACAGGCCTATGAGGCCCAGGATCAGGCTTTGCGCGCCGATCTGGACGGTCCAGAAGTCCGTAGCGATCAGAGGATAGATCAGCAGCAGGGCAGCGACGACAACATGATACCAGCGAACCCCCCGCAACAAGGATGGCAGGACGGGGGACGTCTTTTTTTCCGCTGTCTCGTCAGTGATCGAGGCCATGCCCTGCTCCTATGCCCGTCCGAGTATGCCCTGGGGCCGGATGGCAAGGACGACCACCATGACCAGGAACGAGAAGACGACCCCATAGGTCGGGAAGTAGGCCAGCCCGAACTGCTCGGTCATGCCGATCAGCAAGGCGCCGATCGCCGCTCCGGGAATGGATCCCATGCCGCCGACGATCACGACAATCAGCGAAGCCAGCAGGAAACGTATATCCTCGCCCGGCGCGATCGACAGGGCGGATCCACCCAGCACGCCAGCCAGGCCGGCAAGCCCGGCGCCAATGGCAAAGGTGACGCAGAACAGAAGCTGCACATTGACGCCCGAGGCCGACAGCATGCCACGATCGTCCACCCCGGCGCGGATCATGATGCCGATCCGGGTGCGGTTCAGGAACAGCCACAGGGCGATGCCAATGGCAATCGCCGCCGCTAGCGTGAAAAGCCGGTAGGTCGGATAGGCATTGATGAAGGGCATCGGTGTGGCTCCGAACAGCCACGCGGGCGGCGTGAACTGATAGGAAACACCCGACCAGACGGCCAGCATGAGGTCCGCGAGGATGATCGACAGTGCGATCGTCACCAGCGTCTGACGCAGTTCCTGGCCTTCCATGTAGCGGAACACCAGGAGCTGAAGCAGAACACCGGCAATCGCCATGGAGAGAAATCCGGCCAGGACGGCGAGATACCAGGAGCCCGTGCTGTTGGCGACCTCGAAGCCGATGTACCCCCCCAGCAGGTAAAGCGATCCATGCGCCAGGTTCACGTTGCGCATCAACCCGAAAACCAGGGAGAAGCCGCTGGCCACGATAAAGTACAGCGCCGCCAGCGTCAGCCCGTTCAGGAAGGTCAGGAGGAAAAGCCGCATGATCCTGCGCGCGCCTTCAGCCGGCCCAGCGCAGGGAAGAACGCCCCTGTGCCGTCACGTCCGGTGCACGGTAGAAGCTGCCGTCCTTCATGACAGCGAGAATGCGCGCACGTTCTTGCAAAATGCGGATATTGGCCAACGGATCCCCGTCAACCAGAATCAGGTCGGCCAGATAGCCTTCCTTCACCAGGCCAAGCTCATCGGGCCGTCCCATGATCTGGCCACCCAGCTTGGTGGCGGAAACGATGGCCTCCATGGGCGACATGCCCACCAGGTCGACGAAGTACTCCAGGTCCTTGGCATTGGTGCCGTGCGGGATCCACGCGAAGCCGTAATCCCCACCCGGCAGCACGCGAATACCGCGCCTGTGCATCTTGCGCATGGTATCGGTGGCGATTTCCGCTTCACGCGCGTACATCATGCCCAGGCTCGAGTCGGGGTGTACGCCGTACTCCGCTGCATTCTTGGACGTACGGATCAGCCAGGCCAGTCCCGGCGCCACGAAATGCTTGTCCTTGTTGGCCTCCAGCAGGTCCAGCGTCTCCTCATCCGCGAAGGAGGCATGATAGATGATCTCGATGCCGTGCCGAATGCACATCTTGATGGACTCGTTGGAACGCGCATGGGCTGCAACGCGCAAGCCACGCCGCTTGGCCTCAGACACGGCCACCGCGGCTTCCTCGTCGGTCATCGGCGTTTCCTCGGCGGGCACGCCGGCGATTTCTTCGCCCGAAAGGTTCAGCTTGATGGTGTCGCAACCGTACTTGATGAACTGACGAACGGCACGGCGCATCTCCTCGACGCCGGAGACGATGCAGCCAAAGGACATTTCCGGGAAGTCCAGGTGCGGCGGCGAGGTGTCCCCCAGCCCGCCCAGGGTGGTGATCTCCTGGCTGGCGGCGGAATAGCGCGGCCCCGGGATGCGGCCCTGGTTGATGGCATCACGGATGACCACGTCCAGGCGCGCCTTGGCCGAGGCCGCCCCCATGCAGGAGGTGAAACCCATCTCGATGTAGCGCTTGGCCATCTCCGCGGTGAAAAGCGTGTGCTCCTCGAGCGGCATCTGTTGGATGGCCTCCAGAGATGGCTGGTCGTTCCAGGACAGATGGGTGTGTGCTTCCGTCATGCCGGGCATCAGAGTCGCACCCGCCCCGTCGATCACGGTATGGCCGCCGCCGGACCCGCTGCGGCCGCCACGGCTCACCTGCTTGATCCGATTGCCCTGCACCAGGACCTCACCGGTATAGGGATGATCCCCACTACCGTCCAGAATGCGCACATTCGTAAAAAGATACTCGCCCATATCGCGTCCTCCCTAGCGGCAATCCCGTTGTCTTTTATTGGCGCTCAAGAGGCGCACCCGGGACCGCCTGTCCGATCAAGCTGTACGTACGGAAGCCATGAAATCTCTCAATTCGCGGTTTACGTCCTCGACCTTCTCAAAGGTTGTCCAGTGACCGCAACGATTCAGTATCTTCGTGCGTGCCTTTTCCATTTTCTCTCCCATGGATCGGGCCCCCGAAGCCGGCGCCACGCCATCCTCGTCGCCTGTCACCAACAGAACCGGGCAGCGAATACGAGCAGCGTCGGCCGCACTTGCTCCTGCCAGCGCCTCGCAGGTGGCGGCATAGCCATCAGCCGGCTGACGCATCACCATCTCACGCACCAGCGCCACGGCCAGAGGGTTTTTCTCCTTCGTCTCGGCCGCTGTCGCTGCCTGTACGATGGCATCGGCGATGTCCGCCATGCCCTCGGCGCGCGCCTTGGCAGCCCGGTCCTTCAGGCCCTTGCGCGCAGCATCCGGAGGCTCGGCGATCGGCCCGAAGAGGGAAAGGCTGCGCACCAGAGCGGGATGCTCCATGGCCATGTGCTGGCAGACGATGGTGCCCAGCGAATGTCCGACAAAATGCGCCTTGTCGACGCCCAGAACACGGCAGGCCTTGGCCAGTGTGGCGACGAAACCGGAAATGGAGAGCTCACCCGTATGCGGGCTGCGCCCCGAACCGGGCAGGTCGGGCCGGATCACGCGATAGCCGTTGCGGAACAGACCCATCTGCGGTGTGAAGGTATTCGAGGTCCCACCCAGGCCGTGAACCATCACGACGGGCGTGCCCTCGCCGTCCACCTCGACGGCCATGCGTTCGACTGTCTGAGTGCTCATGCCACGGCTCCTCGCATTGCTTCGTGATAGCTGGAAACCGGATTCTCCAGACGACCGATGCCATCGATGTCCACGGCAACCCGGTCTCCCGGACGCAGATAGCGCGGCGGCTGAAAGCCGATTCCCACACCGGCGGGCGTTCCCGTAGCAATGACATCGCCGGGATAGAGCGTGATGCCCGCCGACAGTGTCTCGATCAGAGTGGGAATGTCGAAAATCAGGGCCGAAATCGGCGCTTCCTGGCGCAGCTCGCCATTGACGTGGCAGCGCACCCAGGACTTCGACAGGTCCAGTTCGTCCGCCGTGACGGCCACCGGCCCCATGGGGCAGAACCCGTCCTGGGACTTGCCGATCAGCCATTGCTTGTGGCGCCCCTGCAGGTCGCGCGCCGTTATGTCGTTGACGATGGTATAGCCCCAGACGTGCTCCATGGCCTTGTCCTTGGAGATACCACGTCCGCCACGGCCAATTATGACCGCCAACTCGGCTTCATAATCGATGGCGCTGCTGACACGGGAGTCCACCGGGATGGGATCGCCGGCGGCGCTGACGCATTCCGGAACCTTGGAGAAGATGATCGGCGCATCCGGCACCGCGCCCGAGGCCGCACCGGAATCGAAGCCGCTGCCCGCAAACTCGTGTGCGTGCTCATAATAGTTCTTGCCGACACAGAAGATGTTGCGACGCGGATGCGGAACCGGCGCACGCAGCTTCACGGCCGACAGCGGCAGCTTTTCCGAGGTTGCAGTCGGACGCCCCGCCTCCGGATCAACCAAGGCCAGAACGCCCTTTTCAGCGGCATTCCCGTTGAGGTCAAAAGGCGCAAGGCTGCTGCCGTCGGCGGACACTATGCCCAGCCCCGGCTTTCCATCCAGGTGATACGCAGCGATCTTCATCGTTGGGAACGCCCCCTCCAGCTTCTTGTTTTTGTTAAACCAATTATGAACCATTGGTTTTTAATTGAGCCAATACTCACTGCGGAGGCTTGGATCTGTCAACCCGAATTTAGCTTTCCTGAGAATTTTTGTTTGCGCCGGATCAAGATTGGATCAAGAATGGTATAGCCATGAACCAGATTCAAAATCCACACCTCGGGCGCGCAGCCGCCACAGCCATGCAGGAGCTGTTAAGCCGCATTGAAAGTGGCGAATTCGTGCTGGGACAGCAGTTGCCGTCGGAACGCGATCTGGCCAACCGGCTGGGTGTGGCACGCAACACCCTGCGCGCGGCCTTGGTACAACTGGAACACGACGGTTTCCTGACACGTCAGATCGGCCGGGGAACCTTCGTGGCCCAGGTGCCCAACCGCTCCAGCGGCAGCTTCCTGTCGCGGCGCATGCGCAACGCCAGTCCGGCCGACCTGATGGAAGTCCGGCTTATTATCGAACCGCATGTGGCGGCGCTTGCTGCCAGCCGCGGCGGCAACGAGGATATCGAGCGGATTCAGGCCGCCCTGCGCGCCTCGCTTTCGGCTCGCGGCCTTTCGGAGTTCGAGCACTGGGACGCCGAGCTGCACATGGCCATCTTCCACGCCACCAAGAATGCCCTGCTGATCGACTACTGCGACGCCATCAACGCCATCCGCAACGAACCCAACTGGTACCGCCTGAAGAAGCGTACGGTTTCGGCCGACACGCGTACGCACTACGACCAGCAACACAGCGCCATCGTCCAGGCAATCTCCGACCGCGATCCGGAAAGCGCCCAGAAACTCATGACCCAGCACATGAGCGCCATCCGCGACAACATGCTGGGCGTGCTAGGGTAAGCAAGACAATCAAACTGCTGGTCGCGCGGCTAGAGCGTTTTTCTGGGTGACGGAATCGCGGGGGATTCCTTCACCCAGAAAAACATTCTAGACTCGATGCCATGGTCTTCCACTCCTTATACATCATGAACCGCGATTTCTTTGGATCGAAGTATCCGCGGCCGATCAGAAGCGGGTCAACGCGCTTGGGAGCGACAACAAACAGGCCGGCACGCTAGGCTGGGAGAGATCAGGGCCAGCCCTACGCCCGCCCCATCATCATGCGGTAGCGCAGTTGGTCGAAGATGACCGCCAGGATCAGCAGGCCGCCCAGCAGGACCATCTGCATGTAGGAGCTGATCTGGGCCAGGTTCATGCCGTTCTGCGCCAGTGTGATGAAATAGGCCCCCAACACCACATTGATCACCCGTCCGATGCCGCCGCGCAGGGACACACCGGCGATCACACAGGCGGCGATGGATTCCAGGGCGATGGATCCGCCCAGGTTGGCCTCGCCGGATTCCACGCGGGCGGTCAGCAACAGGCCGGCCACCGAGGCGGCCAGGGCACAGAGCACATAGGCGATGATGAGGGTGCGCTTGGTGTCAATGGCCGACAGCACGGCGGCCTTGATGTTGCCGCCCACGGCATAGATGTGCGCACCGGTGCGCATGCGTTCCATGAAAACCCACATGGCCAGGATGGCGACCAGCGCAACGATCACCGGCACCGGGATATCCCAGAGGCGGCCGAAACCGAAGGCATCCGCGAAAGCATAGGGCATGCCGGAAACGGGGACGCCGCCGGTCAAAAACAGTGAGATGCCCGCCACCACCGAGCTGACACCCAGGGTCATGATGAAGGGCGAAACTCCGAAGAAGGCCACGCCGGCCCCGTTGACCAGGCCCACCAACAGCGATGCGCCAAGTCCGGCCAGCATGCCCAGGATGATCACCAGCCAGACGGCATCGGGAAAGATGCCGACCAATGCGACCATGGCCAGCGCCGAAACCACCGAGGTGAGCGCCACAACTGCGCCGACCGAAAGATCGAAGCCTCCCGTGATCAGGGCCAGCATCTGCCCCATGGACACCAGCGTCAGATAGACCGACTGCCGGAAGACATTGGTCATGTTGTCGAATGTCAGGAAGCGATCCGAAAGGATGGTGAAGATGACCAGGGCACCGGCCAGGAAAAAGGGCAGCACCCCCAGCTTAATGAAGATGGCGCGCAGACCCTGCAAAGCCGTCCGGCGCCCGGCTGTCTCCTGTGGTGTTGTCGCATTGTCCGTCATCGACCTATTCCTCGAAAAAATGTGCCAGGACGGCGGCTTCACTGATCTCCTCGCGCGGCAGTTCCGCCGAGATCCGTCCATGTGAAAACACCAGAAGGCGGTGGGAAAGGTTCATCACCTCGGGCAGGTCTGACGAGATGACCACCACCGCCTTGCCGCTTTCCGTCAGGCGCTTGATCAGGCCATAGATTGCCGCGCGTGCGCCCATGTCGACGCCCACCGTGGGTTCGTCGAAAATATAGAGGTCATAGTCCTTGCCCAGGCCGCGCCCGAACAGGGTCTTCTGCTGGTTACCCCCAGACAGCTGGGCCGCCAGGCGATCGCGGTAAGCCGGCGGCAACTCCACCGACTCCGCCACGGCTTCGGCCTTGGCATGCATTTCTTTGCGGGGCAGCAGGCCCAGGCGGCTGGAGGCGCAGACCATGACCCCCTGGATCAGATTGGCACGCGAGGTGAAGGCCAGTTGCAAGCCCTCGCTCTTGCGGTCAGGAGGCAGGTAATAGACGCCCTGCCCCATCATGTGGCGGCTGCTCGCACCCGTGACATCGCTGCCCTTCAGGCGCACCCGCCCCGCCGTAATCGGCTGCAGACCGAAGATGGCCCGGAAACAGCGTGACTTGCCGGAGCCCACCAGACCCGCCACGCCCAGAATCTCGCCGGGCCGCACGGTCAGCGAAGCCTCCGCGACCCCTGTGGTCTTCAGGCCCTCGACCTCCAGGACCGGGGCACCCGGACGTGCTTCGATGGCCGGATAGATTTCATCGATCGCCCGGCCCACCATCAATTCGACCAGCTTCTCCTCGCTGGTCTCTTCCATGGAAACCGTCGCGATCTTGCGCCCGTCGCGCAGCACCGTGACCCGGTCGGCGATGCGCTTGAGCTCCTGCATGCGGTGCGAGATGTAGATGACCCCGACCCCGCGCGCCTTCATCTGCTCCACCACCTTGAACAGGTGATCGACCTCCCGGTCGGTCAGGGACGCCGTGGGCTCGTCCAGGATCAGGATCGAGAGCTGCCCGTGGAAAGCCTTGGCGATCTCCACCATCTGCTGTTCGGCCCGGCTGAGCGTGCTGACCAGGGCCTTGGGGTCGATGTGAAAGTCGAGTTGTTCGAACAGTTCACGGGACCGGCGAATCATTCCCGACTTGTCGGTAAAGCCGTGACGCCTTGGTTCGTCCCCCAGAAAGATGTTCTCGGCCACCGTCATGGTGGGCACCAGGGAAAACTCCTGGAAGACGGCCGAGATCCCCTTCTCGCGCGCATCGGCAACAGACTGGAAATCCACCTCCGCACCGTTCACGCGAAAACTGCCGCTGCTCGGCTGGCTGGCCCCCGCGATCATGGCGATCAGGGTGGACTTGCCAGCGCCATTCTCGCCGAAAAGAACGTGAACCTCGCCCGCCTTCAGATCGAAGTCTACGGCACCCAGGGCAACGACCCCCGGATAGCGCTTGGTCAGGGCTGATGTTTCGATGACTGTCTGCATTTCAGGCATACCCGGCGCACGCTCTGCAGGATCCGTCCAGGCGCTGTACGCGACGGAAAGGCCTGCATGGCCTGACGCAAAGAAAAAGGCCGGGAGCGGCCGCAAGAGCCACTCCCGGAACAGGCACAGGGTTTACTCTGCTTCGACGGAAAAGACCGGGCTGAACCCCTGCGGTGGTAGGATGTTCGTGCGCTCGACGTCGCCGATGTTGTCCTGGTCGACCACGAAGATCTCCGGCCCCACGTGCTTGACGTAGTCCTCGCCCTCAAGGACACGGACCGCCTGGTCGACGGCGATACGGCCCTGAATGACCATGGAATCCGCCGGTGCGGCCAGGATGAAGCCGCGCTCGATGCCCTCGTAGACACCGGGTGTCATGTAGAAGGAGATCAGATCGACTTCGCCCACCAGATCACGCTCGCGGATGATGCCCTGGGCGGCCTCGGCGGTCACGGCCGTGCCAGCGATGTAGCGCACATCCGGGTTGGCACGCAGCACGTCTTCGACCAGGCCCTGCTGGGCTTCCTTGCCGGTGTCGCCATAGCGCGGCTCCAGCACCTCGATGGCCGAGCCTTCCACGGCCTCCATGAAGCCCGCATGCGCGGCCTCCACCCAGCCGGCGCCCGCCGGACCTGGGAACCAGCCGACCTGAATCGGGTCGCTGCCCTCGGGGTGCTTCTCGGCCAGGTACTCGCCGGCACTGGAGCCCATGGTTCGGAAGGACACCAGCGACTTGGCGGTGACATTCTCGGAAGAAATGCCGTTGATCACGTCGATCACCGGAACGTCGTCTTCCGCCAATTCGTCCACCAGGTTGTTCAGTCCGTCCAGCGAGATGGCGCCGATGATGACGGCATCCGCACCGCCGGCCACGCAGTCCTCGATCTGGCTGAGCTGGTTGGCCAATTCGGTATAACCACCGGCCTCGACGACGTTCAGGTTGACGCCGAGGCGCTTGGCTTCCTCGACCACGCCGTAATCGACACCCAGCCAGTAGGCATCCTTCATGTGGGGAAAGGAGACGCAGATCTCCCATGGCTCGGAGGCCTTCTCCAGCGGCACGTACTCGACCTTGCTGACCTCGCCGTCCGCCGAGAAGGCCGGTGTGACTTCCTCGGCCTCGTAGGGGAACCAAGCGTCCTGTGCGACAGCCGGACCCGCAAGGGCCGTGGCGACTGCCAGTGTTGCGATGAACCTTACCATTTTCTCCACCTCCTCTGTTGAAATCGTTATGTGGTTTTCTGTTTCTTGTTGTTTACTTGAGCGCATCCTCGATTCTGCCGCGCAGGGCGGTACGCTCTTTCCGGGCGGCCAGCGCCTGGTCCATGTCGACCTTTACGAAGCGGGTCGGTGTGTGCGGCTGAAGCTGCCCGATCAGGTCCATGTCCGCCGAGATCACGGCGCCCAGCGTGAAGTAGCC